>CAZCJW010000419.1:0-1502 GCA_964499185.1 uncultured Propionivibrio sp. | reverse complement strand
ACCTCCTGCACGTCGTCCAGGCTTTCCAGCACGTCGAGCAGTTTCTGCATTTTCACGGCGTCGTCGCCCGTCAGTTCGGTTTCGTTCTCGGCCTTCATGGTGACCTGGCCGAATTCGGCCGTGAAGCCGGCCGCTTCCAGCGCTTCCTTGACGGTCATGTAATCGGCGGGCGGAGTGATGACTTCGATCGAGCCGTCGTCGTTGGTAATCACGTCCTCGGCGCCGGCTTCGATGGCGGCGTCCATCAGCGCGGCTTCGTCGGTGCCCGGGGCGAAGATGAGTTGCCCGCAATGCTTGAACTGGAACGCCACGCAGCCGTCCGTGCCCATGTTGCCGCCGTGTTTGGAAAAAGCGTGGCGGACTTCGGCGACGGTGCGCGTCTTGTTGTCGGTGAGGCAGTCGACCATGATCGCGGCGCCGCCGATGCCGTAGCCCTCATAGCGGATTTCCACGTAATCGACGCCCTCGAGTTCGCCGGTCCCCTTCTTGATGGCGTTCTCGATCTTGTCCTTGGGCATGTTGACCGCCTTGCCCTTGTCCACGGCGAGGCGCAGCCGGGGATTGAACGCCGGGTCGCCACCGCCCATCTTGGCGGCCACGGTGATTTCCTTGGCGATCTTGGAAAACGCGGCACCGCGCTTTTCGTCCTGGCGACCCTTGCGGTGCTGGATGTTGGCCCATTTGGAATGTCCGGCCATGTCTTACCTCGTCTGAATGCTGGGCGTGCGCAGTGTTGCGGGAATGTTCGCGGGCAACAAGGCGCCGTGCAAATGGTTGATAATAAAGCCGCGCATTCTATCACTTACCATCGTTCTTATTGCGGAGTTGCCAATGCCCAGTTCTCTCTTTGTCGCCAAGAATCAAGATGCCGAACTCTGCCTGTTACCGGCGCTGGCCAACCGGCATGGCCTGATCACCGGTGCGACCGGTACCGGCAAGACGATCACCTTGCAGGTGTTGGCCGAACGTTTTTCCCGCATCGGCGTGCCGGTATTCATGGCCGATGTGAAGGGCGACTTGTCCGGTCTTGCGGCGCCGGGGGTGGAGAGTCCGAAACTCAAACAACGTCTCGAGTCTCTGGGAATCGTCGACTGGGCGCCGACGAAGTTCCCGGCCGCGTTCTGGGATGTGGCGGGCGAGCAGGGTCATCCGGTGCGCGCAACGATTTCCGACATGGGCCCGGTGCTGCTGGCCCGTTTGCTCAATCTGAACGACACGCAGGCGGGTGTTCTGCAGCTGGTATTCAAGATCGCCGACGACAATGGCATGTTGCTGCTCGACCTCAAGGATCTGCGGGCGATGGTCCAGCATGTCGGCGAAAACGCCAAGACCTTTACCACTGAATACGGCAACGTTTCGGCGGCATCCATCGGCGCCATCCAGCGCGGGCTGCTGACACTGGAGCAGCAGGGTGGCGACCGCTTCTTCGGCGAGCCGATGCTCGACATCAACGACCTGATGCAGACGGACAATGGCCAGGGCATCGTCAATATTCTGGCTGC
>CAZCJW010000418.1:0-1505 GCA_964499185.1 uncultured Propionivibrio sp. | reverse complement strand
GAGCGCGCTCAAGACTTCGCTGCAGCGCCTCTCCTCCGGCCTGCGCATCAATAGCTCCAAGGACGACGCCGCCGGCCTGGCCATCGCCGAGAAGATGAGCTCGCAAAGCCGCGGCATGACCGTTGCCATGCGCAACGCCAATGACGGCATCTCCGTCGCGCAAACCGCCGAAGCCGGCCTGAGCACTGTCTCGACCCACCTGCAGCGCATGCGCGAACTGGCAACTCAGGCCGCATCGGGCCAGTACGACTCGACCAACCGCGCCGCGCTGGACAAGGAATTTACGGCGTTGGCCAGCGAAGTTGCTCGTGCCATGGACGCCACGAATTTCAACGGCACGAAATTACTCGATGGCAGCTACTCCAGTATCAACTTCCAGATTGGGGCGACGACCGGCACCGAGTCGAAGATCGCGATTACCATCGCTTCGGTCGACGTCTCCAGCCTGACCTCCATCAGCTCCGTCGCCGCGGCCACTGCCGCCATGAGCGCGCTGGATACGGCCATCAACACCGTCAGCAATAGCCGTGCCGACCTCGGCGCCCTGCAGTCGCGCTTCGAAGGCGTTCTGTCCCAGCTTTCGGCCGCCAAGGAAAACACCGACGCCGCGCGTAGCCGCATCATGGACGCCGACTACGCTGAGGAAACCGCGAGCCTGAGCCGCGCCCAGATTCTGCAGCAGGCGGGAACGGCCATGCTGGCCCAGGCTAACGCACTTCCGCAGAACGTACTCTCGCTGCTACAGTAAGCGACTGTTTCTCCACAAAGTCACTTTCTCAGTTCGAGGCTGAAGCGCGTGGGCGGAAACGCAAACGCGCTTTCAGCGCTTCTGGAAGGGAAAATTCATGCCTATCCAACCGATTGGTTCGACCGTTCAACCCTCCGTCGCACTGGCTGACACTTATGGCCAGACCAAGTCGCTCCAGCAGGGCGAAAGCGTCGGCGGCGCCCGGGGCCAGACTTCCGCGCCAGCGACCAACAGCGCCATCTCGCCACAGGAACTGCAGGAAGCTGTCGACAGCATGAACGACTTTGTGAAATCGCTGCGCAACACCCTGAATTTCAGCATTGACAAGGACACGGGTCGTACCGTCGTCAAGGTGATAGACCAGGCGACAGACGAAGTCATCAAGCAGATCCCCTCGGAAGAAATGCTCGCCATCTCGAAGGCCATCGACAAGCTGAAAGGCCTGCTCATCGAACAGAAGGCGTAAAATCCCTCATCGAAAAACGCGTTTGAGAGCGCATTTGCCAGATCAATCAGCCAGGCAGGAGTTTATATGGCTACGATTACCTCGCTAGGAACAGGATCCGGACTGGAACTGGAGTCGCTGATCACCAAGCTGATGACGGTCGAAAAGGCGTCGCTGACCAGTTTGCAGACCAAGCAGGCGTCCTACGAAACCAAGATTTCCGCGATGGGAACGCTGCAGAGTGTTCTGTCCTCGCTGCAGACCAGCGCCAAGGCCATGAAGCCCGACCTGCTCGGCACGGCCACCACCAAA
>CAZCJW010000417.1:0-1508 GCA_964499185.1 uncultured Propionivibrio sp. | reverse complement strand
CTTCGGCGTCGATGCCGACCATGTCGACCAGTCCGAGATCCTGCGCCGTGCGGCCATCGTCGACGAAACCAGGGTGGACGCGGCGCTGGCATGGCTGTCGGAGAAAATGGGCGCGATCCGCTATGACGGAGACAAGCTGACTCCGGATTCGCTGAAAATGCAGATTCGCTGCTACATGGCGACCAAGGAGCTGATCGAGGAGCGGCATTTCGATTTTGTCGGGGTGAAATGCCACTACGACCTCAGCGAGTACTACGTTACCCAATGCCTGTCCGCTGCGCTGTTCAACGATCCCTACGACTGGGACGGAACGAAGAAACCGGTGGTCTATTCGTGCGAAGCCGACTCGGACGGCGCGCTGACCATGCAGATCATGAAGCTCGTTTCCGACCAGCCCGCGCTGTTCTTCGATTTCCGCCACTACGACAAGGCGGCCGGGGTGTTCGTGTTCTGCAATTGCGGCGCCATGTCGACCTGGTACGCGGGACGCAGCAACCAGCCGGAGGCCAACCTGAAGAAGGTCACCCTGCACCCGATCATCAACAAGTACGGCGGCAAGGGCTGCCACGTCCAGTACATCGCGCGCGAAGGCGAGGTCACCCTGGGGCGCCTGAGCCGCGTTGGCGACCAGTACAAGATGACGCTGTTCCGCGGACGCTTCAGGCAGTTCCCCGAGGAAAAGCTGAAGGAATCCTGCCCGGTATGGCCGCATGGCTTCGTCGCGGTCGATGTCGATCCGGAACGGCTGATCCAGGACTACGACAGCAATCATGTACACGGCATTTACGGGGATCACATCGATGCGCTGGTGAAGTTCTGTGAATTGAAGAAGATCCAGTGCGAAGTGCTGCAGTAAAGGCGAAACCGCGGTGCTTTAATGGCAACTGCACGCGCACTGTCGAATGAATTCGGTTGGGGAGAAAGTGATGAGCGGCAGTGAAATCTGGATTGGCAACGATCATGGGGGCTATCAGCTGAAGCTCGAGATTCTGGAATTCCTGCGCGCGAAAGGGATCGCGGTGAATGACGTGGGAACCGGATCCACGGAGATCGTGCGCTACCCGTATTTTGCGCAGAAGGTAGCCAGCGCCGTTTCAGACGGCCGTGCTGCACGAGGAATCCTGATCTGCTCGACCGGAATCGGCATGAGCATCATCGCCAACAAGTTCAAGGGGGTGCGCGCATCGCTATGCACCAGCACGTTCATGAGCAAGATGACGCGTGCCCACAACGACTCGAACATCCTCGTCCTGGGCGGGAAGATCACCGGCGTATTGGAGGCACTCGATATCCTCGATGCCTGGCTGTCCACCGAATACGAAGGCGGCCGCCATGCCATCTCGCTCGGCCTGATCCGGGAGGCGGAAGAAGTGCTCTGCAATCCGGCCGGCTGGCAGCCTGCGGACCCCGCGAAATGAGGAAGTAATAGGGCTATCTGCTGTAGTTTGCCGCTAGCAAGTCGCCCGGCGTATAGCCGAACGAACGGCGGAACGAGCGCGTCAGGTGCG
>CAZCJW010000416.1:0-1523 GCA_964499185.1 uncultured Propionivibrio sp. | reverse complement strand
CATTCCGATTCGGGAACCGAGTCCGCAACAATTCCTCCTCCGGCCTGCACGTACAATTGCCCGCCCTTCAGCACGGCGGTGCGGATAGCGATGGCCAGGTCCATGTCGCCGTGAAAGCCGATGTAACCAACCGCCCCGGCGTAGATGCCGCGTTTGACCGGCTCGAGTTCGTCGATGATTTCCATCGCCCGCACCTTCGGCGCGCCCGAAACGGTACCCGCCGGGAACGTCGCCTTGAGCACGTCGAGCGCATTGAGCCCGGGCTGCAGCTTGCCTTCGACGTTCGAGACCATGTGCATCACGTGCGAGTAGCGCTCGATGATCATTTTCTCGGTCATCTTGACGGAGCCGACCCGCGCCACGCGGCCGACGTCGTTGCGCCCGAGATCCAGCAGTTGCAGGTGCTCGGCGCATTCCTTCTCGTCGGCCATCAGCTCGGCGGCCAGCGCCTGGTCTTCGTCGAACGAGGCACCGCGCTTGCGCGTGCCGGCGATCGGACGGACGGTCACCGTGTCACCTTCCAGGCGCACCAGGATCTCCGGCGAAGCGCCGACGACGTGGAAATCCTCGAAATCGAAATAGAACATGTACGGCGACGGGTTGAGCGAGCGCAGCGAGCGGTAAAGCGCCATGGGACTCGCGCCGAAGGGTTTGGTCATGCGCTGCGAAAGCACCACCTGCATGATGTCGCCATCGGTGATGTACTGCTTGGCCTTCTGCACTGCCTGCTTGTATTGCGCCTCGCCGAACAGCGACACCGCCGCTTCCGAGGGCTTCGGTTTTTCCATCGGGATTTCCACCGGCTGGCGCAGCTTGGCGAGCAGTTCCCTGAGCCGCGCCTGCGCTTTCTGGTACGCACCGGGCACGCCGGGTTCGGCATAAACCACCAGGGTCAGCTTGCCGGACAGATTGTCGACGACGGCGATTTCCTCGGAGAGCAGCAGGACGATGTCCGGCGTCCCGAGAGTATCGGTCTTGGCCGTACGCGTCAGCTTCTTTTCGACATAACGCACCGTATCGTAGCCAAAGCACCCGACCAGGCCACCGCAGAAGCGCGGCAAGCCGGCGAGCGGCGCCGCGCGGAAACGCTTCATGTAGTTGCCGATGAAGTCGAGCGGATTGGTATCGTTCTCGCGCTCGGCGATGCGGTTGGCGGTCAACACAAGAACTTCGTGGCGGTTGACGACGATGCGCGTCGGCGCGGCCAGGCCGATGATCGAATAGCGGCCGAAGCGTTCGCCGCCCTGCACCGACTCGAGCAGGTAGGTGTACGGGCCGTTGGCCAGTTTCAGGTAGATCGAAAGCGGGGTGTCGAGATCGGCAAAGGTCTCGAGGGTGACGGGGATGCGGTTGTAACCTTCAGCGGCAAGCTGATTGAATTGGACTTCCTTCATGAGACGACTCCACAAGCGGATACTGCAAAACGAGGCACGGCACGAACAGGCGTGCCGGAACAGAGGCTAGACTATCCGGCAGGATCGCCAGGGCCACGCCTCCGCCCAGAATGCGGGCTCAAGATGCAG
>CAZCJW010000415.1:0-1532 GCA_964499185.1 uncultured Propionivibrio sp. | reverse complement strand
GAGGCGTGCCAGCGCATCGGGAAGCTCGCGCTCCTTGACCATCAGGCCGGTCGCGTCACTGTCGAGGATATCGCGCAGCGTCTGCACCTGCGGCAGGATCAGGCGGCCCTTCGGCGCGCCGAGATCGATCGGCACGACGAGGACAACGATATCACCGGGGCCGATCAAATCGCCGATCAGGCGTGCGTCGTCCAGCCCGCCCTCCGGCGCCTGGCGGAACATCGCCTCCTTGAGCAGATCGATGCCCGAGCCCTGTGCGGCGCAGACGACGACCGACTCGACGTTGTCGGCGGCAAGGTCCATGAGTTGCGCCTTGCCCGGTTCCTGCAAGTCAGACTTGTTGAAGACCACGACGAACGGTGTCTTGCGCTCGCGCAATGTAGCGATCAATTCCTGTTCGAGTGGGCCGACGCCCCCGTCATCGACGACGATCAGCGCCAGATCGACGCGCTCCAGCACGGCACGCGTCCGCTCCATGCGCAAGGCGCCG
Organism: uncultured Propionivibrio sp.; assembly: GCA_964499185.1. Taxonomy (GTDB): domain Bacteria; phylum Pseudomonadota; class Gammaproteobacteria; order Burkholderiales; family Rhodocyclaceae; genus Propionivibrio. The sequence goes on along the minus strand of CAZCJW010000415.1, from coordinate 1,042 downwards.
AGCTCGCCCACATCGTCGAGCCCCGCCGTGTCGATGAACACCACGGCACCGAGCGGCGCGAGTTCATAGGCTTTCTCGACCGGATCGGTCGTCGTGCCCGGATGCGCCGAGACGATCGACACCGACTGGCCGATCAACGCGTTCATCAGTGTCGACTTGCCGCTGTTGCGCTTGCCGAACAGCCCGATGTGCAGTCGCAGGCCCTTGGGAGTATCTTGCATGATCAGTCCTTGATGTTCAGCTTGCCGTACCCCAGCGCTGTCATCGCATCGGCCGACAGCAGCCGGTCGAGCACCTGCGGCGCGAGCAGGCCGCGGGCGAGGACGACTTCGCGGATCGTGCGTTTTTCACGCTGCGCCTCCTTGGCCACGTCGGCGGCTAGTTCGTAGCCCAGCGCAGGGACCAGCGCGGTAACCTGCGCATGCGAGTGTTCCAACAGCTCGGCGCAGCGTGCGGCATCCGCCTCGATGCCATCGATGCAGCGCGTGCGGAACAACGTGTCGGCGCGTTCGAGGAGGTCCAGATTGCCGAGCAGCGCGTGCGCGACGAGCGGCAGGAAGGCATTGAGTTCAAGTTGGCCGGACTGGGCAGCGAGCGTCACCGCCTGATCGTTGGCGATGGCCTGCAGGGCGACTTGGCCGACGGCTTCGCAGATCACCGGGTTGACCTTGCCGGGCATGACGCTGGAGCCGACCTGCACGGCCGGCAGCCGGAGTTCGCCGATCCCGGCATGCGGGCCGGAGGCCAGCAGGCGCAGGTCGGAGGAAATCTTGAACAGGTTGACCGCGTGCGCCTTGAGGATGCCCGAGACCTCGACGAAGGCGTCGGCGTTCTGCGTGGCGTCGACGAGATTCTCGGCACGCGCGAGATTCATTTTCGTCACCTCGCGCAGGGCGTCGGTGACCCGGAAAATGTACTCGCGCGGCGCGGTGAGGCCGGTGCCGATGGCCGTGCCGCCGAGGTTGACCACACGGATGCGCTCCTCGCATTTGAACACGCGCCAGCGGTCGCGCCCGAAGGCTTCGGCCCAGGCCGAGAACTC
>CAZCJW010000414.1:0-1534 GCA_964499185.1 uncultured Propionivibrio sp. | reverse complement strand
CTTCAGACATTGATGAACCTTATCTGGCTTGTTTCGACGCCGACCAGAATCTCGCTTCCTGCCGGCAGCGCCAGGGTAGCCTTGCGGTGCGGCAGGTCGCACACCACGATTTCATCCCCCACATTGACACTGTAGCGCAGATAGCCGCCGCGAAACTCGCTGCGCACGATCCGTCCCGGCATCCAGACCGCATCGGCGGCGTCCGTCATCGCATCGTAGGGCGCAAAGCGCACCGACGTCGGCCGGAAACAGGCCACGGCAGAACCGGTGGTCGGGCGATGCAGGCGTTCAAACAACGGCACATCCCCCGTCGCACCCGAGTTGAAGCGCAGTTGGCCCGTTTCATCCTCAAGCACTTTGCCTCGGATGAGATTGGCCGTACCCACCGAGCCGGCAACAAACGAATCCGCCGGGTAGTCGTAGAGCGCCGCCGGCGAACCGATCTGGCGGATCGCTCCATCGCGGATCACGGCCACCCGATCCGCCACACTCAGCGCCTCCTCCGGTTCGTGGGTCACCATCACCGTGGTGATTCCGAGTTCCCGCTGCAAGGCATGGATATCGCCCAGTAACTGGGTTCGGAACGTCAGGTCCAGCGCCGACATCGGCTGGTCAAGCAGGAGAACGCGCGGTTCGACGGCGAGCGCCCGTGCCAGCGCCACTTTCTGCTGCTGGCCGCCGGAAAGCTCCCCCGGGAATTTTTCAGCGAATTCGGTCAGGCTGACGATTTCGAGCATCGTCGCGACCTTGCTGCGGATAGTTTCAGCCGGCAACCGTTGCTGTTCCAGGCCGTAACCGACGTTTTCCGCTACCGTCATGTAGGGCCACAACCCGAGCCCCTGGAAAACCATGCCTACTCCACGTTTTTGCGGTGGCCTGGCGGTAACACGCTCACCGTCGATCAGCAGTTCTCCCGCCTCCGGCATCGCCAGCCCGGCAATCACCCGCAGGAATGAGGTTTTCCCCGCTCCCGACGGACCGAGCAGGCAGAAGAACTCACCGGCCTCGATCCGCAGATCGATATCCGTGAGAACCTGCCTGTCGCCGAGCGAAAGCGATACCTTTCTGGCTTCGATCGAAACCCCGTGAAACGCCACCATCAGCCGACTCCCCTTGCCAACGAGCGCGCCACTACGTGCCGAATGTATTGGCGACTCATCCTGTAACTCATCTTGCCACTCCGCGCACGCCGTTCTTCTCTGCCAATACGATGGCTGCCTTCAGATCCGTCATGACATGACCCCAGCCCGGCAAGTGCCGGTGCGCAGACATCAACAACCATCCCCCAAACAGTACCGCCGCGATGCAACCGGCGAGCACCACGCCGTAGGCCATGCCGACCCCGAACTCGCCGATGCCGATGCGATCGATCATGAAGGTCGTGGCCACCTGATTCTGCGCCGACGATAGCAGCAGAACCGATCCGAGCGTGGTCATCGAGCGAATGAAACCGTAGGCCACGCAGACGACAAACACCGGACGCAAGGTCGGCGTCGCCACGCGTAGAAATGTCGTGATCGATCCGGCCCCGAGC
>CAZCJW010000413.1:0-1535 GCA_964499185.1 uncultured Propionivibrio sp. | reverse complement strand
CCGGCAAGATGCTCCTCGATACCCGAAATCTCTTCAAGCACTTCCCGCACGCGCCAGGAAGAATTCGTCCCTTGGAAGACCTGGCTTTCCGGATGACGCGCTGCCAGCGTTGCGAAAAGAGGCGAGACGCTCATGCCTGCCCCCCAACCCGTTCCAGTGCCAGCCAGATCGGGCCGGCGACGACAATCGGTTGCGCATCGTAGTAACGCCCCCAGTCTCCCGCCTGCGCCCCCAGCCGGGCGGGATCGGCCTTGGCCAACGCCAGCAGCGGCAGCCCCAGCTTGGTGAAAATGCGGACCAGATCGCGCGTGGCAGTAAAGACCACCCACTCGTAGCCTTCGCGTGCCAGATGACGGGCCAGCGACACGATCGCCTGCACGCTGCCCCCCGGCTTTGCAGACGCCAGGTGACCGACTTCCACGACGCGTCCTCGGGAGAACACCTGCCCGGTCAAGCGCTCCATGAGAATTTCGACGGGGTCGTCGAGGTAGCGCTCGAGGAACAGGGGTTCCTGATCGGCGCCGCGCCAGCCCACGGCAGCAATCACACGCTCCTGCTGCTCGAGCAACAGCAGATTGGGAGCAAATGATCGGACATACGCCTCGTGGTGGCGATGAAAGACGCTGCGGATGAAGCTTTCTGCTTCCTGTCGGCGGGGCGAATCGACTCCGACATGAGCCGCCCGGACAGCGTCGGAAAGCGACGCCGAGGCAACGACGGTTTCCAGCAGGGAGTATTTGGCAGTTCGCATGATCAGTCCATCCTTGTGGTCGATGGACTGCATCGTAGGGAGCGAAGCTTAAACGGAGCTTAACCGGACGACGCCCAATGCAAAGTCTTGCTGATCTTCAGGACAAGGCAATCCCATTTGACGTCAACCCCTACCGCAGAGGCGCAGAGATGACGCAGAGAAAACCGAGAAGTGAGCTGAACCAAAACGCGGGTTTCCCGGTTTTCTGCTTTTCTCTGCGAATCCTCTGTGTCTCTGCGTCTCTGTGGTAGGTGTCAACGTGTTCGCCGTGGTTGACCAGCAATTTTGAGGACAAACCGGAGGCACTTTAGCCAGGATTTTTCACCCGTAGCACATAGGCACGCCATTTCTCCCAGTATTTCACGAGATCCACATGCCCAATGACCGACAGGCCCGCCGCTGCGAAATCGGCTTCGATATCCTGGCGCTTGATGACGTAACGGTTGTGCTCGAGCACCCCGGTTTTCCGCTCTTTGCGCAACAGCCGCTTCTGCTCCCGGGACGCGCGATAGTTTCCGTCCACCCACAGGGAGACGATGACCGTATCCGAACTGATGCGCGCAAACTCCTTGAGCATGCGGATACGATCGGCGCTCTTGCCGATATGGTGCAGCAGGCGAAAACAGAAGACATTCTCGACGTAGTTGTCCGGCAATCCGGTATCGAACGCCGAACAGCACACGGCATCGACAATCCGCCGCGTCACTTCGGGAGGACGCACGGAAAGGCCGACATCGATCATGTCCTGGCTGTTGTCGGCCACGTGGATGACGCGATCCTTCTC
>CAZCJW010000412.1:0-1543 GCA_964499185.1 uncultured Propionivibrio sp. | reverse complement strand
ACTCGTACTGGCTGTAGGCATAGAGCAGGTCGAGCTGCCCCTCCAGCGCGTTGGTTCCGTACAGCCCAGCGGAGCGCATTTCCTGATAGCGCAGGTAGGCCGGGCTTGCAAAGTCGCGCAGCGGTTCGCCGTGAAAGCGCGCCAGCAGCCCGAAGCGCGATTCCACCCAGCCTTTGAGAACGGCGCCTTCGCGGCCGTCCGAGTCGAAACTCCAGCCGCGCAAGATGCGCATCCAGTTGGCCTTGGCGCGGAATCTGGACGTGGGCGTCAGGCCGGCCTTTTCCAGTTCTTCCAGACAGAAATGCACCGCGACGTAATCGCGGAAGGCCTCCGCGCGGTCGGCGCGGTTGCCGATGGCATCGAGCCGGTGGAACAGGTCGGCATGCAACTCTGCCACGCTGTCCAGTTGCACGGGCGTTGGATGGTGCTGGAAAGCCAGGCTGCCGAGTATGACAGGCGGAATGTTGCAGCGATTGATCGGCAGGCGCGCATAGCGCGGCAGCGTGGCCTTGTCGTTGTCGACTGTGCGACAACGATGCTCCTCGTTGTCGGGTTTTGTCGCCGCAGGAGCGTCAGTATCTGTCTGTATATCGGATTTCATTTCAACCACTTAGGTGATTTTTCCAGTTATGGCACGGTCTTTGCGAAATGCAGGACGGGCACACGGGATTTTCCTAACACCCGAGAGAAACACAGACATAGGAGATTGCACCATGGCTAAACTGCGTCAAGCCGCTATTTATGGCAAAGGTGGCATCGGCAAGTCAACCACCACCCAGAACCTGGTCGCCGCGCTCGCCGAAGCCGGACAAAAGGTGATGATCGTCGGTTGCGACCCGAAGGCCGATTCGACCCGCCTGATCCTGCACAGCAAGGCTCAGAACACCGTCATGCACCTGGCGGCGGAAGCCGGTTCGGTCGAAGACCTTGAACTCGAGGATGTACTGGCCGTGGGTTACGGCGGCGTCAAGTGCGTCGAGTCCGGCGGACCGGAGCCCGGCGTCGGCTGCGCCGGCCGCGGGGTCATTACCGCCATCAACTTCCTCGAGGAAGAGGGCGCCTACGACGAAGACCTTAACTTCGTGTTCTACGACGTGCTCGGTGACGTGGTGTGCGGTGGTTTCGCCATGCCGATCCGCGAGAACAAGGCCCAGGAAATCTACATCGTCTGCTCCGGCGAAATGATGGCCATGTACGCCGCCAACAACATCGCCAAGGGAATTGTGAAGTACGCCAATTCCGGCAGCGTGCGCCTCGCCGGCCTGATCTGCAACAGCCGCAAGACCGACCGCGAGGATGAACTGATCGAAGCGCTGGCGGCCAAGCTCGGTACGCAGATGATCCACTTCGTCCCGCGCGACAACGTGGTCCAGCACGCCGAGATCCGTCGGATGACGGTCATCGAGTACGACCCGACGGCCAAGCAGGCTGACGAGTACCGCGCGCTGGCCCGCAAGATCGTGGACAACAAGAAGTTTGTGATCCCGACCCCGCTGGAAATGGAAGAGCTGGAAGAGTTGCTGATGGAGTTCGGAATCATGGA
>CAZCJW010000411.1:0-1552 GCA_964499185.1 uncultured Propionivibrio sp. | reverse complement strand
ATAAAACTGGTGACTTGCTCAGGTCTTGTCGACGAAACAAAAAATCGCCGTCACTCCGGCGAAAGCGCCCCGAAGGAAGTACCCTTGGGGTGCCGGAGTCCAGCGAATGCGTGTGAAAGCGCCAGAAGCGCCATGCTGGATTCCGGCTTTCGCCGGAATGACGCGCCTGTATGCATATGTATTCACGCAAGGAGAACACCATGACGGCAATCACGATAGACGCCCTGCCGGCCGCTCCGGCGCCGGAGGCGGCACGACCCGTCGCCCGCCCGACCGCAAAGCAACTTGAAATCGCCGCCGCGCCGAGCAGCGCCACCGAACACGCGGCGGCGATGCGCGCCTTCTTCGCCGCCGTGCTGCCGCCGATCCTCGGCGTGGTGCTGGTGATCGGCATCTGGCACGTCGCAACGAGCAAGGGCGGTGCCATTCCATCGCCGGCGCAGACCTGGGAGGCCGCGGCCAAGCTGTTCGCCGACCCGTTCTACAGCAACGGGCCGAACGATCAGGGCATCGGCTGGAACATCCTCGCTTCGCTGCAGCGCGTCGGCATCGGCTTCGGCATCGCCGCGCTGGTCGGCATTCCCGCCGGCTTCCTGCTCGGGCGCTTTGCGCTGCTTTCCAGCCTTGTCAATCCGCTGATCAGCCTGCTGCGCCCGGTCTCGCCGCTGGCCTGGCTGCCGATCGGCCTGCTGGTGTTCAAGCGCGCCGACCCGGCGGCGACCTGGACCATCTTCATCTGCTCGATCTGGCCAATGATCATGAACACCGCGCAAGGTGTGCAGCGCGTGCCGCAGGACTACCTCAACGTCGCGCGCGTGCTCAACCTCTCCGAATGGAAGATCGTCACCAAGATCCTCTTCCCCAGCGTGCTGCCGTACATGCTCACCGGCATCCGGCTGTCGATCGGCACCGCCTGGCTGGTCATCGTCGCCGCGGAAATGCTCACCGGCGGCGTCGGCATCGGCTTCTGGGTGTGGGACGAGTGGAACAACCTCAAGGTCGAGCACATCATCATCGCCATCTTCGTCATCGGCATCGTCGGCCTGATCCTCGAGCAGGCGCTGATCCTGCTGGCCCTGAAGCTGACCAAGGAATCGTCATGAGCGGAGCGCAGATCATGGAAAAATTCGTACAGATCGAAAAAGTCGGCCAGACCTTCGACACCAAGAAGGGCAAGTTCGTCGCCCTGCGCGACATCGACCTGACCATCAGGCAGGGCGAGTTCATCGCCCTGATCGGCCACTCCGGTTGCGGCAAGTCGACCCTGCTCAACCTGATCGCTGGCCTGACCACGCCGACTACCGGCGTCCTGCTCTGCGACGGCCGCGAAATCGCCGGCCCCGGCCCGGAGCGTGCGGTGGTCTTCCAGAACCACAGCCTGCTGCCCTGGCTGACCTGCTTCGAGAACATCTACCTGGCCGTCGAGCGCGTTTTCAGCGGCAAGGAAGACAAGCCCAAGCTCAAGGCGCGCACCCAGGCGGCCATCGAACTGGTCGGCCTGGCGCATGCCGCGCACAAGTACCCGCATGAAATCTCCGGCGGCATGAAGCAG
>CAZCJW010000410.1:0-1574 GCA_964499185.1 uncultured Propionivibrio sp. | reverse complement strand
GGCGACTGGAGCATCTTCGTCACCCGGCCGATCGCCGCCGTCATGATCGGCCTTTCCGTCATCCTGATGATCGTGATTACCCTGCCGGCGATCAGCAAGAAACGGGAACAGGTGTTCGTCGAGGAGGAATGATTTTCTGCGACTGTATTTGGACTAGAATTGCCCGTCTGCCATCTACAGCGACTGTGCCAATGAACACGATTTTCTCCTTGAAACTCAGGACCTGTCTTTTCACTGCCATTTTCGGCGCTTGGCAACTGTCTGCGCACGCCTTGCCCAAGGCAGCAGAAAACGAGGATGCCCCAGTGGTCATCACCGCCGATGTGGCAAAACCCAAAGCAACTTCGAAGCCGGCGAAGAAAGAGGTGAAGAAAACAACTCCGCCGGCAGCAAAAGCGAAACCCCGTAACCCGAGCGCAGCTCCAAAGAAAACCAAGAAGACCACCACACAATGATTGCTGGATCATCAGGCACGTTCCCGCTGTAATTTCTTGAATACACAGCCCATTCATTTTTAGCTGACGGAGTCAGTCATGCCCCGTTTCCTGCTTGCCGCAGGCGCCACCCTGTCCTTCCTCGCCGCGCCGGCATTCGCGCAGATGCCACGTATCGAGTTGTCCGCCGGTTTCCATCGCATCGAAGCGGAAGTTGCGGCCAACCAGCCCAACCGGATGCAAGGGTTGATGATGCGCAAAAGCATGCCCGCCAACCACGGGATGCTTTTCGTATTCCTTCAGGCCGAACGCCATTGCATGTGGATGCGCAATACTTACCTGCCCCTATCGGTAGCCTTCCTCGATGAACGAGGCCGCATTCTGAACATCGAAAACATGGAGCCGCACACCGAGGACAATCACTGCGCCGCCGCCCCGGCGCGCTTCGCGCTGGAGATGCATCGCGGCTGGTTTGCCGACAAGGGCATCAAGCCCGGGCAACGCATCGGAGGACTGGAAAGAGCTCCAGCTCCGCAATAAGTCGCCCAGCCGTGGCTATGAGACAAAAGAACAGGAACCGGTGGCGTGAACGCACACTGCGCACGATAAAAGCCACCGATTTGAGAACCTGGCTGACCGATAGCGGATCACTGACGGCGCGGCTGCAGGCCCTTGGTTCCTTCTCGGTCGTATTGCTGAACCAACACCTGACGAAACCGAACGGCGACGAAGCGAGCAAACTCGGCCTCGGTCGCTCTCACGTGGCGTGGATCAGAGAGGTCGCGCTGCTTCTCGATGACAAGCCTGTGGTATTCGCGCACACGGTTTTGCCGCGCCTCCCTCGCGGTCCTTTGATCCGGTGGCTTGAACGTTTGGGAAACCGCTCGCTGGGCGCGCTTCTTTTCGCACATCCTGGTTTCTCGCGCGGGCCTCTCGCCGCGCGACGGCTCGACCAGCGACACGCCCTTTTCCGCCCTTCCATAGAAGCATTGCAACTCGCCGAATCGCCCCCTACAGAACTCTGGGCAAGACGATCACGCTTCTCGTTCGGAAAGCAATCCATCCTGGTTACCGAAGTCTTCTCGCCGGCCATTTCAAAATTCCGCTCGACGCGGGAGGATTAGCCCTGTAGAATCCGCG
>CAZCJW010000409.1:0-1579 GCA_964499185.1 uncultured Propionivibrio sp. | reverse complement strand
TCCAGTGGACAGCGGCGGAAGTGTCCAGACCGCCGGAGAAGGCGATGCCGACGCGCTCGCCGGCAGGTATCTTTTGCAGGATGGTTGCAGCCATGAAAATGTCTCGCGATATTTGGGAAACGTCTATTGTAGCGTGTCTCTTGTGCAGCGCCGTATCGCTTAGCTCCATGACGGGCCGGCTTTCCTTGTGTGACCAAGGACACAAAAACAACGCCGCCGCCCGAAAACAGGCGGCGGCGCCGAAAAGATCAATCGTTCAAATCTAGAGGAATGACGGGAACGGCAGGTCCGTATCCTTGGTAAACACGTCATCGAAGCCACGGTAGAAGTGGAATTCCATGTCGTCCTTGTTGTCCGGGAAGACGAACTTGCCTCCAACCTGCCAGATATAGGGCTTGAACTGGTATTTCAGGCGGTCCTTCTTCATGTTCCACAACATGGTGATTTCCATCGGATCAGCCATGAAGTTGGACCAGATGTCGTGGTGGAAGGGAATGATCACCTTGGTATTGAGCGCCTCGGCCATGCGCAGGATGTCCGACGAGGTCATCTTGTCGGTGATGCCGCGCGGGTTTTCGCCGTAGGAGCCGAGGGCGACGTCGATCTTGTATTCATTGCCGTGCTTGGCGTACCCATTGGAGTAGTGCGAGTCGCCGCTGTGATAGAGGTTGCCGCCCGGCGTCTTGACCAGGTAATTGACCGCGACTTCATCCATATCCACCGGCATTTTGCCCTTGGCGGTTTCTTCCTTGGGCAGGGTGATGGCCATGGTGCGGTCGAAGGATTCGAGCGCGACGAGTTCGATGTCGCCGATCTTGATCACGTCGCCCGGCTTGACCTGGATGATGCGATCGGCCGGCACACCCCACTTCTTCCACAGGTCGGCGCAGGACTTCGGGCCGATGAACGGCACTTTCGGGTCACAATTCTTGAGCACGGCAGCTGCCACGTTGATGTCAATGTGATCGTTGTGCGTGTGCGTCGAGATGACGGCGTCGATCTGTTTGATGGCGAACGGATCGAGGACGAACGGCGAGACGCGCAGGTTGGGCTGCAGCGCGACGCAGCCGCTCATGCGCGCCATCTGGTGATGCGGGTCCATCAACGGGTTCTTCATCGAGCGCTTGCCGGTGCCGCACCAGAAGTCGATGCAGATGTTGGTGTTGCCTTCGGTCTTCACCCAGATGCCGGTACAGGCCAGCCACCACATGGCGAAGGTGCCCGGCTTGACCACTTCGCGCTCGATTTCCTCGTTCAGCCAGGTACCCCATTGCGGAAACGTGCTCAGCACCCACGATTCCTTGGTGATTTCGTCAACCTTTGCCATGCCATTCTCCAATCCGTTATCCAGTTGATTTGGTCAATTATCTGCTGCCTGGCAGCATGATTCCCCGCAGAGCAGCAACTAATTGATAACACACGATCAATTTTAGTGGATCAAATGATCGTTTGCAATATCAAAATGATCGTTTAACAGCTTACACCTTGCTCACGAAGTACAAGGCCGCCTCGGCTTTTTCCCGGTTGGCCGCAACAAGGATATCGCGCTCTTTTTCGTGCAGGACATAGGCGTTGCTCG
>CAZCJW010000408.1:0-1606 GCA_964499185.1 uncultured Propionivibrio sp. | reverse complement strand
TCGACCTTGTGCAGCAGGTTCATGTACGAGCCGTGGTCGTGCGTGACGTAGCAGCCCGAGCGCAGGATGCCGCGAACCGGTCTTGATAGGCGGGGTTTGAGTCCATCGGTGACCAGGTCGAACAGCGCCGAGCCGCCGGCGGTCATCAGCACTTCGTCGTTTTCGAAGAGGCCGAAGCGGTCACAGCCTTCGGCGGCCTCGACCACGCGGCGCATCAATGTATCGACTTCACGGCGGTCGTGTTCCGAGTCGCCCTGGGCGAGGTTGCCTTCGTAGCACTCGATGCCGCCAAGGCGTAAGGCCGGGCTGGCGTGGATTGCTGCCGCGACGGTCATCGCTTCATCCAGCGAGCGGCAACCGGTGCGCTTGCCGGGGATGCCGATTTCCAGCAGGCAGTCGAAGACCGGCGCATTGTGGCGTGTCTCCTGCCAGGCTTCGATGCGGCGGATCTGTGCGACGGAGTCGACAAGGAACCACACGCGCATTGCCGGATACTCGCGTAACAGCGTGGCCAGCCCGTCGAGATCGGCGTCGCAGACGACCTGGTTGGCGATCAGCGCACGCGTAACACCGGCCTCGGCGCCGACCGCCAGCTGATAGACCGTGGCGAAGGAAATCCCCCACGCGCCGGCGTCCAGCTGCCGACGATAGAGTTCCGGCGACATCGTCGTCTTGCCGTGCGGCGCGATGTCGACGCCGCTTTTCTTGGCGAAGTCCTGCATCCACGCCAGGTTGTGGCGCAGCGCCGAATCGCGCAGCAGGGCGATGGGGAAGGGCAGGTCGCCGTTCAAGATGTTCCAGTGGCGTGAGCCGATCTCGTCGAGTCGGCACGGCACGGCGGCCGGTGGGAAGCCTTTGTAGCGACGGTCCAGGACGGTAAAGGAGGTGAAACTCATGATGAATGTCCTCGTGTGACGGATGCGACGATGTCGTCGCGCAGGCAGGCCTTCCAGTGTCCGGGTGCGATTTCCCTCAGCGCTGGGACGGTCGCTGCGCACGCAGGTTGAGCGTGCGGGCAGCGGGTGCGGAAGACGCAACCGGACGGGGGGGTGGCCGGGCTGGGGATGTCGCCGGTGAGCAAGGGCCGTTCTTCATGGCGTTGTGTCGGATCGGGAACCGGCGAGGCGGCAAGCAGTGCCTGCGTGTAGGGATGCTGCGGGTGGTGGTAGAGCGTTTCGGTCGGTGCGATCTCCATGATCTTGCCGAGATACAGCACGATCACGCGGTCGCACAGGAACTCGACGACGTCGAGGTCGTGCGAGATGAACAGCATGGTCAGGCCGAAGCGGTCCTTCAAGTCGCAAAGCAAGTTGACTACCTGCGCCTGGATCGACACGTCGAGCGCGGAAAGCGGTTCGTCGGCGACGATGAAGCCAGGTTCGACGGCGAGCGCGCGGGCGACGCCGATGCGCTGGCGCTGCCCGCCGGAAAACTCGTGCGGGTAACGGTCGGCGTACTCGGGGCGTAGGCCGACGAGGTCGAGCAGTTCGGCGATACGCGCCTGGCGCGCGTCCTTGCCCTTGGCCAAGCCGTGCGTGTCGAGCGCTTCGCCGAGGATCTGGCGGATGCGCATGCGCGGGTTGAGGCTGGCGTACGGGTCCTGGAA
>CAZCJW010000407.1:0-1612 GCA_964499185.1 uncultured Propionivibrio sp. | reverse complement strand
AGCTTGGCGCGATCGTTGTTCCAGCTTTCGAACACGGCCATGATGGAGCCCCACAACTGCTCCCACGGGTCGTTCGGGAATTCGCGGCCGAGGCGGGTACGAATCAGGCCCTTGAACTCGGCAACCATGTGCTTGAGGTCGTCAACGGACAGTTGCGTATCCAGCTCAACGCCTTTTTTCTCCTTGATCTCGTCGATGATCTCTTCGAACGGATCGTGGTCTTCCTTTGACTCGGGCTTCAGGCCCATGACCACGTCGCCATACATCTGGATGAAACGGCGGTACGAATCCCAGGCAAAACGCTCATTACCCGACTTGGCGGCCAAGCCCTTGACGGCTTCCTCGTTAAGACCGAGGTTGAGGATGGTGTCCATCATGCCGGGCATCGAGGCGCGCGAACCGGAACGCACCGAAACCAGCAGGGGATCGGCGGCGTCGCCGAATTTCTTGCCCATTTCCTTCTCGATGAAGGCCACGCCTTGCAGAACTTCGGCTTCGATCAGCTGGCGCACGGCGTCGCGGCCCTGTTCGGTATAAATGGTGCAGCTCTCGGCGCTAATGGTCAGGCCGGGGGGAACGGAAATGCCCAGACGGCACATCTCGGCGAGGTTGGCCCCCTTGCCGCCCAGGACATTCTTCATATCCGCGGCGCCATCGGTCCTGGAGGGACCGAACACATAAACGAACTTATTCGACATATCTACCCCAATCAACGGACTAACAACAAAAAACGGCTCACCCAGGCAATTTGTTCTTGCTGAATCCTTGCCTGCCTCGCCAACACTTTCGATTTCTTTTGAGCCCGTCAGTATAGCAGACTACCAACGCTTTTTTTCCGGGATCCCAACCCTTATCTTTATGATTTTGCAGGAAATCGGACAAATGGCCTGACCAATTCGGAAAACACGTCAAACATCACGTTCAATTAGAGCAACCGCTTCGGTCGAGATTCCTTCTTCCCGGCCGACAAAGCCCAATTTTTCAGCGGTCTTGGCCTTGACGTTAACACATTCGGGAGCGATCCCCAGGTCTTGTGCAATGGCCGCAACCATGCGCGGAATATGCGGCGCCATCTTCGGACGCTGCGCATTGATCGTCGAATCAATATTGACGATACGCCAACCGGCCTGCCCCAGGCGATCGCGCACAATCCGCAATAATTCCCGGCTGTCGGCACCGCGGTAGCGCTCCTCCGTATCCGGGAACAAACGGCCGATGTCGCCCATCCCGGCCGCACCCAGCAATGCATCGATGATGGCGTGCAGCAGCACATCCGCATCGGAATGCCCGAGCAGGCCGAACTCATGGGGAATCTCCACGCCGCCGATTATCAGTTTGCGCCCCGGAACAAGTACGTGGATATCGCAGCCCTGCCCAATACGTATCATGATTTTCTTCCCTGCAGTACCAGTTCGGCGAGGCGTAGATCGGCCGGGAAAGTTACTTTGAAATTGGTGACGTCGGATTTGACCAGTCGTGGCCGATAGCCGGCTGACTCAAGCGCGCTCGCCTCATCGGTAACGGCAAAATTGCCTGCAAGGGATCTGCTCAGCAGGCCGTAACGGAACATCTGCGGCGTCTGCGCCTGCCACAGTCCTTCGCGCGACTCCGT
>CAZCJW010000406.1:0-1622 GCA_964499185.1 uncultured Propionivibrio sp. | reverse complement strand
TTGAGGACGTCGCCGATCGCGCCGGAATCAATCCATTCCTTGATCTTGAGAAAACGCGGCATGGCCCGACGGTAGAACGCAATGTAGAGCCGCACGCCCTGCTCTGCGCAGACGTCGACGATCTCGCGGCACTCCTCGAAACGCATGGCCATCGGCTTCTCGACATAGACATGCTTGCCGGCCTTGGCCACCAGCAGCGACAGTGGCTTGTGCGACGACGGCGGCGTCGCGACATAGACGGCATCGACCTCGGCGTCCGCGACCAGTTGCTCGCTGGTATCGTAAGCCTTGGCAACGCCATGCCGCTGCGCGAAGGATTTCGTCAGTGCCGGGTCGGCGCTGGTCACAGCCAGAAGTTTCGAGTTGTCGGCCTTGTAGAACCCCGGCCCGCTCTTCACCTCGGCGACGGCGCCGCAGCCGATCATTCCCCAACGGATGGTCGCCATGGTCATGCTCCTTGGAGAAGCGAAACACGCACCTTGACGACGACCTTGCGGATCGCTTCCGGCTGATCGAAGGCACACGCCGGACGATGCACGTCGGTTGGCAAAAAGACCGCAAAGCTGCCCGGCGTCATGGTCAGCGTCGATTCGTTTTCCATGCCGGTGTAGAACAGGAGATCGCGCTCGGCCAGCAAATCCTCGGCCACCACGTTGTTGCCGGTTTCCGACGCCACGCCGATCTTCTCGCGGCCACGCACCAGGAACTGCACGTCGATATATTGGCGATGCACTTCCGCTCGCGTTTCGGCGAACGGCTTGGTCGTCATGTCGATGACCTGAACGTAGATGTCCTTGCCCTGCAGATCGTAGTTGCCGGCCGGCAACGCGTTGAAGTCGGTCTGCTTGAGATGTTCGACGGCAGTCTTGAGCGGCGTGGGCAGCCAGGAAAAACTGGACTCGAGGTCCCTGACGTTTCCAAAGATCATTTTGCTTGTCCTTATCGCAGATTAGCTGGCGGCGCGAGCGGAATACTTGCCGACCGCTTCCCACAGCCCATTGAGATAGACGGCACCGAGGGCACGGTCGTAGAGGCCGTAGCCGGGCTTGCCGGTCTCGCCCCAGATCATGCGCCCGTGGTCCGGCCGCCAGTACCCGGTGAAACCGGTGTCGTAATACGCCTTGACGATCGCGGCCATATCCAGCGAGCCGTCGCAAGAACGGTGCGTCGATTCGTAGAAAGTCCCGTCAGCCTCGACCTTGACGTTGCGCAGGTGCCCGAAGTGGATGCGCCCACGGCCGCCAAACTCGCGCACCAGCGCTTCGACGTTGTTGCACAGGTCGGCGCCGAGTGAACCGGAACACAGTGTGATGCCGTTGGCCGGCGAATCGACAATATCGAGCAGGCGCGCATAGTCGTCGCGGTTCTTCATGATGCGCGGCAGGCCGAAGATCGGCCGGGGCGGATCGTCGGGGTGCATGGCCATCTTCACGCCAACTTCCTCGGCCACCGGAATGATGGCCTTCAGGAAGTATTCGAGGTTGGCCCACAACTGGGTTTCGCCGACCGATTTGTACTCCTCCAGGAGCGCCTTGAGTTCTTCGGGTTTGTAGCTGGCGTCCCATCCTGGCAGGGAGATGCCCTGCTCGGGATCGATCCTGGCCACTTCCTTGGCGTCGAAC
>CAZCJW010000405.1:0-1632 GCA_964499185.1 uncultured Propionivibrio sp. | reverse complement strand
GCTATCACCAGAGGCATTATCAACAATCAGAATATCCTCGTACGCTATGCCTCTAGCCAGCAAAGATTGCACACATCGAACTGTAGCTGCAGCATTCCTCCAATTTAGAACGATACAATGAAGCTTCAAATGGCCTCCTGCTTTCTTTTACTGTTTGATGTTCGGCTCTAGCATCCAGAGAATGTTTTTAAATAATTTAATTCCATTGCTTCCACTGAAAACACTTTCATGACTCGCTCGTGGAAGTTCGCGGCACGATTTCTTGCGCGATCTGGATAAATCAAAATCTCGTCGATTGCGCGTTCCAACTCAACGACATCACCATCCTCAAACAACACACCAAACTCTTCGGAAGGAATGATCTCGGGAATTCCGCCAACCCGTGTCGCAATGATCGGAGCGCCGCACGCGCCGGCCTCGATCAGCACCAAGCCGAACGGTTCGCTATGGGCGGTATGGACTAGGCAGGCGGCGCCGCGCATCAAGGACGCTACCCTACTCTGCGGCTGATTCTCCAGAAAAACAATTCGTTCCTGCAGGTTCATGCTTTCGGCGAGTGCCGTGAGCTGTCGAAGCCAGGCGCCATTGTCCGTCCCTCCAACGCATACGACCTTGAGTTCGGGGTATTTAGTCGCTACCTGGGCAAACGCCCGTAACAGAACGTCTTGTGCTTTGCGAGGTACGTAGTTGCCAACGTTGAGGAGGTAAGGGCCGGCAACAGGGAGCGGTGACGCATCGGATTGTTTCTTAAAACCTAGGCAGTCGATGCCGTTGTGGACCACCTTCACAGGCTGTCTGAATAACCCCAGTTCATCGATGCGCCGCGCCAAGGCAGCCGAACATGCTGTAATGGCGTCAGTCTGTTCGGCAATTATCCGCCAGCGCGGACTATCCGGAACTATTCCGCCAACGTCCGAGCCATGGAAGGAAAGGACGAGTCTGCCGCGCCAGGCCCCGGATCGCTTCAGCAAAGCCAGTGGGTAGAGGCTCAATGTCGGAAAATGCGCGTTTACTGTGCCAATGTTGCGCGTGCGCAAGTTGTAAAAGGCGGCGGGCAAGCGCCGTGCCAGGGTAGCGCGGTAGCGTAGCGGGAGTTTGCCTACAGCCGAGGGCGGCTCCGGGAAATTGAGGTGCAGGAAGCGCCTGCCCTGCGCGTCGATACGCTCACCGCGATTGACCCAGTCCTGGATACCGATCGTCGCTACCCCGGGAAAGCGCTTCTCCAAGCCGTTCCAGAGGCGGTCGACAACCACATCTACGCCGCCCAGCATATCGAATTCCCACGGTAAGTGAAGAAGAGTCTTCGTGAGTGTAACTTGAGGCATTTCAGTTCTTTCCTTCAACTTGTCCGGTCAATCCATAGCGTGTGCGATTCGCATTGGCCATATCAATCATCAATGCATCCGCATAGAATTTCGTCGCCCAATTCGGGCACTGCCAGGGGTGATAGCCACCGTCCATAGGGAACGATCCCTTGATTCCGCCCCGAGCGTTTTCATCAGCGGTGGCGAGCAACTGCGTTTTTTAAAGAAACCGAGCATGCGCGAGGTTGCCGCCTTATAGCGTTCCACACCCCTTATCTGGTACAGGCGCCCCCAGTTGATCCCGAGTTGGCAATCTCCGGTCAGGCAG
>CAZCJW010000404.1:0-1632 GCA_964499185.1 uncultured Propionivibrio sp. | reverse complement strand
AGCTGGATCGAATGCGCCATCTGGCGCCAGTCGGTGGCGATCATGTTGGTCGCCGTCGGCAGGCCGGTGGCGCGACGGAATTCGGCCATCACCTCTCGACCCGAGAAGCCGGCTTCGGCGCCAGTCGGGTCTTCGGCGTAAGCCAGGATGCCGTGCTTGTCGCGGCACAGGCGGACGGCTTCGGCCAGCGACCAGGCGCCGTTCGGATCAAGCGTGATGCGGGCCTTGGGAAAGCGCTCGTGCAAGGCAATGACCGCTTCCATTTCCGCGTCGCCGGACATGACGCCGCCCTTCAACTTGAAGTCGTTGAAGCCGTAGAGCTGGTGCGTCGCCTCGGCGAAACGGACGATCGCCTCGGGTGTCAGCGCCTCCTCGTTGCGCAGGCGGTACCACTCGTGCTCGGCATTCTCTTCGCTGCGGTAGGCAAGGTTCGTCTTCCTGCGGTCTCCGACGTAGAACAGGTAGCCGAGAATCTCGACGGCTTCGCGCTGCATGCCTTCGCCGAGCAGCGCGGCAACCGGCACATTCATGAACTGGCCGAGCAGGTCGAGGAAGGCCGACTCGACGGCAGTGACGGCATGGATCGTGGTGCGCAGATCGAAGGTCTGCAACCCGCGGCCGCCGGCGTCGCGGTCGGCGAACGCCGTGCGCATCGCATTCAGCGCGTGGTTGTAGTCGCCGAGCGTCTTGCCGACGATCAGCGGACGCGCGTCTTCGATCGTCTGGCGGATCTTCTCGCCGCCCGGCACTTCGCCAAGACCGGTGTTGCCGGCGCTGTCCTTCATGATCACGATGTTGCGCGTGAAGTACGGACCGTGGCCGCCGCTCAGGTTCAGTTCGAAGCTGTCCTGCCCGGCCACCGGGATGACCTGCAGTTCCGTAATGGTGGGCGCGCCGCTCACTCTCTGTTGCGTTGACTTCAAGATTCCCTCCGGTGAGATCGTCGTTGCTTTTGAAGGTGGCCGGGATTTACTTGCGGCCGATGCTCGGCTGCTTTGGGTCGTACTTCCAGCCCGGAATGAGGTATTGCATGGCCATCGCGTCGTCGCGCGCGCCCGAACCGACCTTCTTGTACAGTTCATTGGCCTTGAGAATCCGGTCCATGTCCGGCTCGATGCCGAGGCCGGGCTTGGCCGGCACCTGCACCAGGCCGTCGACGATGCGCAGCGGCTCCTTGGTCAGGCGCTCCTGACCTTCCTGCCATATCCAGTGCGTGTCGATGGCGGTGATCTCGCCCGGCGCGGCGGCCGCGGCGTGGGTGAACATCGCCAGCGAGACGTCGAAGTGGTTGTTGGAATGCGAGCCCCAGGTCAGGCCGAACTCGTCGCACATCTGCGCGACGCGCACCGAGCCCTGCATCGTCCAGAAATGCGGGTCGGCGAGCGGAATGTCGACCGAGTCGAGCTTCAGCGAATGGTTGAGCTGGCGCCAGTCGGTGGCGATCATGTTGGTCGCCGTCGGGATACCGGTGGCCCGCTTGAACTCGGCCATGATCTCGCGCCCCGAGTACCCGGCCTCGGGACCGCACGGGTCTTCGGCGTAAGCCATGATGTGGCCCTTGCCCTTGCACGCTTCGATGGCCTCGGCCAGCGACCACGCGCCGTTCGGGTCGAGCGTGACGCGCGACTGCGG
>CAZCJW010000403.1:0-1642 GCA_964499185.1 uncultured Propionivibrio sp. | reverse complement strand
GTCATCGATGTCGCCACGCTGACCGGCGCCTGCGTCATCGCGCTGGGGCACGTCGCCACCGGCCTGTTCGCCAATAATGACGAGTTGACCGCGGAACTGCTCGGTGCCGGCACCGTCGCCGCCGACCGCGCCTGGCAGATGCCGCTGTGGGACGACTACCAGGAACAACTCAAGAGCAATTTCGCCGACATGGCCAACATCGGAGGAAGGCCAGCGGGCAGCGTTACGGCGGCCTGCTTCCTGTCGCGCTTTGCCAAAAAATTCGCCTGGGCACACCTGGACATCGCCGGAACCGCCTGGAAATCCGGAGCAGAAAAAGGAGCAACGGGACGGCCCGTACCGTTGCTGGTGCATTTCCTGCTCGAACGCACCGGAAAACTGCATTGACACAGATTTTTTTCTATCACAACGCCGCCGACCGGATTGCAGCAACCGCGGCCCTGCTCGGCAAAGCGTTCCGGCAAGGGAAAGCGGTGCTGGTCTATGCCCCGCAAGCGGAAACCGCCAGCGCACTGGACCGGCATCTGTGGACCACCCCGCCGACCGGCTTCGTTCCGCATGTGCGAAGCACCTCCCCTCTGGCCAGCGAGACCCCGATCGTCATCACGGAGGATCCCGCTTCGGCGGGGCAGCACGAACGCCTGCTCAATCTCTCACCGGAAATTCCCCCGGGGTTTTCGCGCTTCGACAGCGTCATCGAAGTCGTCGGAAGGGAGGACAGCGAGCGCCAAACGGCGAGGGAGCGCGTCAAGTTCTACAAAGACCGGGGTTACGCCATCCAGTATTTCGATCTTGCGGAGAAGTCTTGATGACCAATCATGACGACAGCAGCGAAAGCACCGGGCTTCCGGTACGTCGGCGGCGCAGTTTCCTGGCCGCCCCGCGCTTCGACAGTCTTGAGGCAGATACCATTCCGATTGCAACAGAAAAAAGGACGGAGGATGACGACATCCCGGTCCTGACCGAGGTGGTTCCAGCCGACCAGGATGAACCTGCCGCGCTGCGGGCCGACGAAACTGCGCCCGATCTTTCCGCCATTTTCGATGCCCGTCTCGAGGAACTTGCCGCGCAAATGGCCGAGGCCATCGGAAGGCAGATGACCTCCGAATTGCCGACGCTGATCGAGGCAACGCTGCTCAACGCGAGCGAAGAACTGCGCACCGGCATCACCGCAACGATGGAAGCGGCCCTGCGCGATTTCAGCGCCCGCCGCAAGCAACTGCAACTCCCGCTCGACACTCCCGACGGCGAGAGCGACACGCTGCGCTGAACGCCCCGGGCGTGGCGCCTTCCAAACGGAGGATCGCCCAAGCGATCCGGTATAATCGCGCGTTTTCTCCACCTCACTGCGCACCCCATCCTATGGAACTCGCCAAGAGCTTTGAGCCGGCCGACATCGAACGTCGCTGGTACCCCGACTGGGAGGCCAAAGGCCACTTCGACGCCGGCCTCGACGCCAACAAATCCGACGCTTTCTGCATCCTGCTGCCGCCGCCCAACGTGACCGGCACGCTGCACATGGGGCACGGTTTCAACCAGGCGATCATGGATGCGCTCACGCGCTACCACCGCATGCGCGGCGACAACACGCTGTGGCAGCCGGGCACCGACCACGCCGGCATCGCCACGCAGATCGTCGTCG
>CAZCJW010000402.1:0-1645 GCA_964499185.1 uncultured Propionivibrio sp. | reverse complement strand
TCGCGCGAGATGTCCCAGTCGGTCAGCTTGTTCTCGCCTTCCGCGCCCAGCCATTCCTGCATCTTGTTCGAGGCTTCGGACTGCAGGCGGCCAGGTTCGCGCGTCCAGCGGCGCAGGAAGCTCTGGCAGGTTTCGCTGGAGAGCTTGAAGAAGTAGTGGTCGGAGTTGCGCAGTTCGGGCTTGGCCCCGGAAATCGCCGAGTAGGGGTTCTTCAGCTCGTTCGGCGTGTAAGCCGCGCCGCACGATTCGCAGTTGTCGCCGTACTGGTCCTTGGCGCCGCACTTCGGACACTCGCCCTTGATGAAGCGGTCGGGCAGGAACATCTGCTTGACCGGGTCGTAGTATTGCTCGATGGTGCGCTTCTCGATCAGGCCGGCGTCCTTCAGGCGGGAGTAGATTGTGTTCGAGCATTCCTGCGTTTCGGGAGAATGCGTGCTGTAGAAGTTGTCGAAGGCGACGTGGAAACCGGCGAAGTCCCGCGAATGCTCGCCATGCACGCGCTCGATCAGCGCCTCCGGCGTGATGCCGTCCTTCTCAGCGCGCAGCATGATCGGCGTGCCGTGCGTGTCGTCGGCGCAGACATACCAGCACTCGGCGACCTTGTCCTTGGGCTGCATCTTCTGGAAGCGCACCCAGATGTCGGTCTGGATGTATTCGACCAGGTGGCCGAGGTGGATGCTGCCATTGGCGTAAGGCAGGGCGGAAGTGACGAGAATTTTGCGGGACATGGGCTGCGGTCCTTGATTTTGTTGGGTTTCGGCGAAACGCGGAAAAACCGACATTCTAGCAAAGTGCAGTCGCTCGCGTTTTCGGTTAAACTAGACAAAACTAGTCGGGTATTTCAACAAGGAGTTATACATGGCAGTCACGGTAGAGGCCGTCCAGGCCGCGCTGAAGAATTGTGTTGATCCGAACACTCGGAAGGACTACGTATCGACCCGTTCGGTGAAGAACGTAAAGGTCGAGGGCGGCAGAGTGTCCTTTGACGTCGAATTGGGCTACCCGGGCAAGACCCAGGTGGATAGCATCCGGGCCGCGCTGGTGGATGCCGTGAAAGCGATCCCGGATGTGGCCAGTGTAGAGGCCAACGTTTCCGTCAAGATTGTGGCGCACGCCGTGCAACGCAATCTGAAGCCTCTTCCGGGCGTGAAGAACATCATCGCCGTGGCGTCGGGCAAGGGCGGCGTTGGCAAGAGCACCACAGCCGTAAACCTGGCCCTGGCGCTGTCGGCCGAAGGTGCCAACGTGGGTTTGCTGGACGCAGATATCTACGGCCCTTCGGTACCTCAGATGCTCGGCCTGACCGGTCGGCAGCCGGAGTCGGAAGACGGCAAGCGCATGGAACCGCTGCAGGCGTTTGGTCTGCAGGCCATGTCGATCGGATTCATGGTCGATATCGACTCGCCGATGGTCTGGCGAGGCCCGATGGTCACGCAGGCGCTGGAACAACTGCTCAACCAGACGAACTGGAGCGATCTGGACTATCTGGTGGTCGACATGCCGCCGGGCACCGGAGACACGCAACTGACGTTGGCGCAGAAGGTGCCGGTGACCGGCGCGGTGATCGTCACCACGCCGCAGGACATCGCTCTGATCGACGCCCGGAAAGGGCTGCGGATGTTCGAGAAGGTGGGCATCCCGATCC
>CAZCJW010000401.1:0-1663 GCA_964499185.1 uncultured Propionivibrio sp. | reverse complement strand
GACTGGACGCAGTCGGTCGGCATGATCTTCTCGCTGATCCTGCTGGCGCCGTCGTGGGGCGGGATGATCAACGGCATCATGACCCTGTCCGGTGCCTGGCACAAACTGCGTGACGATCCGATTCTCAAATTCCTGATTACCTCGTTGTCGTTCTACGGCATGTCGACCTTCGAAGGGCCGATGATGTCGATCAAGACGGTCAACGCCCTGTCGCACTACACCGACTGGACCATCGGGCACGTGCATTCCGGTGCGCTGGGCTGGGTGGCGATGATCTCCATCGGCTCTATCTACTATCTGCTGCCGCGCCTGTTCGGGAAGCCGGAAATGCATAGCGTCAAGCTGATCACCGTGCATTTTTGGGTGTCGACCATCGGTATCGTCCTGTACATCGCCTCGATGTGGATTTCCGGCGTGATGCAGGGGTTGATGTGGCGCACGGTCAATAGCGACGGAACGTTGGCCTACAGTTTTGTTGAGTCAGTCAAGGTGTCCTATCCCTTCTGGGGCATCCGTCTGATGGGTGGTGTGCTGTTCCTTTCCGGCATGCTGATCATGGCCTACAACATGGCCAAGACGATGGCCGGCGGCAAGGCCGAAGACGCGCCGGTGCTGTTGCCCGCCGGACATCATGCCTAAAAGGGAGGAATGGAGAAAATGAAACTGACGCATGATTCGATCGAACGCAATGTCGGCCTGCTGATCATCCTTGTCGTGCTCGTGGTGAGCGTCGGCGGTCTGCTGGAGATCCTGCCGCTGTTTTTCCAGAAGTCGACCACCACGCCGGTTGAGGGCCTGAAACCCTACAGCGCGTTGCGTCTGACCGGGCGCGACATCTACATACGGGAGGGTTGTTTCCTTTGTCATTCGCAGATGATCCGCCCGTTCCGCGCCGAGACCGAACGCTACGGGCACTACTCCGTGGCCGGAGAATTCGTCTATGACCATCCGTTCCAGTGGGGATCCAAGCGCACCGGGCCGGACCTGCACCGGGTTGGCGGCCGCTACTCGGACGAGTGGCATCGCGCGCACCTGATCAATCCGCGCGACGTGGTTCCGGAGTCCAACATGCCGGCTTTTGCCTGGCTGGCCAAGACGCCAGCGGATGCCGCGAACGTCGGAGCCAAGATGTCCGCGTTGCGCAAGGTGGGTGTTCCTTACACTGATGAAGAGATCGCCGGCGCGGCCAAGGAGGTTGAAGGCAAGACGGAGATGGATGCGCTGATTGCCTACCTGCAAGGAATGGGACTCGAACTCAAGGGTGCCCGCTAAATCATGGACATCAGCATCAATGACTTGCGCTCGGCGGTGACGGTTGTGTCGCTTCTCACCTTTCTGGGCATCGTCTGGTGGGCCTATGGGCTGAAGAGCAGCCAGAAGCGCTTTGAAGAGGCGGCCAATCTGCCTTTCACCGACGTCGATGCCGAGCGCGCCGAGCGCGCCGAGCGAGGCCTTTCTTCCCGCGAAGAACAAAGGAAAACATCATGAGCGATTTTGTGAACGAGTTCTGGAACTGGTATGTCATCCTGATCGTGCTGGTCAGCATCGTGGCGTGCGCTGTCTTTCTCTGGGCGCAGAGCCAGGCGCGGCCGGGGACAGCGCAGACCACCGAGACTACCGGGCACGTGTGGGACGAGAATCTCGAGGAATACAACAACCCGCT
>CAZCJW010000400.1:0-1697 GCA_964499185.1 uncultured Propionivibrio sp. | reverse complement strand
CGGTTGCCGTATTCGCGCCAGCTGTAGTTGAGGACATCCGGCTGAGGAGATGCCGGCCCGATGCACGCGCCTAATCCGCTTGAAAAAGCGAAATGCTCAAGATTGAAGCCGATATAGACGGCCAATCGAGATCCATTCGGCCACGTGTAATCCAGGCGTTCGTGGATGGCGCGGTATGGGAACCGGCCGGACGCAGGCAGTGGGTCGAACCCGGGAGAGAGCGTCATTTTTTGTTTTCCATGGGAGATGGCCATGCCTCGGCCAGCCCGGCCCGGACGAGGAGCCACTCCGCGCTGTCGTTCCAGACATCCATGCGAACGATCTGGTTGTTTCTTACGACATAGCGGTCAACATAGCGATTTCCGCTGAATGGCGTCCCATCGAGCCATTCGCCATACAGCGTTCCAATCATGTACACCACCGCTTCATCTTCGGTAGCCCCGGAGACAACCTCCGTGCGATCGAATTCCTTTTTGACCCAGGCGTAGCGCGTGGCATTGAAATGGGCGCACTCTGCCGGGGAGCGCATCTCACGGCCACCCGTAAAGCGGATTAGCAACTCCGGCGCGATAAAGGCGCTGGCACGTTCTGGATCAGGAATCATCAGGAGGCGGAGATAATTCTCAACCAGAGCGGCGGCACGGCTTCCTGTTTCCTGGGTGGGGGTGATGCACTGATTTACAGCGGGTTCCATAGTATTTCTCTCCAAATTGCACAATGCTGGTGCGAAAGTTTTGTGTTTCAAGCATTGGTGTGATTGTTAGCATATGGCGTGCCATATTGGAGACATTAGTAAACGTAAGGTGTAGACAAGTTTGTTCTCTATTTGAGTACATTGGCACGGTTTGTGCCTTCTTCCTGGTGCGGGATGACTTTTGCCCTTTTCTTGCATATAGGAGATCCATCATGGCTCGAACCACTCGACGTACCTTTCTGGCTGCCGCGGTTGCAGCCGTTTCCTTCTGTTCGATTCCCTACGCTCTGGCCGCCGAACCAATCAAGGTCGGTCTTGTAACCGCTCTGTCGGGGCAATCCGCGCTGGCCGGAGAAGCCATTACACGGGGTTTGACGGTGGCGATTGACGAAATCAATGCGGCGGGGGGGCTGCTTGGTGGAAGGAAGGTCGAACTTGTCCGACGTGACGACGAAGGCAATCCGACGAAAGGAGTGACGGCGGCACGTGAACTGATCTACAAGGAAAAGGTTGCCGTCCTCTTTGGCGGGCTTGATACACCGGTGTCGATTGCGATCGTTCGCATGGCAAACCAGGAGAAGGTTCCCTTCATGGGGCCATGGGCTGCTGGGACGCCAGTCACCAAAAACGGGGCCAATCCGAATTTTGCTTTCCGGGTATCAGCCGTTGATGAAATCGTCGACAAGGGCATGCTGTCGTATGCCCAGAAAACGTTCAAGGCATCGAAGCCGGGCATGATCCTGGTGAATAACGCCTGGGGGGAGTCGAATGAAAAGGGACTTCAGGCGGCCCTTTCGGCAAAAGGGATGCAAGCGGTCGGTGTCGAGAAATTCGAAGCCAACGACGTCGATGTCGTTCCTCAGCTGACACGACTGAAGATGGCGGGTGCAGATGTGTTGTTCATGGTCGGTAACGTTGGCCCTTCCGCCCAGGTGGTTAAGTCGCTCGACAGGATGGGGTGGAAAGTGCCCATCGTTTCGCATTGGGGACCTGCCGGTGGTCG
>CAZCJW010000399.1:0-1701 GCA_964499185.1 uncultured Propionivibrio sp. | reverse complement strand
GGATTTGGCGAGCAGCGCAGCCATCTTTTCGAGCTGCGCGTCGTCGATCCAGCCGTTACGCCAGGCGATCTCTTCCGGGCATGCCACCTTCAGCCCCTGCCGGCTTTCGATGGTGCTGATGAACTGGCTGGCCTCGAGCATCGACTCGTGCGTACCAGTATCGAGCCACGCGTAACCGCGGCCCATGGTTTCGACGCTCAATTCGCCACGTTCAAGATACAGCCGATTGAGATCGGTAATCTCCAACTCGCCGCGTGCAGAGGGCTTGATCATTTTCGCGAGATCCACGACCTGTTCATCGTAGAAATACAGGCCGGTTACGGCGTAGCGGGATTTGGGAGCTTTAGGTTTCTCTTCGAGGCTAATCGCCCGCCATTGATCATCGAATTCGACCACACCGTAACGCTCGGGATCGTTCACCGCGTAAGCAAAGACGGTGGCGCCGGATTCCTTCTCCGAAGCTCTCCGTAACAGGGTCGCGAAATCGTGGCCGTAGAAGATATTGTCTCCAAGCACAAGCGCGGAAGGACTGTTACCAATAAAGGACTCACCGATGAGGAAGGCTTGCGCCAAGCCATCGGGCGACGGCTGCACGGCGTAGCTCAACGAGACTCCCCACTGGCTACCGTCGCCGAGCAGTTGCTCGAAGCGCGGCGTGTCCTGCGGCGTGGAGATCACGAGAATGTCGCGGATTCCCGCCAACAGCAAGGTGCTGAGTGGGTAGTAGATCATCGGCTTGTCGAAGATCGGCAGCAGCTGCTTCGACACGACCTGCGTGGCCGGATACAACCGGGTACCGGAACCGCCGGCCAGGATGATGCCTTTGCGTGTAGTCATTTTGATGCCTCCCGGATTACAAACTCCGCACCCGGAAATAGCTGGCGAAGCGGGGAACGCCGCGATCAGTCAACTCCCGGTAGCGAAAGGTGATGATTGTACCGATGGGCGGTGGATTGCGGCGAAGCGCGTCACTTAGCCCGCTACCGAGACGAAACTCGATGCCGTTATCCATTCTTACGCGTAAGGCGCCGGTCATGCCGAGGTATTTTCCTTTCCCGGGTACATAGCCAATGACGGTCGCTTCGGCATCGTGGAGCGGTTTCACTTTCAGCAGGTCATCGCTGCGGCCCGCCGAATACAGGGCATCCGCTCGATGCAACATCAGGCCCTCGCCGCCGGCACGCACGACGCTCTCCAGCCTCCGATCAAGTTCCTTTCGACTTTCAACCTCGAACTGCTCCACTGCCTGCAACCACGGCACGGCAGCCTGCGCGACAATCGTCTGCAGCGCCGTCACCCGTTGGCGAAAAGTGCCCTGCGCCTCCGGCAGCTCGAAAAGCATGTAACGCACCTCTCGCCATTCAGCATCGACGGGATTGTCCTTTCGCACGATGCCGGAGAGGCGCTCGAACGTGCCGCGCCCGGACCACAACTCGCCATCGAGCGGAACAGGAGGAAAACGATTGATGAACCAGGACGGCGCCTTGATGATGTTGCCGGCTCTTGTTCTCAGCGCAGAGCCGTCCCAGAAAGCCCGCACACCGTCGAGCTTTTCGCTGACGAGGTAGCGCGTGACATCCACATCACGGCTGATGTCCTTCGCCAGCAGGAGACGAGGAGCTTCGTCCGCCCACGCGCAGAATACAGACGCAAACAACATTGCCACCAGCCAACGCGTCCAGAGAGAGGCAATCGCACCAA
>CAZCJW010000398.1:0-1740 GCA_964499185.1 uncultured Propionivibrio sp. | reverse complement strand
AGCGCCAACGTCTATACCTGCGATTTCTCGTACGACTACGTCAAGATCAACGCGGATTACCGGAGCTGATCGTGCGCGTCGTCGGTTCCCACAAGGAACGCCTCTGTTGCGCTCAGGTGTGGGCGATTTCCGGATGCAGCTTGAGGCCCAGCGCGCGCATGACCTTGAGGATGGTCGAGAAACTTGGATTGCCCTCGCCGGAAAGCGCTTTGTAGAGGCTTTCGCGCCCCAGCCCCGTTTCACGGGCAAGCTGAGTCATGCCCTTGGCGCGGGCAATATCTCCGAGCGCCGCCGCGATAAAGGCCGCATCGTCCCCCGCTTCTTCCATGCAGGCTTCAAGGTACATGACCATGTCTTCCTCAGTCTTGAGGTGCTCAACGGTGTCCCATTTGCGCAATTTGATGGTTCCCATGCTTGTCTCCTAAAGTTGTCGTGCGATGTCAAGCGCGGTTTTGATGTCATTCGATTGGGTGGATTTGTCGCCACCCGCCAGCAGAATCACAATTTCCATACCACGCTGAACAAAATAAACGCGATAGCCCGGCCCGCAGTGGATCCGCATTTCCGAGACGCCGTCGCCCACCGGCTCACAGTCCCCGAAGTTGCCAAGCTCGGCCCGGCGAATCCGCGCTTGAATTCGTTTCTCGGCCAGCTAGTCCCGCAGACTTGAGAACCAGTGGTCGAACACTTCCGTCGTGTGAATGGTTTTCATGTGCTGAATTGTATAAAATAGGATACGAAATATCAACGGCTCATTTCAAGGATCCCAGGTCAAATGACCGCGAAAACTCGGAAACGGGCCTCGAATTGTCAATATGGCGTTGCTTGAACGCGCTGCGCGGGGGCGGTTCTCCCTGGCCGCCGTAGCAGGCCCGCAACAGAAGTGATATCTTCCACGACAAATCGATGATTTCGCCCTGGGGCAAGAGCGCCCGTTCTATTTTTCTCAGGAGTAACCGTTTATGCGACTTAGCCAATCACAAGTCGAAAGCATCCGGAAAGCTGCGCAAAAAGTTCTTGGACAACAGGTCGTCATCCGCCTCTTTGGTTCGCGCGCAGACGACTCGTTGAGGGGAGGGGACATCGACTTGCTCCTGGAAACGGATCATGTGATCGAGAATCGTGCGCAGGCAGTCTGCGCCATACAAGGCGCGCTCTTGCGGAGTCTAGGGGACAGGAAGATCGACATTCTGATCAAGGATTCGCGTACGCCTGAAGCCCCTGTTTTCAGGATTGCCCAAAAAACTGGAGTGCTTCTGTGATTCACCGCTACCTGCCGGAATATGCCGAGAATGCTCGGTTGGCGTTGGAACTGGCGCGCAAGGAAGCCGATCATCTTGCCTATACCCACCGGACGCTCTATGCGCACGAAATCGATTTGCCGTGGGTTCAGTCGTTAAGCCAGCGTGACGATCTGTCGGAAAAGATCGATGCCTTCGTCAGTCGTTTTGGGCGATTGCAGGACCATATCGGCGAGAAGCTTATTCCAAGGTTTGCTGCGCTTGTGGGCGAAAACACGAAGACCATGTTGGACGCGCTCGCCTTTGCCGAGAAAATGGGTTGGCTGGAAGATGCAGAGGCTTTTTTCGGGGCGCGCAAGCTGAGAAATCTTCTGGTGCACGAATATCTTTCCGATGCGGCCTTGTTCATGGAAGCGCTTCAGTCAGCAGATCAGGCGACGGAAATGCTGCTCAGGACAGTCGAAACCGTTGCCCGATACGCAAACACTATTGGACTTGA
>CAZCJW010000397.1:0-1744 GCA_964499185.1 uncultured Propionivibrio sp. | reverse complement strand
CGGAACGGATCGAACAGCGCGTTGACCGCCGCGTACCACGCCTGGTGCGCGGCCGTATGGGTGAACTGGAACGGTCCGGCCACGTCGCCCGCCGCATAGATATTCGGGAAGCGCGTTTGCAGGAATTCGTTGGTCTCCACCGTGCGCCCGGTCGGGATGCCCAGTTCTTCCAGCCCGTAGCCCGTGAGGTTGGCGGCACGTCCGACGGCGACCAGCACGGCGTCAAAGGGAATGCGCACATCCTGCCCGTCATGCTCGGCGACGAGAATCTTCTCCCCGTTTTCCACGAGGAACGCTTTCGCCTGATGGCCGTTCAGCACGCGGATACCCTCGGCACGAAAGCGCTGCATCACGAGTTCCGAGGCCTCCGGGTCTTCGCGCATCAACAGGCGCGGCGACCGCTCCACCTGCGTGACTTGCGCGCCGAGACGGGCGAACGTCTGCGTCAGTTCCGACCCGATCGGCCCGCCGCCGAGCACCACCAACCGGCGCGGCAACTCGCGCAGGTTCCATACGGTGTCCGAGGTCAGGTAGCCGACCTCGTCGATGCCCGGAATCGGTGGTACGAAGGGTCGAGCGCCGGCGGCAATGACGATGCTGCGCGTCGTCAATGTTCTTTTGCTGCCGTCCTCTCCGGTGATTTCCACCTCCCACGGCGAGACGATGCGCGCCGTTCCCTGCACGACATCGACGCCCAGCGACGTGTAGCGCTCCGCTGAGTCGTGCGGCTCGACGGTACGGATCACCGACTGCACGCGCTCCATCACTGTGGCGAAGTCGAACTCCGCCTTCGCCGAGGCAATGCCGAACTCCCTGGAACGCGCCATGTGCGAGAGCAGCTTCGCCGAACGGATCAGCGCCTTGGACGGCACGCAACCGGTATTGAGGCAGTCGCCGCCCAGCTTGTGCTTTTCCACCAGAGTCACCTTTGCCTTGACGGCGGCGGCAATGTACGACGTCACCAGCCCGGCGCTGCCGGCGCCGATCACCACCAGGTTGCGGTCGAAGCGTGCCGGCTTTTTCCAGCCGGCATAGACCCGATTGGCACGCACGGCCTCGACGATCCGGCGGGCCAGCAACGGGAACACGCCGAGCAGGACGAAGGAACCAAGCAACCCCGGCGACAGGATGCCGGACAGCGAATCGAGCTGCGCCAGCTGCGTGCCGGCGTTCACATACACCACCGTGCCGGCGAGCATGCCGATCTGGCTGGCCCAATAGAAGGCCGACGCCTTCATCGCTGTCAGGCCGAACAACAGGTTGATTACGAAGAAGGGAAAAACAGGCACCAGGCGCAGGGTGAACAGGTAGAACGCGCCTTCGCGGCGCACGCCCTCGTCGATGGCCTGCAGGCGCTGGCCGAAACGCGCGGCCACCCAGTCGCGCAGCAGGAAGCGCGAGATCAGGAAAGCCAGCGTGGCGCCGAGCGTGGAGGCGAAGGACACGATCACCGTCCCCCACAGCAGGCCGAACACCGCGCCCCCCGCCAGCGTGAGCAGCGCGGCGCCGGGCAACGACAGCGCCGTGACCAGCACGTACAGCGAAAAGTAGACAGCGACGGCCAGTACCGGCTGGCCGGCGCGGAAAGTCTCGATCGCCGACTGCTGCGCCTTGAGCGTCTGCAGATTGAAATACTGGCCGAGATCGAAGACAAAGAAACCTGCAACCGCGAGGATCAGCGCAACGAGCAACAACAGCTTCTTGAGACGCATGAGATCTCTCCCTCCTAAACCACTCGGGCGCA
>CAZCJW010000396.1:0-1750 GCA_964499185.1 uncultured Propionivibrio sp. | reverse complement strand
GGGTCTTGGCAACTGTAACTTTTGCCGCTGCCTGTGCATCCAGCCCATCGAACCATCTCCGATAGGGGTTTGCTCCATTCTCCCGGATATACTCTTCAAGCCTTATTTTCATTCAAATGGTAACACATAGGTTACTTAAAAATTCTACTCTTTGTACCCCGCACAAAACAGCTCCACTTCCACATCGCTTCCACGACTACCCCGGCGTTAAAAACTCCGGTTATTCCGAACCTATCAATCTTGCCCCTTCCTGCCTGCAACTGAGCACCCGTACTGGATTCCGGCCTGCGCCGGAATGACGGCACCTAATGCCCGTCGTACCGGCGAAGGCCGGCACCCAGTTCTCACGTCATTCTGTCACAGCACGGTCATACAGTTCTTGATACTGCCTGACCATCGCCATCATGCTGAACTTCTGTTCAACCCGTTTCCGCCCTTCCCGGCCCATCGCCCGAGCCTTCTGGCGCTGTCTTGCCAGTGCCACGATTTGCATGGCCATGGCTGGAACGTCGCCTGCCGGCACCAGGACTCCGGTCTTGCCAACCTCGATCAGTTCACCATTGCCGCCCACGTCCGTGGCAATCACGGGCAATCCACACGCCATGGCTTCGAGGATGGTATTCGAAATCCCCTCGGCCAATGAGGGTAGAACGAAACAATCCAGACCGCGCAAAACATCCGGCACATCGTTGCGCTCGCCCGGAAGCCAGGCTTTTCCCGCACACCCCGCCTGTTCGAGCACAGCCATTGATTCGTTGCGCAAGGGACCGTCACCCACCATCACCAAACGCAATATCTGCTGCAGTTCCGGCTCGATCTGCAAGGCCAGGACAAATGCTTTGGCCAGATCGACCTGATTCTTCACCGTTTGCATGCGCCCTACCGTCCCGATGAGCCACTCGTTCGCGTCAGCAAATGGACAACCTTCAATTGGCTGTCGCTTCAATGCCGGAGCGAAGCGTTCGGCATCAACACCGTTATAGATCTGCGCCACGCGTGACCCGGCCATGCCCACCACTTGGGTTAGATACTGTTCCAGATCGCGCGAGAGTGCTATGTAATAAGTCACAAACGGACGATACAGTCGGCGCAGCCATTGGTATTTCTTGTTGGTGCCATCGAGATCCCCTACATCGCGCCCATGCTCGCCGTGGATTCGCACGGGAACGCCCGCCGCCCAGGCCGGAACAACCAATTCCAATGCCCCGAGATTACGGGTATGGACGATGTCTGGCTTTAACGCCCGAAAAATCTTGAGTAGCCGCGGGTAAAGCCACAGGGAATGCCCAGGCTTCTTGTTCAACGCGATGAACTGGACATCGTCGCGCAGGATTCGTCGACGGAAATCAGTAATCTCGGTAAGGGAAATGATGGCGTGGCGATATGCATCGGCCGGCATGTGGTTTATCAAATTGACGACGCCGTTTTCCAATCCTCCAACATCGAACCGGTACATGACATGGGCGATGAGAGGACGTGTTTCTTGCTTCAAATCACCATTCCTTTTTTTAGGCTTGCTTGTCCAGATACCGGTCAATCATCGAAAGATGGGCGTCCCAACTGTACCGCGCAACGACCTGTCGGCGGGCCGCTTGTCCGACCGCTGCGCGCCTCTCTTGCGAATCGAGGAGCCGGCTGATTTGCAGTGCATACTCCTCGACGCTGTCGGCCAGCAGAAAATCCCTTTCTGGTACAGCATCAACGGCTTCGCCGCAGCCTTTCGCCACGACGACCGGCAACTCCATGGCCA
>CAZCJW010000395.1:0-1758 GCA_964499185.1 uncultured Propionivibrio sp. | reverse complement strand
GGTTGGTGTAGAAGGCGACGAAGTAACTGGCCATCTGTTCCTTCGGGCTGCCGAGTAGCGCCGGCGTGATGTAGTAGCCCATGCACAGGATGAACACCAGCAGGCAGCCGGCACCGACGCCGGGTAGCGCCTGCGGGAAGTAGACTTTCCAGAAGCTCTTGAACGGCGGACAACCGAGCGAAACGGCGGCGCGCACGTACGCCGGCGAAATGCCTTTCATGACGCTGTACAGTGGCAGGATCATGAACGGCAGCAGGATGTGCACCATGGCGATATACACGCCGGTGCTGTTGAAAACGAGTTGCAGTGGCTTCTCGATCAGCCCCACGGCGCGCAGTGCCTGGTTGACCAGACCTTCGGTCTGCAGCAACACCAGCCAGGCGGCAACGCGGACCAGGATCGAGGTCCAGAACGGCAGCAGCACGAAGATCATCAGCACGTTGGCGATACGCGCCGGCTGGGTGGCCATCATGTAGGCCAGCGGGAAACCGAGCAGCAGGCAAAACGCGGTGACGATGGCGGACATGCCGAAGGTGCGCTTGAGCACCGCGACATAGATGGCTTCGTCGTCGTCGGCGCGCACGATGTTGCCGAAATCGTCGTACTTGCGGTCGACCGAGGCGAGCAGGTAGCGCGCCGTGTAAGGCGAGGCGTTGCGTCCGAGGTATTGCCAAGTGGCGACATCGCCCCAGCGTTCGTCGGCGGCGAGCAGGGTTTCGCGCGCCGACTGCCCGACCTCGGGAGGCATGGCTCGGGCGGTCTTCATCATCAACGTACGGAAGCCCGGCAGTTCCATGTTCAGGCGCTTGGCGGCACTGGCATAGACGGGCGTGCCCTTGATTTTTCCGATCTCATCGGCAAAGGAAGCGAAGACGGCGTCATTCGGCAGCGTTTGGCCGTCCCAGTTGCGCAGCAGTTCGCTGGTGGCCGGAAAAGCGGCGACGATCTCCGGGTTGTCCACACTGCGTTTCAGCAGTGCGGCGATCGGCCAGACGAAAGTGAACAGCAGGAAGATCACCAGTGGCACGATCAGTGCGCCGTACTTGAGTTTCTTCATCCGCTCGGCGCGGCGAAGCTGCGTTTTCAGCGAGACGGACGCAATCGTGTCCATTCCGTTTGGCAGGGCGGCTGTCAGTTGGCTCATGGCGTTGTCCTCGCGCATTGGTTCGGCGGCGGCGCCCGGACAGCGGGCGCCGCTTCGCTCGTCGCTTGGTTACTTGGCCGCCCAGGCGTTGAAGCGCTGCTCCAGGTCTTCACCGTGCTCGACCCAGAACGAGGTGTTGCTGGCGAAGGCGCCTTTCATGTTTTGCGGCGCTGTCGGCAGCTCGGGCACGACGGCCTTGTCCACCAGCGCAGTACCCTTCAGGTTGGTCGGGCCGTAGGGGATCTCGCCGGCGAACACTGCCTGGTTTTCGGGCTTGCTGGCGAAGGCGATGAACTTGTAGGCTTCGTCCTTCTTCGGCGTGCCGACCGGGATGGCCCACAGGTCGAAGTCGTAGATGTTGTTGGTCCATACGATCTTCAGGTTCTTCTTGCCTTCCTTTTGCGCGGTGGCAATGCGGCCGTTGTACGCGGTGGTCATCACCACGTCGCCGGCAGCGAGGAGTTGCGGCGGTTGCGCACCGGCTTCCCACCACTGGATGCTCGACTTGATCTGGTCAAGCTTCTTGAACGCGCGCTCGACGCCGGCCTTGGTGCCGAGGACCTTGTAGACCTCGTCCGGCTTCACGCCGTCGGCGATCAGCGCGAATTCCAGCG
>CAZCJW010000394.1:0-1776 GCA_964499185.1 uncultured Propionivibrio sp. | reverse complement strand
ACTTCCGGCAAGTTCGAACGCTGGTTTGCGAGGGAAGGTTATGAAACCCGCGTCCTGCCCTCCACGAGCCCGGCCTATACGCTGGCGTTTTCTCGGAAAGTGACTCTCTGGCGCGAAGCCTGGGTATAGCCACCAACATTCGCGGAAGCTACTTTTTCTTGCGGCTCAGGTGGTTGTTGACGCACCGCTTGTACTCTTCGTCCTTCTTGCCTTTGCAGGCTGCCCGAGCCTTATTTCGGGCTTCCTGGCGCGCTACACACTGTTCGACATTCTTGGAGTCGGCGCATGCCGCCGGAACCTTTGCTGGAGTTCCTGCCTTGTTCGTTGGTTGCGGCACTGGTGCTGGGGCGGGTTCGGGTGAAGGTGGGACCAGTCCCGGTGCTCCAGGAACTCCCGCCGGACCAAGTTGTGCCGAGGCCGGCAAGGAGGCGCAAACGGCTGCCAGCGAAAAAAGAAAAAGCAGGGATTTCATGAGTATTCCTCAAAGGGCGAGCCTGGAAGGCTTTTGCTGCAAGAGGTGGATTGTAACCGTTCTGGCTGATCCACGTCACCTGCCAGATATGCTTAAAGTATATTTCATGTGGTCTGACATTGAGCATGCCTTGGCTTGTCGGGTATAGTTCCCGTATCGTCTTGCTCCGGATTGAATCTCATGGCCGAACAAATTCCGAAAGTCGCCCCCGAACACCGGCTGACAGTACCGGAAGTGCTCGGCATGCTGGTGAGCGACGGCCTTGTCGAAAAAGCCGACGCTGATGCCCTGATCGCCGAAGTCCGGCTCAAGCGCCTGACGGCACACCCGTTATCCATCATCGCCGACCAGAAATGGAAATCGCAGCGGGCGCCGTTCAGGCCGCTGACACTGGAGGATCTCGGGGAGTGGTTCGCCAACCGGGTAGGGCTCGAGTATTTTCACATCGATCCGCTCAAGGTTGATTTCACCTCGGTGACCGATGTCGTTTCCAGCGCCTACGCCACGCGCTTCGGCATCTTGGCGGTGCAGGTGAGTGCGAGCGAAATTGTTTTCGCGACAACCGAACCGTTCCTGCGCGACTGGGAAAAAGAGATCGAGTTCATCTCAAAGAAGCGCATCCGGCGGGTGATCGCCAATCCGCTAGATGTCGCTCGTTATCTGGTTGAGTTCTATAACCTCGCACGCTCGGTCAAGAAGGCGTCGCAACTGGGCAACCAGAGCGCCGGGCTGTCGTCCTTCGAGCAACTTGTCGAGTTGGGGCGCTCCAACCGCCAGTTCGACGCCAACGACCAGCACATCGTCAACATCGTCGACTGGCTGTGGCAGTACGCCTTCGAGCAGCGCGCCAGCGACATCCATATTGAGCCGCGCCGGGAGGTGGGCATCGTGCGCTTCCGCATCGATGGTGTGCTGCATCAGGTGTACCAGATCCCGATGAGCGTGATGGCGGCGATGGTCAGCCGCATCAAGATTCTTGGTCGCATGGATCTCGTCGAGAAGCGAAGGCCACAAGATGGCCGCATCAAGACCCGCACTGCCGATGGACTGGAGGCCGAATTGCGGTTGTCCACGCTGCCGACCGCTTTCGGCGAAAAACTCGTAATGCGCATCTTCGATCCGGAAGTGCTGGTGCGCAATTTCACCGATCTCGGGTTTTCAGACGAGGACCGCAAGCGCTGGCAGACCATGTCCGAGAGCCCGAACGGCATCATCCTGGTGACCGGTCCGACGGGTTCGGGCAAGACCACGACGCTCTATTCGACGTTGAAGCAGTTGGCCACGCCGGCGGTTAACGTGTGCAC
>CAZCJW010000393.1:0-1784 GCA_964499185.1 uncultured Propionivibrio sp. | reverse complement strand
TTACATGATCGCGCAGCAAGAACGTCGCCGATCAAAGGACGTTGCCGCCGCTCAGAGAGCCCATTGAGGACTCGGCTGGGCGTTTTCTGCTTGCGTGAGGCAAGGGAAGACGTCTCCCCAGGCCGGGCCGAAGGCTTTCGGGTAGTCTTTTTTCACTGTTTGTATCGATTTTTCTTCCGGAGGATTTATGGCACTGTTTTTGAATGAAGAGGTTGTTCGCCAGTTGCTGACCATGCCCTTGACCATCGAGGCCGTTGAAGAATCGCACAAGGAACTCTCGTTGGCTCGCGCCATTGACATCCCGCGTCAGCGCACGCGTTTGCCACAAACTGCGTTGCATATTTTGCAAGGGGCGCTGCCTGGTCGCGACGCCATCGGCTACAAGGCCTATACGAGCAATCGTTCCGGTATCCGTTTTCTGGTCCATGTGTTCAGCGCCGCCAGTGGCGCTTTGCGCGTGGTCATGGAGGCAGACTATCTGGGCATGATGCGGACGGGGGCGGCTTCGGGGGTGGCTACTCGCTGGCTGGCCCGCCCCGATGCGGAGGTGCTTGGCGTCTTCGGTGCCGGGTGGCAGGCAGAGGGAAACATTGAAGCCATCGCAGCCGTGCGCAAACTGCGCAAGGTCAAGGTCTTCGCGCGGAATACGGAGCGCCTGGCCGCGTTCTGCGCAAAGATGTCCGATCGCTTGCAGATCGATGTGGTTCCCGGGGCATCTCCGGAAGATACGGTGCGTGGCAGCGATATCGTCAGCACCATTACCACGGCCAGTTCCCCTCTGTTTGATGCGGCATGGTTGTCGCCGGGGACGCATATCAACGCAGCCGGTTCGAACTCCCTGATTCGTCGTGAGGTCGGCGAGG
Organism: uncultured Propionivibrio sp.; assembly: GCA_964499185.1. GTDB lineage: Bacteria > Pseudomonadota > Gammaproteobacteria > Burkholderiales > Rhodocyclaceae > Propionivibrio. The sequence goes on along the minus strand of CAZCJW010000393.1, from coordinate 921 downwards.
ATGTGCTCAAAGTCAGCCGTCCGATTGTTGTCGATAGCGTCGAAACGGCGCTCAAGGAAGCCGGTGATCTGCTGCCTGTGATGGAAAAAGGACGGTTGAGTGAGCGCCAGTTGGTTGAGCTGGGGGATATCATCCTCGGACGGCATCCGGGGCGCTCGAAGCCGGAAGACATTACCTTGTTCGAGTCGCAAGGCATGGCAATCCAGGACATATCCGTTGCGGTGCGTCTGGAGGCGCTGGCGCGCGAAAACGGACTGGGCGTCGAACTGCCTTACGGGGCGTAGTTTTGCCGCAGAACGATTGACTGTCTTCTCGTGTTGCTAGGAGAATGATCGCTACCGTTCTGTGGTGCGCCGCGGAAGCACGTTTGATGAGATGACAGGGAGATGATGTGGCCAGCATGCTGAGCGATGCGCTCGAGATTGTTGTCCGAACAGACCCCGGCATGATTCGGGAGCTCAATGAGGATTCTGTCTTCGCCGACACGGGGCGAGGGCTGGTGATTCTGGCCGATGGTATGGGCGGGTATAACGCTGGAGAAGTAGCGAGCGGCATGGCGACTTCGTTCCTCGCGTCAGCCCTCGAAACGTCGTTCTTCGACTCCACGATGCCAGGTGTGAACGGCTCAGGGGGCGCGTCGACTGCCCATGGCTGCCTGCTGGAGAGCATCACTCGCGCCAACACGGCGATTTTCAACGCAGCCCTCAGTGAGCCGCACTTGTCGGGGATGGGGACGACTCTGGTAACGGCGCTGTTTCACGATAACCGGATGACGGTTGCGCACATCGGCGATTCACGTCTTTATCTCTTGCGCGATGACATCCTGACCAGTGTCACCCGGGATCATTCGTTGCTGCAGGAGCAACTCGATAGCGGCTTGATTACCCCCGAAGAAGCGCGTTTCTCGCAAAATAAAAACCT
>CAZCJW010000392.1:0-1812 GCA_964499185.1 uncultured Propionivibrio sp. | reverse complement strand
AGGGAGATTACTACAAGACTAAGGCAGAGCTTGATCGCCAGCGGGCGCAGTATCAGACCCCGGAGTATGGGACCCGGGCGGCGGCGGAACTCGCTGGACTGACTTACGATCAGGCGAGGCAAATCGACGAGAACAAGAAAACAGGTTCTTGGGGCATGAATCCGGCGCATGAGGATGAGTCCCGGCAGATGACGATAGCACCCACTCCGAAGGCTGCTCCGGAGTTCGCAACGCCAGAGAAAATCAGCCAGTACAACAACGCGCAAGCCGTAATGAAACTTAATCTTGCCGGAACGGGAGACAGTAATACCCACCACATCGCGCAAGCGTTCGCAGAATTGACCAAGAATTTGCAAACGAGCAATGCACTCAATGGGGGCGGAGTTCAGGGGTTGAATGCGCTTGAGGCGGCTAGAAAAGGAGCGCTTTACAACTTCCATGAGTTCGGCACAGGGGACCAATCCTCTGGGGGCGTGGCATTTAATCAGCCGTATATCGACAAGAACGCATCAGCGATTGCCGAAAACAAGGCACGGACGGCCAGCGCTTATGCCAGCGCGAACAATTCGACCGCAAGCGCGGACTTGCACCGCGTACAGGCCGAGGCCGCGCGGTTGAAGATGACGCAGCCACATGTCATCGTCGGCCCTAACGGAGAAACCGCCGTTCTCGATCCGAAAACGGGGCTGCCGATGGGAACGCCCAAGCCTACCGGCGAATATCTCAAACAACAAACCGGCGTGCAGAACGTGCGCCAGGCGATTGCCAATTACCGGACGATGCTTAGCCAGTGGAACAAAGGAGAAATGCTATCCCCCGATGCTCGTGCCGAGATGGGCACGGCCTACAACAATCTCCTGCTACAAGCCAAGGAGGCCTATAACCTGGGCGTCCTGAACGGGCCGGACTATCAGATACTGCAAGAAGTCATCGCCAACCCGAATAATTTTTCCAATGCGCTGATTTCAAAAGGAGCGATGGACAAACAAGCATCGGAACTGGATCGCCTGATGCAGTCCATTGGCCAGACCTCAGCCGCCGTTCATCGGCAACCCTCGCCCGGGGAAGTGACCACCGCCCAATTACCGAAGCCTGCGCAGAAGAAAACCTTCAAGGATTTTGGCTATACCTCGCCGACCCAAGCAGTCCTTGAAGCACGGGCACTGGTCAAGGAACGACCTTGGGCCCGTGCAGAAGCAATCCGCACCCTAGAGAGCATGGGAATCACCAACCACGGGATTAAATGACATGGGCGCATTCGATGAGTTGTGGAGCATGGAGCCGCCCACGTCTGGCGGAAAACAGGATGGCGCATTCTCCGAACTGTGGCAGCGTAAAAGCCCGCAGGAAGTTGTCGATGAGCGATTACCAGACACGCTGAACATCGCCGGATTTGATACGGGTGTGCCGTTGCCGAAGGTGGTTTCCAAAGGCCTTGTACAGCTTGGCGAGGGGATGGATAGCGTGGTAACCGGCGTACGCCAGCGCTACAACGAATTGACCGGCGACAAGGAAACGGCGAAACAGATAGCCGACGAGACCGCGCAAAAGCGGGAACTCTATCAACCTATGCGGGACGCGCATCCTGTCGCCAGTACGGTGATGGGGGCAGCCGGACAGATGGCGGCTACAGCCCCGCTGATGATCATTCCTGGCGGGGCATCAGCATCGGCTTTCGCACGTGCAGGAAACGCCGCTTTGCAAGGCGGTATGGTCGGATTGGTCACACCGACGACGGAACGCGAATCGGTTCTAGAGAATATCCTTCTTGGAACGGCGGCAGGAGCAGGCGTATCGGGCGGGCTTTCAGCG
>CAZCJW010000391.1:0-1837 GCA_964499185.1 uncultured Propionivibrio sp. | reverse complement strand
GGTCGGCCGGATTGTTGAACATGCGGCGAAACTCGAGGTTGGCGACGTCCTTCTCAATCCCGCCAATATCGTCCGCGACGGCGAGCAAGGTGTCGTCGTCGTTCTCCTCGCGCGCCATGGCGAACAATTCCTCGGCGTCCTTCAATCCGTCGTTGACGCGATTGAGCGTCAGCACGACGCCTTCCAGTGATTTTTTCTCTTTGCTGAGTTCCTGGGCCCGTTCTGCGTTGTCCCAGACTTTGGGGTCCTCGAGTTCGCGGGAAACGGCGCTCAGCTGATCGAACTTTTGATCGTAGTCAAAGATACCTCCGCAGTTCGGTGGCGCGCTGGGCGAGATCCACGAGCTGGTTAGAGATGATGTTGAGCTGTTCTGCTTCCATGATGATCCCGGCACGAATTCGTTAAACACAAGATTATATACGCTGCAGGCCCGCAATTTATGGGCATCCGACCAAGGCAATCGGTTTTCTGCATCCATTACCAGCGACTCAGTCGAGCAGAATGGATAACGTCGATCCGGCGTTTCGCCGACCTCTGGCCAAGCCCGGCGGTCTGCTTAATGGTTCCTCTCAGGCTTGCACTGGTAGTTCTTTGTGCCGCCCGAAAAAATTGACAAACATTGCCTTAGTGTCGAACTCGGAGCCGGACGCGCCTGTCTGATGTACTTTATTTGACTGCGTTGTAGTAAGTCCAAGAGGGTGAATCCATGGGTGTACATCGTGAGAGAAGGATCGGTACGGATCGCCGCAAATACGCTATCTACTACCGTTATGGTTCAGAACGTCGTGCAAACACTGAACGCCGGGAAGAAGAAATCAGCGAAGAGCGCATGGCTGCCGCGGATCGTGTGATATCTCTCGGTGACATAGCGAGGCTGCTGACCAACGCAAGAAGCTAGCCACGCCTTGCCTCACGGTTCCGCTAGGTCGTCGCGATTTTCGGAGGACTTTTTGTTCAGAAGACAAAAGGCGAGGGCATTCTCCTGTTCGCCGGAAGGCATTTCGTTACTGCGAAGAAAATGTAGTCGGAACGCCCGTTGTGACGCGTCCGGCGTAGCGGGGTCATAGCCCAGGGCCGCAAGGGCAGGCATTAGCTCGAAACTGGGAGGAGCAGGTGGCAGAGGGGCATCACACCACAGGCCAAAACCGTGTTCGGCTAGTTTTTTCCACGGGAACAACTCGCTCGGGTCTACCTTCCGCGCGGGTGCGACATCCGCGTGACCGACAAAATTGGCGGCGGGAATGTTATGGCGTTCCTGGATATCCGCCAGCAAGGCGAGCAGGGCGTCGATTTGCGCGTCGGCAAACGGCTCGTAGCCATTGTTGTCGAGTTCAATGCCAATGGACGTCGAATTGATGTCGGTATTTCCGCCCCACCACGATTTTCCGGCATGCCAGGCCCGGTGTCTTTCGTCGACCAGTTGAACGATTTGACCGTCGCGGCCGACCAGATAATGCGCGCTGACCTTGCGTTCCGGCGACGTGAGGGTGGCAAGGGCCTCGTCCAGTGTGTCATTCGTTGTGTGATGAAGAACGACCAAGTTGGGGCGACGGTCATCGAAGTTCGGCGATGGTACCTGCCGGATCGCCATGGTTGGTTGCGGCGGCAAGGGGGCACACGCGGCGAGCAGTGTCGTTAGAACGCAAACGACCAGCGGAAGCCGTGGGAGCAAAGCGTCTAGCACCCGGCGCCTTCCAATGTCTTTTTGCAACTCTTTTAGCGCTAAATGCATCTGGTAAGCCTCATCATCACTGGCGGATACGAGAGACCGGCCAGCTTGGCATTCGAGCCGCGGCTGTAGGGTTTTTTGGTCCGCCAATTCGACTTCTTCTCTAGG
>CAZCJW010000390.1:0-1851 GCA_964499185.1 uncultured Propionivibrio sp. | reverse complement strand
AGACAGTCCTCGCCCCTTTTCCCGTTGCGCCCTGCGCTGCTCGACGACGCAGAGGGCAACGGGAAAACCGAGCGGATATTTTTACCACCAGCGGTAAAAATCCGATGGTTTTGTGCTTCCCCTTGTGGAGCGCCGAGCAACGGAGGCGAGCCGGGGGCAGTCGGCGAGGACTGTCTGAGGGGCGCAGCCCCGAGTTCCGCAGCCGCCCGGCTCGCTGAGTAGCGCAGGGAAGTCGGCGAAGCCGACCGCGTAACCCGGGGTCGCCTTCTTTTTGGTAACTTTTTCTTGGCGAAACAAGAAAAAGCTACCCGCGCGTCAGGCGCGGAACATGGCGTCTCAGCAACCAACCACGCCAGAGGTCACAAACAGCCAAGAGAAATGGCGAATGGACAATCCGGGATAGATCAGTATTTTCCTGGCGGGCTGCAGGCAAGGGCAGTGCCGTTGGTCGGTGGGGCAGTGACTCAATCGATCCGCTGCACGCGGGCAATCTCCGACTGGTACAGGCGCTGGATTTCCGGGTCGTACGTGGCGAGGAATTTCTCCACCACCGGGCGCACAGCCTCGCTCATCCTCTCCCGTTCCGTTGCCGTCACCTCGTTGTAGTGCATGCCGGCCCGTTGCAACGCCTCCACCGCCTGCCGGGCCGCGTCCAGGCTCACCCGGCGCTGGTAGTCGCGCGCCTCCAGCGCCGCTTCCTGCAGGATCTTCCGCTCGTCCGCCGTCAGCCGGTCCCAGAAGGGCTTGCCGACGAGAATGATGTTCGTCGCATAGACGTGGTGGGTGGCGCTGACGTATTTCTGGACCTTGTAGAACCTGTTCGAGACGATGACGTTGAACGGATTCTCCTGGCCGTCGACGGCGCGGATTTCCAGCGCCGGATAGAGATCGCGGAAACTGAGGGGGACCGGATAGCTTTTTAGTGCCTTGAATGTTTCTCGGGCGACCGGGTTGGGGATCACGCGCAGCTTGAGTCCCTCGAAATCCTCTAACCGCGCGATCGGCCGGCGGTTGTTGGTCGCATTGCGGAAGCCGAGATCCCAGAACGCCAGTGCAACCAGCCCCTTCTCCGGCAGCTTGCGCTTCAGGGCCTCGCCGAGCGGCCCGTCGACGAGGGCGAAGCCCTGCCGGTAGGTGCCGACGGCGAACGGGAAGTCGATCACGCCCAGCTCCTTCACCAGCCCGACCAGCGACGAGGTGGCCGGCGCCTGCATTTCCTGTGTGCCGCCGCGCAGGGCGAGGGTCTGCTGCTGCTCGGTGCCGAGTTCGTTCGATGCGTACTCGACGACTTCCATCCGGCCGTTGCTGCGGGTCCGGACGGCCTCGGCGAATTTCCGCACCCCGAGACTGATCGGATGATCGGGGTTGTTCAGATGGCCGAAGCGGATCGTCCATTCGCGTACCTCGGGGGCGCCCGCTTTTTCGCCACCCCTCGCCGGCAGGCACGCCATGGCGCTGGTCAGCGCGATGAAAAGCAACGGGGCAACACGGTTCTGCATGTGGTTTTCCGGTTTAGAGTGGCGAGGCGAGGGAGAACGATCGAGTCATCAGTATGCAGCATCCTGAGTGTCTGGCTCGTTGCTAAATTCTCTCCGGAAAATCTCGCCACGCGGCGACCGCCGCAAGGCCTTCATCCAGCGAACGCAGCAGCTTAACTCCGGCCGGCCCGTCGATGTTCGCCGCGCCGCTGCCACCGACCCAGAGCGCGGTGGGCTCCGGCAGCATGGCGCGCAACTGGACGAGTTGGGCGGGAATGCGCCGGGCCGGGAAGGCACTGGAGAAGGAGAGGGCGACGATGTCGGCCTGATGCGCCGTCGCGGCGCTGGCGATTTCGGTCAGCGGCATCGGCAC
>CAZCJW010000389.1:0-1856 GCA_964499185.1 uncultured Propionivibrio sp. | reverse complement strand
TAGAGAGCGTCGGCGGGGACGGCGAAGTCGCCCAGGGAGTCGGTTTCGGTACGGGAGGTCATCGGAACACCCACCGCAAAGGCGCAAAGGGGCAAAGGTCTCGCAAAGGAGACCGCGTGAAGCTCATTACCGACAACGTCAATGAATTCATTTGCCTTTCTTTGCGTAATCTTTGCCCCTTTGCGCCTTTGCGGTGGACTGTCATTCACTCCTCAGCAAAACACATCCCGCTTGCCGGCACGGATGTGCGCGAGCATTTTCTCGGCATTGCGCCGGGTCTTGGCGCCCATCTTGTCGAGTTCGCAGGCAATCGCCGCTTCGCCCGCACAACGCGCCGCGTCCGAGCCATAGTCGGTCAGGTATTCGAGGAAGGTGGTCACCGCATTGGGGTCGCACTTCGCTTTGATCAGGCCGGGCTTGGCGAGGTCCATGAAGTCCTGTCCGGTGCGACCAAGGCGGTAGCACGCGGTGCAGAACGACGGAATGAAGCCCATCGTCGCCAGTTCGGCGATGACCTCGTCAAGCGGGCGATGGTCGCCGAGCTGGAACTGGCCGGCCGCGCTTTTCTCACCACTTTCGCCTTCGCTGTAGCCGCCCGGATTGGTACGGCTGCCGGCGGAGATCTGCGACACGCCGAGCGCGTAGCATTCGCGGCGGATCGCCGCCGATTCGCGCGTCGACAGGATGATGCCGGTGTAAGGCACAGCCAGGCGCAGGATGGCGATGATCTTTTTGAAATCTTCGTCACTGACCGGCGCCGGCGGATTGATCGACACGTCGGAGCCGTCGGCCGGTTCCATGCGCGGCACGCTGAGGGTGTGGCAGCCGACGCCGAAGACGTCTTCCAGATGCGCGATGTGCTGCATCAGGCTGAGAATCTCGAAGCGCCAGTCGTGCAGACCGAACAGCACGCCCATGCCGACGTCGTCGATGCCGGCCTGCATGGCCCGATCGAGCGCGGTGGCGCGCCAGTCGAAATCGCGCTTCTTCCCCGAGAGGTGCACCGCCGCGTAGGCATCGCGGTGATAGGTTTCCTGGAACAGCTGATAGGTGCCGATCTCGGCCTGCTTCAACTGCACGAATTCCTCGTGCGTGAGCGGCGCGAGGTTGACGTTGAGCCGGCGGATATGGCCATGTTCCTCGGTCACGTCATACACCGCGCGGATCGCGTCGAGCACGTAGTCGAAGCCGCCGCGCGACGCGGCATACCCCTCGCCGGCGACCATCAGCAGGCGCTTGTGGCCGTGTTTGACGAGTTCGCGCACGTCGGCGCGAATGCCGTCCATATCGAGGGCGGTGCGCGGTAGCGCCTTGTTGGCCGAGCGAAACGCGCAGTAGGTGCAGTCGTTGCCGCACACGTTGGAAATGTACAGCGGCGCGAACAGCACCATGCGCCGGCCGTAGATTTCTTCCTTGACCTGGCGAGCCGTATTGAAGAGTTCTTCGGCGAGGTCCGGCGTGGCGATGCTGCACAGCACCGCCACCTCTTCCTTCGTCAGCCCCTTGAGTTCGCGTGCCTTGACCAGGATATCGCGCACGCGCCCCACGTCACTGGAAGCTGCACGAAGTACGGCTTCAACCTCTTCCGGTCGCAACCAGTCGCAAACCGTGTCGACCTTCCTATCCATCGAGTCCTTCCATCGAATTCAATGCCACGTCACTTCTTGCCGTCCTGCGCCCGCAACTCGTCCCACTGCGCCTGGATATCGGCGTCGACGCCGCACGGGCGTGCAGCGTAATGCGTGTGCAGCATGTGATGCGCCTTTTCTGAATGCGGCGCCCCCAGGAAATCGGCATACAGTTTCTGCACCTGCTTGTTGTTGTGCGACTGGCGGACCTTGGCCTTGCGGTCGATG
>CAZCJW010000388.1:0-1877 GCA_964499185.1 uncultured Propionivibrio sp. | reverse complement strand
CTGGAACGAGTTCGACATCACGGAGATCGTTACCGATTGGCTGGTCGAAGGACAACCGAACCATGGCGTGAGGCTCGTGCGCAAGACAAACTATGGTTCACTAGCATCCCATAGGCGGCTCGAAATGGACACACCACCCCCTTTCCCCCCTTGATTCATTGGGGTTTTCTGTATGTCCGGAGTCTGTTCGGGGAGTGTGTGTGCCGACGGCGAAGGCCGGAAACCCTGGAACCAGGGGTTTTTCGAAGGGTGCTATCCCACAGGCGCATGCGAGAATGGCTCGAAACCTTGGAAATAGAGCTGTTTGTCGACGATTACAGGCCGCCTGGGGCCGCCTGCTGTCCCATAGATTCGCAGGGTGCCGGGCAGGTCGATCTTCATCCAGAGCGCCGACCGGACCGTTCCCGCGAGGCGCGAAAAACTCAGGCCCCATTTCGAAACGTGCTTGAGGAAGCGCAGCAGCAGGTGCGCCAGCAGCCCGATCCAGACCTGCCACTTGACCGCCTTCTCGTTGTAGCCGACGAAGTCGGCAAGCTGGAGCGTCTGCTTGAGCTCCTTGAAGAAGCTTTCGATGGCCCAGCGGGCACGGTAGAGTTCGGCGATGGTGCGGGGGCTCCAGTCGAAGTTGTTGGTGATGAAGGTCATTTCCATGTCCTTCCCGTCGACCTCCACGACGGCGGTGACGCGGCGCAGCGTGCCGGGGTACTTGTCCGCCGACCCCTTGCGCGACAGACGCACGGTCTGGTCCGTGAGTATCCGCGCGTCTTGGTGCCGCGTTTCCTCCAGCACCTCGAAGACCATGTTCTCCTTCTCCCGCAGAACGAAGAAGACACCGCGCGTGGCGAGCCCGTGCAGGAAGAGCAAGTCGACGTAGGCCCGGTCGGCCAGCAGCACGTCGCCGTCCTTCATGCCCTCGCACAACGCGTCGGCCCGCTTCGAATCGTGATGCGCGGCGTCTTCCACGATGGCAAAGGTGGGCAGCATGCTGCCGACGTTCAGCCGCATGTGCGTCTTGGCCGCGGCCTTCCTGCGCCGGTGCCTGGCCCAGTCGATGCAGTCGAGCGACAGCTTCAGCGTGGTCGAGTCGATGGCGAAGATGCCGCGTTTCACGCGGAAGATGAACCCCCGGTGCCTGCTGTACTGGGTGAACGACGGGCAGATCGTCTGCAGGTGCCGGAACACGTCCCAGTAGAGCTTCTCGGCGATCGCCGGATCCCGCGTGCGGTTGGCGTTCGAGAAGGTGTTGCGCTTCGGGGCCGTCGCGCCCCGTATGCGGTTCAGCTCGGGCTCGTGCAGGCTGGCCGCGTCGCATATCTCGTTCAAGCTGCCCGAGCGGGTGATCTGGCCGTAGAGCAGGGCCAGCACGTGGCTCGTGCAGGAGAACGCCCGGATGTCCGCCTTCGCCTCCCGGGCGATCCGGTCGGGAAGGCCCTCGGGAATCCACTGGACGAGCTGCCGCAGAACGGTGTACGCTTTTCTTGCTGGCCTCGGGGTTGCGCGGTCACGCGCCTTGGTTTTCTTTTTCATGCGCCTGTAGGCTACAGGCGGACGGCCCCGAGGTCAGCATTTTTTTGCGGGTTGAAGAGGGTTGACGCCTTCGCCTTCGCCTCGTACAATGAGTGCCGACCACGGGATCCCGGACTGCTTCCGGCATTGCCTATGGGATGCTAGTGAAATAGCTGTTGGCCTTGGATATTGTCTGGCCGGTTTGTGGGCGTGCGCGACGGCATCGGCCGACGCGGCGCTGCCCGACGAGGTCGCCGCCGCGCTCGAGGACCTGGGGGCGCCGCACGTGGTGAAGGCCGACGGGCTCGCCGCGGGCAAGGGCGTCATCGTCACCGACGACCGGGATGCGGCCCTCGCCCACGCCGAGCACT
>CAZCJW010000387.1:0-1902 GCA_964499185.1 uncultured Propionivibrio sp. | reverse complement strand
GGCATGTTCGCCACGCAGTAATGCACCACGCCGTCGACCACGTAGGTGGGATCGGCGTGCGTGGTGGCGTGCGACGTTTCGAAACAACCGCCCTGGTCGATGGCCACATCGACGACCACCGCGCCTGGTTTCATGCGTGACACCATGCTCGCGGTCACCAGCTTGGGCGCGGCCGCGCCCGGAATCAGCACGCCGCCGATCACCAGGTCGGCATCGAGCACCGCCTCCTCGATGGTGTGCGCCGTCGAGAACAGCGTGGTGATGCGGTTGCCAAAGATCAGATCGAGATGGCGCAGACGATCCACGTTCTTGTCGATCACGGAAACGCGCGTTCCCAAACCGACGGCCATTTGCAGGGCATTGGTGCCGACCATGCCGGCGCCGATCACCACGACGTGAGCCGGGGGAACGCCGGGCACCCCGCCGAGCAGGACGCCCATGCCCCCCTTCGATTTTTCCAGGTGCGCGGCGCCGGCCTGGACCGCCATGCGCCCGGCGACCTCGCTCATCGGTGCCAGCAGGGGCAGCCCGCCGCCCGCGCCGGTAATCGTCTCATAGGCAATGCACACTGCCCCGGATTTAACCAGCGCCGCCGTCTGCTCGGGATCGGGTGCCAGGTGCAAATAGGTATACAGGATTTGGCCCGGGCGCAGCATCGCACATTCCTGTGGCTGCGGTTCCTTGACCTTGACGATCATGTCCGAAGCGGCAAATACCGTAGCTGCATCGGGCGCCAGTTGCGCCCCGGCGGCAACATATTGCTCGTCGGTCAGACCGATGGCCGACCCTGCGCCGTTCTGGACGAGAACACTGTGTCCGCGCGCGGTCAGCTCACGCACGCTGGCCGGCGTCAGGCCGACGCGGTATTCATGGTTTTTGATTTCCTTTGGCACGCCGATTTTCATGGACCCTCTCCTGAGTTTGTTGAATGGGAAACGACGCCGCCAGTTTTATCCAAAGCGCCCGACAAATACAGACTTATTAAACTATTTCATTTTTTATAAGTTATCCTAATATTTTCAAGATTATTCGGAATGAAAAAAACCCTCCGGAACCGGCGGAGGGTGGCGAGTATGCCGGGCACGCGGCCCGGACGAATCACGCGTTTTCTGTTTTTTCTTCAAGCTCCGCCAGCGGTTCCGGATCGCTGTCCTCCGTTTTCGCTTTGAGAGCCGCAAGTTGCTGCGGGTAACGGTTGGCCGCGATGCCTTCCCAGATTTCGGCGTCCTTGATGCCGCAGCGCGAGGGAACGAAAACGGGGTCCAGCCCCATCCGCTTCTGCTCTTCGTAATCCCGCAAGGTCGCTATCCCCGGCTTGGCCAGCAGCAGGATGACGACAATGTTGAACCAGGCCATGGCGCCGACGGCGGCCGAACCGAAGTTCCACACCACATCGACGGAACTGATTGCACCGATGAATGACGAAGCAACCACGACCAGGCGGAAGAAGTAAATGGCACCATTGAAGCCGGGTCCCCGGGCGTTGTTCTTGAACAGGTAGCTGATGCTCGAATCGGTGTAGAACGCGTAGGCCAGCACCGTGGAGAACGTGAAGAAGAACAATGCCACGGCAACGAACGCGCCACCCGCGTTCGGGACCAGCGAATTGACCGCGACCTGCGTGAAGTTGGACGCCTGCACGCCCTGGAGCTGCTGCAGGATGAATCCCCCTTGGTTAACCGGATCGGCCACGTTGAAGGAGTTGGTGGCCAGGATCATGACCGCCGTCGCCGTGCATACCAGCAGCGTATCGACATACACCGAGAACGCCTGCACCAGCCCCTGCTTCGCCGGGTGCGACACTTCGGCGGCGCCGGATGCCTGCGCCCCCGTGCCCTGCCCGGCCTCGTTCGAGAAGATGCCGCGCTTCACGCCCCACTGCACGGCCTTGCCGAACACCGC
>CAZCJW010000386.1:0-1923 GCA_964499185.1 uncultured Propionivibrio sp. | reverse complement strand
TCGACATGCATTTCGCCAACCCAGTAGCGCAACGAATCCATGACCAATTGCAGCACGCGGGGATGAGCGAGATTGAAGGTGTTGCCGCAGCCGCTGAAGTTTTCGTACAAATCCCGGTTGTCGCTTTTTAGGCGGTAGTAGCTGGCATTGTCGATGCCACGGAATGACAATGTCGGGCCGAATTCATCTGTTTCTGCCGTGTGGTTGAACACGACGTCGAGAATGACCTCGATGCCGACGGTGTGTAGCGAACGCACCATCGAACGAAACTCGTTGATCGTTGATTGGCCGTCGGCGTGCGATGCGTAACGTGCTTCCGGCGCGAAGAAGGACAACGTGTTGTAGCCCCAGTAATTGGTCAGCCCTCGCTGCACGAGGTGACTCTCGTCCAGGAAACCGTGGATCGGGAGGAGTTTGACCGCGGTGACGCCAAGTCGCCGGAGATGGTTCAGCATGGCTGGCGAAGCCAGCCCTGCGTACGTGCCACGCAAGTTTTCGGGAACGTCGGGGTGGAGTTTCGTTGCGCCCTTCACGTGGACTTCGTAGAGGATCGTGTCGGCCCAAGGGGTTGCCGGAGGTGCGTCGTTTCCCCAGTCGAATGTCGGCGCGACGACGCGGGAGCGCAATCCCTTTTCGGGCGGAAGCATCCGGTCCCAGGAGAAGTCGCCGGTCAGTTCCCGGGCATAGGGGTCGACCAGCAGGCGTCGTGGATCAAATCGGTGGCCCGGCCCGCTCGGACCGTATACCCGATAGGCGTAAGACAGTCCGGGTCCCGCGCCCGGAAGATATCCGTGCCAGACCTGATCGGTGCATTCGGGCATGGGGAGGGTGCGCAGGACGCCTTCTTCCCAGACGCACAGTTCAACGCGTTCTGCATGCGCGGAGAACAGCGCAAAGTTGACTCCGGCGCCGTCCCAGTGCCCGCCCAGCGGCCAGGGGCGGCCATCCTGTAATCCGCCTGCCGTGCTCAGGGTTCCCATTCCAGAAAGACCGTGGCCAGCGGCGGAAGAGTCAGGGAAATCGACCAGTCTCTGCCATGCGAAGGAATTTGCTCGGCATCGACCATGCCAAACGGATTGCCAACGTTGCTGCCGCCGTAGTACTGCGAATCGGTATTCAGGCGTTCGTGGTAGATGCCTGGCCCGGGAGCGCCGATCCGGTAGTCATGGCGCACGACCGGGGTGAAATTGCAGACGCAGAGCATGGCGCGCGAGTTGTCCCTGCCTCGGCGCATGAAAGCGATGACCGAATTGTCCGAGTCGTTGGCCGAAATCCATTCGAAGCCGTGGTGGTCGAAATCGATCTCATGCAGTGCGGGGGTGTTGCGATAGAGTTTGTTGAGATCGCGGATAAGGTTCTGTACCCCCACGTGTTGCGGGAAATCGAGCAAGTTCCAGTCAAGCGACGCGGCATCGTTCCACTCATTCCACTGGGCAAACTCCCCGCCCATGAAGAGCAGTTTCTTGCCCGGGTGTGCCCACATGAAGCCATACAGGGCGCGCAGGTTGGCGAATTTCTGCCAGGTGTCGCCGGACATCTTGTTGATCAGCGATCCTTTGCCGTGCACCACTTCGTCATGCGACAGGGGCAGCACGAAATTTTCCGTGAAGGCGTAGAGAAGGCCGAAGGTCAGCTGGTTGTGGTGGTAGCGGCGATGGATCGGGTCATGGCGCATGTAGTCGAGGATGTCGTGCATCCAGCCCATGTTCCACTTGAAATGGAAACCCAGCCCACCCATCGAGGGCGGGCGGCTGACGGCCGGCCACGCCGTCGATTCCTCGGCGTAGGTCGCGGCGCCGGGGCATTCCAGGCCGAGAACCTCGTTCATGCGGCGCAGGAAATGCACGGCTTCAAGGTTTTCCCGACCACCGTAGATGTTCGGAATCCACTCGCCGTGTTTGCGGCTGTAGTCGCGGTAGAGCA
>CAZCJW010000385.1:0-1953 GCA_964499185.1 uncultured Propionivibrio sp. | reverse complement strand
TGACGCTTGGTGCATCTCGCCAGATGTTCTGCATCTGACGGTGATGCCATCTTAGAACCTGTTCACGATCTCTTGAGCAGAAGCGCCAGGAAAGCGAGATGGATGAACTGTAGGCTGGTGTTGAGCTTTCGTTCGCAATTTTTCCAAAGGCGACGGCATTTCTCGATCCAGGCGAATGATCGCTCAACCACCCAACGTTGGGGCATCACGGCAAAGGTATGCAGCTCGCTGCGTTTGGCAATCTGCACCTCGGCACCGAGCAACTCCTCAACGGCCTCGGCGAACGGCTGGCCGACATAGCCCCCATCGGCCAAGATGCTCTGGACAGCTTGCAAATCGGCAGCGCAGCGTCCCAAGGCCTGCAGTGCCCCCTTGCGGTCAGTCACGTTAGCTGTCGTGACGGCAATGGCGTGCGGCAGACCTTGGGCATCAACAGCGATATGCCGCTTGATGCCCGAGACCTTCTTGCCAGCGTCGTAGCCTTTCTCCCGGGCGCTATCGGTGTTCTTGACACTCTGCGCGTCGACGATCAAAAAGCTCGTCGAGGATTTGCGCCCCTGTCTTGTACGAACCTCGCCAACCACATTTTTTTAAAGCCTGCTCCAGTACGCTGAAACCGTCTGGACCAGGTTCGCTCCACTTGGCGAAATAGGCATGCACCGTTCGCCATTTCGGAAACTCGCTCGGCAGCATCCGCCACTGGCAACCACTCTTCAGCAGATACAGCACGCCGCAGAACACTTCATATAAATCAACCGTCCGCGGCTTCGTCTGCTTGCGCACGCTTTCCAGCAAGGGCCGGATTTCTTCAAAGGCTTCCTTGCTGATGTCACTGGGGTATCTCTTTCTCATACCCCAGTTTACGACATACGATTGATTGTGAACAGCCTCTAAGAGCCTTACATGCCAAAACGTGCCACTCCGCCGATCACCCTTCCCGAGTACGAGCGACTTTTCCGGACCATTCATGCGGTAGTGAAAAATGAGCAAGTCGATCCGGCCAAGGCCAGCCTGTTCTTCGCCGTCGCCGGCGCGTTCCTGCTCAAGAAGCACCATAAACTCGGCTCGGCATGTCCGGTCGCCGGCGTGGCAGGGTACAACCTGCGGACGCCGACCAACTTCTCATTGGTCTTCGGGCGATTGGAGGATGAAGGCGTTTTCTCCGATAGCTCGCGCTATCACTGCTGGATCGAAGTGGATGGCTGGGTCATCGATCTGATGGTGCCCCTGTTTGACGACATGGCTCCCATCGATCGAAAAGGTGCAGCGATCCCTCGCTGGATGTTCCAGAAACCGCTGATTGCTGAAGCAAGCACGGTCAGCCTCGATACGCCCGGCGCGTATCTTCACGTAGCCAACCACCGACTCACTACGGAACTGATGAAAGGATTTACCGGGAAACCCGCCTATATGGATCTCGTTCGAATCTGCGAGCAGTGGTACGTTCGTCCACCCAAGAAAATCGCGCCGAGCGTCGGGATCGAAGATCAAAGCGGCACCGTAACGGAAGTTTTCTTGTCGCCGATACGGATTGCCGGCGTTTGGTAGGGAATGCCTGATCGGGCCTCATGTGCTCCTATTTATGCGGAACAAGGGCGCTATAATGTACAAAATTTTGCACCTCTTGTGCCTGGAGTATCCCCATGAGCTTTTCTGCCAACGATATCGTTCCGCTTTCGCAGGCCCGCGCCAAGCTCTCGGAGTTGGCCGATGCGGTCAAAGGCGGCGCGGAGAAAATCATCACAAAGAACGGTGAAAGCTACGTCGCGCTGATTGACGCCAAGCGACTCGACTACTACCACCGCCTCGAGAGCGAACGCATTCACCTGCTGTTGATTGAGGAGGCCGCCAAGGGACTCGATGATGTCGCGGCCGGTCGCGTCAGTGATGCGCGAGAAACGCTCGATTCGATCAGACAACGGCGGCGTGTGGCGTAAGCACGCTCGATACGCT
>CAZCJW010000384.1:0-1957 GCA_964499185.1 uncultured Propionivibrio sp. | reverse complement strand
ACGTGGCCTGACGCGGTAGCGAACAGGTAGTGGACGTAGATGTAGATCAGACCGAGCAGCAGGAAGGCCTGGATGCCGGTAAAGCCCTTCATCGAGGCGGCAAGGTGAGCCGTCAGCCACTTGATGAAAGCGAGGTCGGTCAGCCCGCTTGCCAGGCTGATGATCGCGGCAAACCAAATGAGCGTGTCCCAGGCCGCGTGATCTTTCAGCAGGTCTTTCCAGGCCACCGCCTTGGTCGCCAGCAGATAGGCGGCTAGGCCGAGACCGACGGCAGTGGCCGAAATCTGTGTGATCAGGCTCGTTCCCCAGCCAAGCAGGGCAAGGACGAAGCCGATCGCAACCTTGATCTCGGCGGAGGACATCGGGCCAATTTCCGCCAAAGACCGTCGGCCAAGCTCCTTGCCTTCCGGTGTCTTCTTGAGTTCCGGATCGAGCACCTTGTAGACCAGTAACGGCATCAGGAGGAAGCAAACGAGGCACGGAACCACGGCCGCGACGAACCATCCGCCCCAGCTGATCTCGACACCGAGCGAATCCTTGGCCAGCTTTCCAACCAGCGGATTCGCCGCCATCCCCGTAAGGAACATGGCACCGGTTATCGGGGTGAATTGGAAGCAAACCATGGTCAGGAAATCGCCGATCTTCTTTCCGGACGGGCCCGGCCCGGAGCCGAGCACGTCATTGATCGAGCGCGCAATCGGGAAAATGATGCCACCCGAGCGCGCCGTGACGGAAGGCATGGCGGGCGCCATGATCAGGTCGGAAATGCCTAATGAATAGGCGATCCCGAGACTGCTACCGCCAAACAGGGACAGCATCTTGAAGGCGATGCGCTTGCCCAACCCCGAGGTGATGAATCCCAAGGACAGGACATAAGCGCAAAAGATCAACCAGACGGTACCATTGGCGAAACCGGACAACGCCTTTGCTTCGGTCAGGGTCTTGGTGAAGATCGCCACCGTGATGGCGATCAACATGACCGCGCCCGAAGGCAAGGGTTGCGTCAGAATGCCGGCAATCGTGGCGGCGAAAATGGCGAACATGTGCCACGCTTCCGGCTTCAAACCCTCCGGTACGGGGTAGAACCAGATGGCGACGCCGATCAGGATTGGGACCAGCGCAGAAGCGATGATTCTCTGGCTCGATTTGGATTCGCTCGATGACATATCGGCTCCATAAATAGTGTGGATTTGTCGTCGATCAATTCCGCGCGGCGGAACTGGCCAGCACCTGATCGACCATCTGCGGCGCACTGCCGAGATAGTTGGCGGGGTCGGTCAGGCGTTCGATCAGTTGCGGATCAAGGCGACTGGCGACCGAAGGCATCGCGTTGAGCACATCGGAGAGCCGCCCGCCCTTTTCATTGACCACCCGGCACGCGTCATAGACCACGTCATGGGCGTCCTGACGACCGATGTAGGGGGCCAGACCCATCATTACTGCCTCGGCGACGATCAAACCGTTTGTCATGCCAAGGTTGCGCAGCATCACTTTTTCATCAACGATCAGGCCGTCGAGCATGAACCTGGCCTGGTTGAGGGCGCCTGCCGCCAGAATGAAGGCTTCGGGGATGGCAATCCATTCGGCGTGCCACGGTCCGGTCGCTCGTTCGAGATCCTGCACCATGGCGTCGAGCATCAACCCTGCCTGCTGACGAACCCCCTTGGCACAGGCCAGCATGAGTTCGCTGGAAATCGGGTTGCGCTTCTGCGGCATGGTGCTGCTGGCGCCGCGCCCCTTGACGAACGGTTCATAAAGCTCGCCAAATTCGTTCGAGGCCATGATCATCACGTCGTAGGCGATCTTGCCGAGCGAGCCGGTAATCACGGCGAGAAGATTAACCGCTTCGGCGAAACCGTCACGTGCCACGTGCCAGGTGGACACCGGAACCCCGAGTCCGAGCTCTTCCATCATCGCTTTCTGAACGGCCAGGCCTTTGTCCCCGAGAGATGCCAGG
>CAZCJW010000383.1:0-1962 GCA_964499185.1 uncultured Propionivibrio sp. | reverse complement strand
CCCTGTCCCGGCATCAGCACCGTTGCCGATCCCGGCAGCGTGCAGCCGCCCCCGGCCATGTAAACATCGATCGTGACACTGTCGTCATCCGGGACGATCTCCCAGTCCAGCCAGGGAACCTTGGTGCCGGTGTTGGTCCCCGTATTCTTCTCGACGAAAGTCTCGACGGCGTTGTGCCGCAACGGCGCCTTCTCTGTCGCTTCGCGCGTGGCTTCGGCAAGGATGTCACCCAGTTCGCCAAGCAACGGAAATTTGGCCCCCGCGGTGACGAAATACTGGATGACGCCCGTATCCTGGCAACTCGGCCGATCCAGTCGACTCGCCGCCTCCTGGTTCTCGGCCATCGACAGGTAGATCGCCTTGGCCAGCGGCTTGGTTTCCTTGGCCCGAAGTTCCGCGAGTTTCTTCTCGACATCGGTCGGAAGGTGCTTGCCGATGTAGGCAGTGAACTTCGCCATGGTGTCAGTCAATGACTTTACGGCTGCTTGCTTTTCCAATTTCCACTCTCCTGACAACACCCTTACGGGCGACGTGGATAATCTATAATGTTCCCTGTTGGATATAAATACGCAATTTGGCAAACCATATGTTCCATACCGGAAAATATGAAACTACGCACCGACCTCGCTTTTTTTTCCACGCTGGTGAAGAGCGGAAGCCTTTCCGCCGCGGCCCGCGAGTTCAACGTCACGCCTTCGGCCGTCAGCAAATGGCTGGCGCAACTGGAGGCGCGGCTGGGCGTGCGGCTGATCGCGCGTAACACGCGCCACCTCAGCCTGACGCAGGAAGGAGAAATCTACTTGGCCGAGGGGCAGCGCATCCTCAGCGAGATCGACGATCTGGAGCATGCCATCTCGAGCAGCCAGGGCGCCCCCATCGGACTGTTGCGGGTGCAGGCAACGTTCGGATTCGGACGCAGCTTCATCGCACCGGCGATATCGGAATTTTCACGCCAGTATCCCGATCTCGAAATCCAGTTGTTGCTCTCGGACAGGCCGGCGAGCCTGGCCGACGGCGAGGTCGACGTCAGTGTCCGCTTCGGACCGCCCCCCGATAGCCGTGTGATGGCACGCAAGATCGCCAACCACCGCCGCCGCATCCTCGCCTCTCCGCGCTATCTGGAGAATCGCCCGCGCCCCGCGGTTCCGGATGACCTGACGCAGCACAACTGCCTGATCGTGCGCCAGGACGACGTCGCCTACGGGCAATGGCACTTCACCAAGGCCCGGAAGACGCAGAGCGTAAAGGTACGCGGAAATCTCAGCAGCAACGACGGCGCCGCCGTCCTGACGTGGGCGCTGGAGGGTCATGGCGTGATCATGCGTTCGGAGTGGGACGCCTCTCCCTTCGTGCGTGCCGGACAACTCGAAGTGCTGCTCGATGACTACGCCCTGCCCCCGGCAGATATCTACGCGGTTTACCCGCAGAAGCGCAATCTACCCGCCAAGGTGCGTGTGTTCGTCGATTTTCTGGCGGAACACTTTGACGAAAAGACAAGGCCGCGCCGGAGGTTGTGGTGAGTCTCCTTTCGAGACCGTTTCACACCTTCTACTTCCTCATCAATGGAGTTCCGCATTACACATGGCGCATACACTCCGTCGTTCCGGCGCAGGTCGGAATAACGGGCAGGTAGTGCACATAGGGTCGCATCAATGGGAGCTGCGGAATCGCTCCGCACGATCACAGGGTTGTCCAGCCCCGCATTTCGGGTTGAAACGGAATATCGGCAACCACCCAGCCTTCCGCCATCCGATCGCTCCGCTTGAAGTCGACAGCGTCATAGATACGAAGCCCGAATACAGCCGAGCCTATAGGGCTCAGAATCGACCAGTAACCATTCTCGGGTTCATGATCTTCCGGATAGACCAGGGTCACTTCCCACTGCTCGCAGGCAATCGGATCCACGAGAACGACCGTCGAGTTCATGGTGACCAAATCACGGGGCACGTCCTCCGGCGGCAC
>CAZCJW010000382.1:0-1973 GCA_964499185.1 uncultured Propionivibrio sp. | reverse complement strand
GAATCCCCGCCCTTGCTCCCCTGCGCGCGCGGCCTCGATGGCCGCATTGAGCGCGAGCAGGTTGGTCTGGTCGGCAATTTCCTTGATGACCCCGACAATACTGCCGATTTCGTCTGCTCGCTTGCTCAGCATTTCCATTGACCCGGAGGTTCTCTTGACGCTTTCGGCCATTTCCGTCATTTCGTGCGCCGTTCGGTCAATCACCTGCTTGCCGCCTTCGGCGCTGGTCAATGACTCGCCGGCGATCTCCTTGGCGGTCGAAGAAGAGTCTGAAACATGTGTGACGCTAACCGCCATTTCTTCCACCGAAGCAGCCATCGAAGCCGTCGCTTCATTCTGTTGCTCCACGGCTTCCGACAGTTTCGAGACCGAATGGGCCAACTCATCCGAAGCACCGGACACATGCCTGCCTCTTTCATGCGGCGGACAACGGCCTGGAATTCATCGAGCAATCCGTTGACACTGGCGGATACGTAAGCGATTTCGTGATTCCCGGACACCGGAATGCGCCGAGTAAGATCCAGCGTCTGCTTGATGCCTGTCGTCGCTTCCTGAACCAGGGCGATTTGACGATTGATCTGGCGAACGGTGACGAGCACGAGGCCTCCCGCAAGGGCAAAACAGATCGCCATCAGGCCGATCAGCAGATTGCGCGACTGGACATACGTTGCATAAGCCGATTCCATTTGACGCTCAAGGTGTTCGAACTCCCCCGCCTCGAGGTCGCTCACGATCTTGTTGATTCCCTCGGTTGTCGCACGGTCTTTTCCCTTGACCGCATGATCGACTTTCTTGCCAGCCTCCGGGTCCGCCTTGTCGAACGTTGCAAGCGCGCCTTTGTATGCTCCCCCCAACTCTGCATGATCCTTGACGAGTGATTCGAGAGCGACGACCGCCTTGGCATTGGCCGGATCGCTGTCTTTCCTGAGGGTATCCAGCGTTTTTTTCAGACGATCGCGGACGACGCCTTCCTTGTCAAAAAACGCCTTCTCGTACTTCTTGAATTCGTCTTCGTTGTTTCCCCTGATCAGAATGTTTTTCCATTCCTGAACCTGGGTCTTGAAATCGATCGAAGCATTCTGAAGATTCACCAGCGTATGGACACCCGAACGAACTTCGGCCAAGTCATTCTCAAGCTTGGCTCTGAAGGCCGATAACGTATAGAGACCAAAGCCGCCCGCAAAAACGATTCCTGCGACGGCGATCAACCCCAGGATGTACATGCGTGCTTTGAGAGTCATGGAGATCATTCCCGAGAGAGAAAAAAGAAAGTCAGATGATATAGGTGCTTGAGCACAAGCTCCATCAACATCGTCGATGCCTCTGACGCAATGATTTCAAGCCTCGCCGAACGGTTCCCCGACGCTCTGCGCAAGACGGGCAAGTGACTTTGACTTGATGGCGTTACGAATGAACAAGGTCAGTCAGCATGGGGAAAAACTTCCGATCCTCGATCAACATGTGCTGCGCGACCACTTCATACGCGAGAAAGTGGAACAGTTCGCCGGTACCTACCTGGTCTTTCTCGAAACGGCGGGCCAACTGGCTGGCGCGCAGTAACAGGTGAGCGTGAAGCCCGCGGTGGTATTCGCCATCCGGATACGCGGCCTGTTGGAAAATGGCTTCCTCATCACGGAAATGCTGGTCGATTTCTGCCATCAATGCGGCAATCAAGCGAGCAATTTCGGTCTTGGGCCGGTTCTCCACAATCACGTTCAACAGGGTGTTGGCGTGCTCGAACAAGGCGCGGTGCTGGGTGTCGATCTGCGCATTGCCGGATTCATAAGCTTTGCGCCACATCAGCTGCAACAGATGTTTATCAGACCCGCTGGTCAGGCCGGATTCTTGTTGCAGGCATTCGTTTTCAACGCGGTTGCGCCCCGCGTTCTTGGCCCGATACAGCGCCTTGTCAGCGCGATCCAGCCACGAATCCCAGGTGTCGGTTGATTGACAGACGGCAAAGCCCAGACTGG
>CAZCJW010000381.1:0-1973 GCA_964499185.1 uncultured Propionivibrio sp. | reverse complement strand
TCAATGGCCCGATCGCCAAGCTGCTCAAGGGCAAGAACCCGCTCAAGCAGCGCGAACTCGACGACGCGATGATCGCGCTCGACGGCACCTCGAACAAGTCGAAGCTCGGCGCCAACGCCATCCTCGGCGCGTCGATGGCGATCACCGTCGCTGCCGCCAACGTCAGCAAGATGCCGGTGTGGAAGTACATCGCCAAGCTGCACAAGAACAAGGACTTCGTCCTGCCGACGCCGATGGCCAACATCATCAACGGCGGCAAGCATGCCGACAACCTGATCGACTTCCAGGAATTCATGATCATGCCGGTCGGCGCCAAGACCTTCTCCGAAGGCCTGCGCTGGACCACCGAGATTTTCCATGCCCTGAAGAGCATTCTTAAGAAGGGCGGCCACGTTACCGCCGTCGGTGACGAAGGCGGTTTCGCGCCGAACCTGTCGAACGATGAGGCGCTGGAAGTGATCATGCAGGCCATCGCTGCGGCTGGCTACAAGCCGGGCAAGCAGATCGCCATCGCGCTCGACTGCGCATCGTCCGAACTGTTCGACGAAGGCGGTCGCAAGGGTTACAAGTTCTGGAAGTCGAATCCCGAGAAACTGTTCTCCGCCGAGGAAATGATCGCCAAGTATGAAGAGTGGTGCAAGAAGTACCCGATCGTTTCGATCGAAGACGGCCTCGACCAGAACGACTGGGAGGGCTACGTCAAGCTGACCAAGGCGCTCGGCAAGAAAGTGCAGATCGTCGGCGACGACTTCTTCGTGACCAACCCGACGCGCCTGAAGAAGGGTATCGACATGGCCGCCGCCAATTCGATCCTGATCAAGGTCAACCAGATCGGTACCGTGACGGAAACGCTGGATGCCATCAAGATGGCGCAACAGGCCGGTTACGGCGTGATCTCCTCGCATCGTTCCGGCGAAACCGAGGACTCGTTCATCGCCGACCTCGCCGTTGGCACCGGGGCAGGCCAGATCAAGACTGGGTCGATCTCGCGTACCGACCGCATCTGCAAGTACAACCAGTTGATCCGCATCGAGGAGCAACTCGCTGCCAAGGCCATCTACAAGGGCCTGAAGTCGATCAAGGGCGCCGGCTTCTGATAGTCCGCGCTTCCGTTAAAAAAGCGGCCTTCGGGCCGCTTTTTTTATCCGCGCTTATCCTTGCTGGTCGTCGAGGTCCGGGTCGAGCAGTATGCTGACATAACGGTCGCCGTGCCCGGCATCGACCGCCTGCTGGAAGACGTCGCGAATGTCGTTGGCGAGACGGCAGGGTCCGCGTGGCGAATGGTCGGCCAGGTCGCAGAAATAGCTGTAGTCCTTGAGCGCGTTGCGCAGCGAGAAGCGGCTGCCGTCGAAGTTGCCGTCGAGCGCGGGTTTGACCATTTTTTCCAGCGTGCCGGAGCGGGCGGCGCCGGCCTCCATGACCGAGTACAGCGCTTTCCAGTCGACGCCAAAATCGCGGGCGCGCCGATAGGCTTCCGCCAGCAGCGCGCCGGTACCCTGGGTGACAAAATTGTTCAGCAGCTTCGCCTGGTGGCCAGCGCCGATTCCGCCAATCCGCTGGACAACGCGCGAATAGCAGGAAACGATCTGCTTCACCGCGTCGAAGTCTTCGTCCTTGCAGCCGACGAGTGTTCCCAGCTTGCCGGCAGCCGATTCGTTGGGGCCGCCGGTGACCGGCGCATCAGCGTAGCGGATGCCTTTCGCTGCGAGCATCGTGGTGACTTCCTGGGTGACCTTGGGGTGTGAGGTGGTGGCGTCGATCACCAGGGTGCCGGGACGCAACTCCGGGGCGAGTCGATCGAGCACGTCGCGTACGATGTCGGCATTGCTCACGCACAGCAGGATGACATCGCTCGCCTTGGCAAGGGCTGCGAGACTGTCCGTTTCCTGAGCGCCATGTTCGAGAAGTTGATCGATTCCGTGGCGATGGCGGTGGACGAACACCGTCAGCGAATGGCCGGCGGCGAGCAGGTG
>CAZCJW010000380.1:0-2005 GCA_964499185.1 uncultured Propionivibrio sp. | reverse complement strand
TCGACGAACTGCTCGGCATCGTCGCACTGGAAAGCCAACGCAACCGCTGCCTGGTCATCGGCGAGGATCTCGGCACCGTGCCGGAGGAACTCCGCCCGCAGCTGGCCGAACGCGCGATTCTCTCCTACCGTCCGCTGATCTTCGAACGCCAGGCCGACGGCGTCTTCACCCCGCCCGCCGACTATCCAAGGCAAGCGCTGGCCTGCGTCAGCACGCACGACCTGCCGACGCTCGCCGGCCTGTGGCAGGGGCTCGACATCGACCTGCGGGCGAAACACGGCCTGTACGCCACCGACGCGCTGCGCGCCGACGAGATCGTGGCCCGCGCGCAGGACCGCGCCCGCCTGCTGATGGCGCTCGAACACGAACAGCTGCTGCCCGAGGGCGCCAGCGTGCACCCGGTCGCCCAGCCGGAGATGACCCTGCCGCTCGCCGCCGCCGTCCATGCCTACCTCGCGCGGACGCCGAGCATGGTGCTGATGGTGCAGGCGGAAGACATCCTCGGCCTCGTCGACCAGGCCAACCTGCCGAGCACCTGCGACGACCAGCATCCGAACTGGCAGCGCCGCCTGCCGCTGGACCTGGAGGAATGGAGCGGCGACGCGCGCTTCCAGCGCATCGTCGAGACGCTCCGGCACGAACGCGGCACCGCTGTCACCCCGCACCCGGAACCCGCTGCACCGCCCAAGGCGGCGGTAATTCCGCGTGCGACGTACCGCCTGCAGTTCAACCGCGAATTCACTTTCGCCCAAGCCACCGAACTGGTGCCCTACCTCGCCGAGCTCGGCATCAGCCACTGCTACGCCTCGCCCTACCTGAAGGCGCGCCCGGGCAGCGGCCACGGCTACGACATCGTTGACCACGCCATGCTCAACCCGGAAATCGGCACGCCGGAGGAGTACGAGCGTTTCGTCGAGACGCTGCACGCCCACGGCATGGGCCAGATCCTCGACATCGTGCCCAACCACATGGGCGTCATGGGCGCAGACAACGCCTGGTGGCTCGACGTGCTGGAAAACGGCCCGGCCTCGGCCTGGGGCCGCTTCTTCGACATCGACTGGAATCCGCTCAATCCCGCGCTGAAAGGCAAAATCCTCCTGCCGCTGCTCGGGGAGCATTACGGCACCGTGCTCAACCGCAGCGAACTGCGCCTCGCCTTCGACGTGGGGCGCGGCGAATTCAGCCTGTTCTACTACGAACACCGGCTGCCGATCGATCCGGCCACCTACCCGCAGATCATCAGCCATCGTCTCGACCACCTCGGTGCGGTGCTCGGTGAGACGAACCAGCATCACATCGAACTGCTCAGTCTACTGACAGCCTTCAGCCACCTGCCGGGCCGCCTGGACGACGAGCCCGCGCGCCAGGCCGAACGCCAGCGCGACAAGCAAGTGCTCAAGCGGCAACTGTCCGCGCTCTGCACCACCTGCGCCGACATCGCCACGCACATCGACAAGGCGCTCGCCGAGCTCAACGGCACGGCCGGCGACCCGGCGAGCTTCGACCTGCTCCATGAGCTTATCCAGGCGCAGGGTTATCGCCTGGCCTTCTGGCGCGTCGCCTCCGACGAGATCAACTACCGCCGCTTCTTCGACATCAACGACCTCGCCGCGCTGCGCATGGAGGAACCGGCGGTCTTCGAGGCGACGCACCGCTTCGTGCTTGACCTCGTCGCGCATGGCAAGGTCGACGGCCTGCGCATCGACCATCCGGACGGCCTCTACGACCCGGGCCAATACTTCCGCCGTCTGCAGGAACACATCGCCGGCCGGCCGCTGCAGCCCGACGACCCGCTGCCCGCCTATCTCGTCATCGAGAAGATCCTCGCCGACCACGAACGCCTGCCCGACGACTGGACGATTCACGGCGGCACCGGCTACCGTTTCTCCAGCATGGCCAATTCGCTGTTCGTCGATCCCGCCGGCGAGCGGCGCATCACGCGCATCTACCGCGACTTCATCGGGCGCCACGAAACGATCGAGGCGATGGTCCACGACGCCAAGGG
>CAZCJW010000379.1:0-2016 GCA_964499185.1 uncultured Propionivibrio sp. | reverse complement strand
GGCGCGACGGGCACCGTCCAGCGTTCAATGCCGCTTTCGCGGAAATGGGGCTGCCCTGGCATTGGGACGAATCGTTCTACGGCACCTTGCTGGTCAAAGGGGGTGGTCTGGAACGCCTGTATTTCTACGCCGAGCATTTCGATCCGGCAACGCGCGCTCGCCCCGACTTCGACGATCTGATGCATCGCGTCCACGACATCAAGACGCGCAATTACCAGCGCCTGTTGGCCGCGGGAGCCATTCCTCTGCGCGCAGACATCGGGCAATTGATCTGCGATGCGCGTACCGAAGGCGTGCGCCTCGGCATCGCGTCGAGTTCCAAGCAGGAAAACGTTGTCGGCCTGCTGCGTGCCAACCTCGGCCCGAACGCCGATGCGTGGTTCGACGCAATCGTTTCAGGAGAACTGGTGCAGGCCAAGAAGCCGTCGCCCGACGTCTACAAGAAAGTGCTTGAGCAACTCAACCTCCCCGCTCGCGATTGCCTTGTCGTCGAAGACTCCGCGCATGGCCTCGCCGCCAGCCTGGCCGCAGGCATTCCCACGGTAATCACGCTGAGCGACTACACGCACGACGAGGATTTCGAGGGTGCCAGAATGGTCCTGCACGAGACGGACCATTTGTCGCTGGATGCGCTGCGCCTGTGGCACGCCACGGCTAGCACGAGCTAACTGCAGCCGACACTCGTCAATCGGCCAGGAGGCGGGGGCTCCCCCGCCGTTTTCCTGACCCACCAGCCGCCCCTATCAGACACAGCATCTGACGCACCCAAGCCGGGCAAATCAAAACTCTCGCTTTCAGTGTTTTGATACTGCGAGGAGGCAAACGCCAACGATGATGGATACGGCGCCAGCCAGCGTCGTGTGCCGGATTTTTTCCTTGAGAAGGACAAAACCGAATCCCATTGCGAAAATGATCGACATCTGGCGGATCGGAGTGGCAATGCTGACAAAAACCTCCTTGAGTGCCACTCGAAAGAGCATGAACGACAGATAAAGCGCCACCCCGCCAAGGAACATGGCCCACAGATTCGCCCCTTTCACAAGCGATCGCTGCTTGCTGAAAAACAGCGCAACCAGCATGTTCACGGTCATGAACGACAGGATGAAGGCAAGATAGGTACTCCCCTCAAACCGTCCGACACTGGCCTTGTCGAAAATCGCACCGATCGAGTAAACAAGCGATGCGGCCAATGCCCAACGTGCACCAGCATAATCACCATGCCAACCCAACGCCTTTTTCACTTCATCCCAGGAGAGCGTTTTCAGCTTTATGCACGCAGCACCAACGAACGTCAGCGCAATGCCTGCCGAGGCAAGCACACCGATACGCTCAGAAAGGAACAGTCTGGCCCAGAGCGGAATCAACACCGGCCCCAGTACAGTCAACGGGTAGAGCGCCGAGATATCACCCATCTGGTACGCCGTCGCGCAGAACATCTGGTACATCACATAGAACAGCGCTGCCAGATAAATCATGGGCAGATCACCCCAGGCAAAGACGCCAAGCCCGTCATGGCGCCAGACATCCCCCCAGGCAACCAGCGTCGCCACAAGAAAGAATCCGGGAAGCAAATAGGGATCCTTTCCCCGCGTTTTGAGAAGCACGCTGTACGAGGCGTGCATAAACGCCGAACCGGCGATCATCAGCAGGTGGTGCAACTGCATGAAACGATTTCCTTGCACAAATGGTGTGTGTTTCAGGAACGGTCGGCTCTCTTTTCCTTGAGCGAACGTTTGGCGTAGACATCGAAACGACCGGCATTCCCTTCCAGCGAGAAGCTCACCGTGCCGCCGGCAACGGCGGGTGCCTTGCGAGGCCGTTTGACCACGACGCGGTGCGACGCCAGCGCCAATGCCGCTTCGAGAAGCCTTTCCGCGTCCACGTCATCGCCTACCAGGGGGCGAAACAGGCGCATCTCCTTTTTTACCAGCGCGCTCTT
The DNA here is from genome assembly GCA_964499185.1 of uncultured Propionivibrio sp. Classification (GTDB taxonomy): domain Bacteria; phylum Pseudomonadota; class Gammaproteobacteria; order Burkholderiales; family Rhodocyclaceae; genus Propionivibrio. The sequence continues at coordinate 77 of CAZCJW010000379.1, read as the reverse complement.
GTCCCGATGCGGAAACATCGGATCGAGGTAAACCACCTGAGGCACGTTCTCGTCCCAGTCACGCAGCATCTGAATGG
>CAZCJW010000378.1:0-2060 GCA_964499185.1 uncultured Propionivibrio sp. | reverse complement strand
TTGCCGGCCTTGTCGAAACCATAGATTTCGTAGCAGTGTCCTTTGCTTACCTTGAATGTCTTGATCTGGTAGCCCTGGCTTTCAATGCGCGATTTGAAATCAGTTTCCTTCATCCATTTGTCTTGCGGGACGTTGCAGGTCGGTCCGGCGATGGCCGTTCCGGCGACAAAGGTAGCGACGACTGCGACGATCAGCTTGCTCATTGGAGTTCTCCTTTCGATTGCGATGAATGAACGACCCGGGTGAGTCGACAGTTCGCATTTGACGGGAGCTTTCTTAAGACAGCCTTAATGACGCTGGATTTTGTTCCCGTTTTGCATACACAGTGCGGCAGTGCTGCGCAGGGTATGGGTGGCGTTGGTGTCAAGCACCGCCGTTGACGGCAGGCGTGGTGCGGTAGCAATTACGGCCTGCTGTCTTGGCCGCGTAGAGCGCCTGATCAGCCTTATTCAGCACGCTGTTGAATTCTTCTCCGGCCGTGGCCAGGTGGCCGCCGATGCTGGCGCTCAGGGAGATGGCGGTGCCGTCGCGGCCGAGCACCGAGCGGCAGCCGGCAATGGCCAGTCGAAGTCTTTCGCCCAAGGTCAGCAGAATTTCGTCATCGGTCGGGTAAAGCATCACCAGGAATTCATCCCCGCCCCAGCGCGAGGCGACATCGTAGGGGCGAATCGTTGCATCGATGATGCTGGCCACGGTGATCAATGCCTGGTCGCCGGCAGCGTGCCGGTGCCGGTCGTTGATCTCCTTGAAGGTGTCGAGATCGACCCAGAGGATTCCCAGGCGGCTGTTTTCACGCAGCGCGCGTTTTAATTCGGCCTCGATGCGCTCGCTCATGCCGCGCCGGTTGAGGAGTTCGGTCAGCGGGTCGATCTTGGTCAGGCGCTCCAGGGCGATGGTGCGTTCCTGCACCTTGAACTCTAGATCGCGTCGCGAGACAGAGACCGATTTCGCCATCTGCACGAAGCGTTTCATCAGCCGGCCGATTTCGCCGGTACCCAGCGTATCCAGAGGCGCAGGTGCATCACCGCCCGCTTCGACGGCGGACATGCCGGCGTCGAGTTGCTGCAGGGGCTTGAGCACAAAGCGCTGCAGCGCCAGATTGAAGAGCAGCAGGATGCCCAGCAGGGTCAGTGTGTAAACCACCAGGATTCCCGTGAACTGGCTGAATGGAAGCAGCACGTCGAGATCGAGCAGCGTGATTTCGTGCCAGTCGATTTCCGGCAGGTAAGCAATCCCCGCGATATGCCGCTTGCCGTTGACTTGCACGAACAGCGTAGCCGCGCTCTTCTTCTGCACTTCCAACTCCTTCATCGCCGCCAGGACGGCCTTGCGATCCGCCTCGCGCTCGAAGAGCAGATCAATGGTGTTCTGCTGCGACTTGGACTTGCTGATCGAAGCGAAGTCAATGAGCGCTTGGTTACGGTGGATTTGGATCGCGCCGCCGTGATCGACGAACAGGCTGGTTACACCCGGCGAGCCTTCCTCGACGACGTTCTTGATGAACGAGGTGAGATCGAGCCCGGTGCCAGCGATGCCGAGGATGTCATTGCCGTCGCGGATCAGCACATCGATCCACAATTTTGTGATGCCCAGATTCGGGTCTGGGTTGACGTTGATGTGGATGTCACGCTGCTGCCGGATCAAGTCGTAGAACCAGGCGTCCTTTTTGTTGCGCGGGTCCATCACGTAGCGGTATTCCTGCCCGGCATACTCGTTTTGCGCGTTGTTGTGGTAATAACGGCCGTTGGAAAGCAGCGCGACGAAATAGCTGCGGTCCGCGAAATTCTGACGGAAGTTTTCCATCTCCTTGATCGCGCGTTGGGTTAGCGGCGCGTCGTCCGGTTTGCGCGCCCACTCGCGAATCGGCTGGGACGAAGCCAATTGGCGCGACAGCGCGACTTCGCGCAGGATCGGCTGCAGGGTGCGGCCCTTGTCGTAGAGTACCTGCTTTTCGGCATAGCGCACCGCCCACTGTTCCATGATGCCTTCAGCCAGCGCCCGGACCGCCATCCACGAGGGGATGGCGAAGACAACGAAAAACACGATGGTCAGTAGGTGGA
>CAZCJW010000377.1:0-2065 GCA_964499185.1 uncultured Propionivibrio sp. | reverse complement strand
ACTTGCAACGCGTCGCCGCGATGCAATGTTTCAAGAAACTCCTCGACGATAGTGCCTACCATCGGCAAAATCATTCGCGATTGCCAGTCACGACACTGTTGCACGACGACCAGAAACTGGAGTCTATGGCCCGTGCCAAGCGGCAGCAGCAGCGTGTGAATCGTGTCTGTAGCGCAACACCTGAACATTGCCGGATGCGCTGTCCCGCAAAGAAACCAGCCCATCACTCTCGCATCCCTGGTAACGCCAGCGCTTTGCGCTAGGGCAGTCTCGTCCGGTGACATCAAACGCCCACCCCAAAGCCGTTTTTCTTGAGTCGCCCGAAGTAGGGTTTCAATCACGCCACGCTCGGTCTTGTCTTGCATAAGTTCCTCCTGGATTTCCGACGCTAAAAATGCGTCGTAACTCGTATAGGAACGAGGCGAAATTCTCCCCGGGGCAATGCGCTCTAGCGTGCGGCAATCTTCTGTCTCGAGGGCATCGTTGTCGCAACCGCTCGAGTCGGCGTGACGCCGGCCATTCAGTGCTGGCCGGCGTTTTTCTGCACTACGCGGCGGTACGTCGGGAGAAATCAATTCGCACGACGTTTTCCGCCAGCGCAGCCCCGGAATCGCTCTGGGACGCCGCATCGGGCGCGGGAATCTCTTTTGCAGTACGACGCCGGACGACACGCACCAGTCTTCTGGTTTTCGGCCTGGCCGGAACCTGCGTTTCCACCGCAGGCATCGGCGCAGCAGACGCTGGGGCATCGGACGCTGGCTCGGTCGCATCCAGAGCCGCCAACGCATCCTTTGTTGTCGGATTGACATAGCGCTTCAGCATGGAGAGCGATTTGTGCCCGGTAATGAGCTGCAGCAAAAAGATGTTCCCGTTCAGGCGTTTTGCATGACGCGTTGCTGACGTATGCCGCAAATCATGAATGTGCAGATTTTTGATGCCCGCGCGTTTGCACGCACGCTCCCAGGCGGAATCCATGGCATTTTCCGTCACCGGAAAAATCGGTCCGGTGGCCCCGAAATTCGGCATGCTTTTCAGCAGGTTTATCGCAGCCCAGGTGAGTGGCACATCGCGTTTCCCACCTTTCGCGGTCGGGAGATGCACCACTCGTTCCTGCCAGTCAACCATCTCCCAGCGAGCGGTCTTCAACACCTCACCCTTTCGCATCGCGGTTTCGATGGAGAACCAGACGAACGGTGCGATGTACCGGTTGTCACACGTGGCCAGAGCGTTGGCGAGCGCCACCTGCTCGCCCTCCGACAAAACACGGTCGCGCTCGTTGTTGACCTCACGGTACTTAACAGCTGCACACGGGTTGGGCAGCGGCGACCAGTTCCAGACGTCGTGAGCATGGGTAAAAAAGGGACTCAATATCGACAACTCGTTATTGATGCTCGAGTTGCTGAACTGGTCGTCCATCATTGCTTTCTTGAGCGCCTCAATATCGTGCGCCGCGATATCGCGGACGCGCATGGTCGCCAGCGCCTTGCGCTGAGCAGCGGTGCGAGGGCGTTTTTCGAGGCGTGCGGTGCGGTACACGTCGAACGTCCGCGGCAGGCGACGTTCACTGACAGGCCGCTCGGTGATTTTGAACGTCAGGGGAACATCTTTGCCAAGTTCCCGCGGATTTTCTTCGGCGTGCAGCAATGCGAGCCCAGCACTCTCGAGGTACACGTTGACCCGGGAAACAACCGCTTTGCAGCCTTTCTGCGTGGCGACGCATTCGTAAACATAGTCGCGCAGCGCAAGCGCGAGGGGGGTATCGCGCCCCATCCCCTTTGGTGCTTTTTGCTCTTCGAACTCTATCTCCCGCTCGCGCGCCCATTTTTTCGCGCTCTTTTGCGAATCAAAACCACCTTTGAAGTCTTTATTTCCGTTCATGCGCACCCGCGCCGACCAACCTGCACCTTCGCGATAAATGCTGGCCATAATTATTTACCTCCCGGCACGGACAAACGCCGAATGAAGGCGAAGCCCGTCCCAAGCGGGGCCTGCGAGCAACGGTGCATAGAACGATGTGTGTGGACCGGCGCGCCGGTGTCCGGTGTAGCTACGAGGGGATTGACTG
>CAZCJW010000376.1:0-2068 GCA_964499185.1 uncultured Propionivibrio sp. | reverse complement strand
CGCCAACGCCATCGCCATCGAATACGGCTTCTGGCTCGGCGACGCCTTCGCTTCCGGCGGCTCGGCCGGCTACGACCACAAGAAGATGGGCATCACCGCCCGCGGCGCCTGGGAAGCCGTCAAGCGCCACTTCCGCGAGCTCGGGCGCGACACGCAAAGCCAGGAATTCACGGCCGTCGGCATCGGCGACATGTCTGGCGACGTCTTCGGCAACGGCCTGCTGCGCTCGAACAAGACCTTGCTGCTCGCGGCCTTCGACCACCGCCATATCTTCCTCGACCCGAACCCGGACCCCGAAAAGAGCTTCAACGAACGGCAACGCCTGTTCGACCTACCGCGTTCCTCATGGGACGACTACGACAAGACGCTGATTTCGGAAGGCGGCGGCGTCTGGCCGCGCAGCGCGAAGACCATCCCGCTGTCCCCGCAGATCCGCGCCAGGCTGGGCGTCGAGGCCGAACAGATGACGCCGAACGAACTGATGAACGCCATCCTCAAGGCGCCCGTCGATCTGCTCTACAACGGCGGTATCGGCACCTACTTCAAGGCCAGCACGCAAAGCCACCAGGACGCGAATGACCGCACCAACGACGCCATCCGCGTCGACGCCACGGAAATCCGCGCCAAGGTGGTCGGCGAAGGCGGCAACCTCGGCTTCACGCAGAAGGCGCGCATCGAATACGCGCAGGCCGGCGGACTGATCTACACCGACGCCATCGACAATTCGGCCGGCGTCGGCACGTCCGATCACGAGGTCAACATCAAGATCCTGACCTCCAGCCTGCTGCAGAGCGGCGACATGACCATCAAGCAGCGCGACACCCTGCTGGCTTCGATGACCGACGATGTCGCGCGCCGAGTGCTGGTCGACAACTATCAGCAGACGCAGGCCGTGTCGCTCGAAACCGTCTATGGCCGCGACCTGCTCAACGCCCACGGCCAACTCATCCGCTTCCTCGAAGCCAAGGGCGGACTCAACCGCGCCATCGAGTTCCTGCCCGATGAAAAACACCTCATCGAGCGCGCCCAGATGGGCCTCGGGCTGACCGCGCCGGAACTGGCCGTGCTGCTGGCCTATACCAAGATCGCGCTGAAGCAGGCCATTCTTGAATCGAAACTCCCGGATTTGCCGGAATTCCAGAAACTGCTGGTCGGTTACTTCCCGCAAGCAGTGGCGGAAAAATGCGCCGATCAGATTCCGTCGCACCCGTTGCGCCGGGAAATCATCACCACCCAGATCGTCAGCCGTCTGGTCAACCGCATGGGCACCACCTTCGTCCAGCAAGTCGGCGACGAAACAGGTGCCGATCTCGAGCAGATCGTCACCGCCTGGTACGCCGCCAGCGAATTGCTGGGTGCGGAGACAGTGTGGCGGGAAATCGAAGCCTTCGACCTGAAGATTCCTTCCCCGAAACAGATGGCCCTGATGATGGCGCTGCGTGACATGGTCAGCGCCGCTACCCGGCAGATCCTGGCTTCGCAGATGGCCAACGCCGGCATTGCGGCCATTGTCGACACCTATCGTGACGCGATCGGAAACGCCATCGCCACCGCTCGTGCCGGCAAGGAGGGCGTCGAATCGGTGGCCGCCCTGCTCGATGCGCGGCCCTGCGTGGTCAGCGTGTTCGAACTGGTCGATCTGGCACGCACCGGCAACCGGGCGCTCGAAGACGTGGCGGCGGCCTGCGCCAAGCTCGACGCCAGCCTGGATCTGACCTGGCTCGGCAACGCCATCGGCAACCTGCCGGCCGGCAACCGCTGGCAGGCGCGGGCGCGGGCACAACTGGCCAGCGAACTGCGTACCCTGAGGCAGTCGTTGCTGCAACGCGGCGCCGTGGACGTGGCAGCGGCAAGTTCCGCGGCACGCGGCGTCATCGAGGAACTGAAACGCAATGCCCCGCAAGACCTGGCCATGCTCTCGGCCGGGCTCGTGGAAATAAGGAAGCTGCTGGCTTAGGGCAGTACCGGTCACCCGGGTGACCCGACGCAATGAAGTGCCGGATGAGGCCAACGTCTCATCCGGCACTTTGCTTTGAGCCTTCGCGTTGACTCAACCCATTGATGCGGC
>CAZCJW010000375.1:0-2072 GCA_964499185.1 uncultured Propionivibrio sp. | reverse complement strand
CGGCGGTCAAGGCCAAGGGAATCGTCATGCTCGACGCCCCGGTTTCCGGCGGCGAACCGAAAGCCATCGAAGGAACGCTGGCGATCATGGTCGGTGGCGATGCCAAGGCCTTCGAAACGGTCAAGCCGATTCTCGAAAAAATGGGGTCGTCGGCCGTTCATGTCGGCGACATTGGTGCCGGCAACGTTACCAAGCTCGCCAACCAGATCATCGTTGCGCTGAACATTGCGGCGGTCTCCGAAGCCTTTGTCTTGGCCACCAAGGCCGGGGTGAACCCCGAAGCCGTGTTCGACGCGATCAAGGGCGGATTGGCCGGCTCAACGGTCATGAACGCCAAGGTGCCGATGATTCTCGATGGCAACTTCAAGCCCGGATTCCGCATCGAGCTGCACATCAAGGACCTGCAGAACGCACTCGACACCGCGCACGCCCTCAACGCCCCGGTACCGCTCACGGCAAACATCATGGAGACGCTGCAGGCGCTCAAGAACGACGACTTCGGCGCAAGCGACCACAGCGCCATCGTCCGTTACTACGAGAAACTGGCCAAGGTGGAAGTGCGCAAATAGAAGACGTCACAGGAGGCACGCCATCGGCGTGCTTCTCCAGGGGAAGGTTTGCGATGCGAATGAAGAACAAGATTGCGCTGGTCACAGGGGCAGCGCAGGGACTGGGTGCGGCGATCGCTCGGCGCTTTGCCGATGAAGGCGCGACGGTCATCGTCTGCGACATGAACGCCGAGGCCGGTAACGCGACCGTCGCCGCCATCGAGGAGCTGGGCGGCAATGCCTGTTTCCAGTTGCTCAACGTCACCCAGGAGCAAAGCTGGATCGCCGCGACGGCCAATGTCGTCGCCAGATTCGGGCGGCTCGACGTGCTCGTCAATAACGCCGGAATCAACATTCGCGAGCCGATCGAGGAGATGAAGGTAGAGAACCTGGACGCCATGCTGGCCGTCAACGTAAAGGGGCCGTTTCTCGGCATCAAGCACGCTATCCCGATCATGCGCCAGGGGGGGGGGGGCTCTATCATCAACATTTCGTCGATCTGCGGCCTGGTCGGTCCCAAGAACACAACCGAAGCCTACCCGATTACCAAGGGCGCGGTTACGCTGATGACCAAGACGATTGGCGTCCGTTATGCCAAGGACAATATTCGCTGCAACTCGCTCCATCCGAGCACGGTCGACACGCCGCTCGTGCAGATACTGTTCCAGGACCCGAAGAAGAAGGAAGAACGCCTTGGCGAAGTCCCGCTCGGTCGGCTCGCGACTGAGCTCGATGTTGCCAATGCCGCGCTCTATCTGGCCTCCGACGAAGCGTCGTTCCTTAATGGCGTTGCGCTTCCGGTCGATGGTGGGTTGACGGCGTACTGAGAACGCAGAAAACGGGAAAGCTGGCTCGCCCCGTGTAGCCAGAGACAGATTCAGTTTTCGCTGGGTTCTGCCGGAGAGGCTTCCTTCAGCCGGTTTTTCTGAACGGTCCTGATTTTCTGAATGGTCTCTTCAATATGCGCTTCCATCATGGACTCGCATAGTGTTTTGTCACCATTTCTCAAGGCATCGATCAGTAGTCGGTGATAACGGAGCCCCATTTCCGTTCCCAACAGTTTGACAATATCAACCATCGCCGATGACAAGATCACGTTGATGATTTCGTATACCTTGGTGATGATCGGATTATTGGCAATCTGGGCTAACTGATAATGAAACAGATGGTCCGCATCAGCCTGCTTTTGCGGCTGGTTTGTCTCGGAAAGCGAGACCATGAGCGCATAGGTCTCTTCGAGCTTTTTGATGTCATCTTCCGTGATCTTGGGGGCGACTAACCCGATTGTCCCCTTTTCAATGATCTTGCGATATTCGAGAACCGTGATGATGTCCTGGTTCTCGTTGATCTGAATCCGCGGATGAAAATTGTCCATGGTGTTTAGCGGCGAATACTCCTTGACGAAATTTCCGCCACCATGCCGTGTTTCCACCAAGCCCAGGATTTCGAGTTGCTGAATGGCCGCACGCACCGTCACCCGACTGACGCCGAGGGAGGCGCACAGTTCGTTTTCGGAAGGGAGTT
>CAZCJW010000374.1:0-2100 GCA_964499185.1 uncultured Propionivibrio sp. | reverse complement strand
CCGCCGTCCAGTCGCGCCATGGCGTCGTTGCCGTCGCCGCCGACCTGATGGCGCTTGTCCTCCTCAAATCACCCGGAGCCATGGGCGCCGACATCGCACTCGGCTCGACGCAGCGCTTCGGTATTCCGATGGGCTTCGGCGGTCCGCACGCGGCGTTCTTCGCCACGCGCGACGAGCACAAGCGTTCGGTGCCCGGACGCATCATCGGCGTTTCGGTCGACGCGCGCGGCAAGAAGGCGCTGCGCATGGCACTGCAAACGCGCGAGCAGCACATCCGCCGCGAAAAGGCCAACTCGAACATCTGCACCTCGCAGGTACTGCTGGCCAACATGGCCGGCATGTACGCCGTTTATCACGGCCCGCAGGGTGTCCGCCTGATCGCCGAACGCATCCACCGCCTGACGGCACTCTTCGTGGAAGCCTTGAAACGTGCCGGCGTTGTCGTACTCAACACCCACACGTTCGACACACTGCGCATCGACCTCGGATCCAAGGCGCCGGCCGTGTATCAAGCCGCGCTCGCCGCCGGATACAACCTGCGGCAAGCCGGAACCGGTGTGCTCGGCGTGGCCTTCAACGAGAAGACGACGCGCGACGACGTGACCGCGCTGGTCCGCCTGTTCGCCGGCATCAGCGTTGACCTGAGCGCACTCGACGCCCAATTGCAGCAGCAGGACACACTCCTGCCTGCGGCCCTGCGCCGCACCGATGCCATCCTGTCGCACCCGGTATTCAACAACTACCACACCGAGCATGAGATGCTGCGCTACCTGAAGCGCCTGCAGAACAAGGATCTGGCGCTCGATCACTCGATGATCTCGCTCGGCTCGTGCACCATGAAGCTCAATGCCACCAGTGAGATGATCCCGGTTTCCTGGCCGGAGTTCGCCAACCTGCATCCCTTCGCCCCGATCGATCAGGCGCAGGGCTACATGGAGATGATCGGCGGCCTCGAAAGCTGGCTGAAGACCATCACCGGCTTCGACGCCATCAGCATGCAGTCGAATTCCGGCGCGCAGGGCGAGTACGCCGGCATCGTCGCCATCACCCGTTATCACGCCAGCCGTGGCGAGAGCCACCGCAACATCTGCCTGATCCCGAAGTCGGCCCACGGCACCAACCCGGCCACCGCGCAAATGTGCGGCCTCTCGATCGTCGTCGTCGATTGCGACGAGAACGGCAACGTCGACGTCGCCGATCTGAAAGCCAAGGCCGAGCAGCACGCCGCCAACCTGGCCTGCCTGATGATCACCTATCCCTCGACGCACGGCGTTTTCGAGGAGGCGGTCAAGGACATCTGCGCCATCATTCACTCTCACGGCGGACAGGTCTACATGGACGGCGCCAACCTCAACGCCCAGGTCGGCCTGACTTCGCCCGGCCTGATCGGTGCCGACGTCAGCCACATGAACCTGCACAAGACCTTCGCCATCCCGCACGGCGGCGGCGGACCGGGCATGGGGCCGATCGGCCTGAAAGCCCATCTGGCGCCCTTCATGGCCAACCATGTCGTGCAACCGATCGACGGACCGCACAAGGGCCAGAGCGCCGTTTCCGCAGCGCCGTGGGGTTCGGCCTCGATCCTGCCGATTTCGTGGATGTACATCGCCATGCTCGGCGGCAAGGGATTGAAGCGCGCCACCGAGGTGGCGATTCTCAACGCGAACTACGTCGCCGCAAAGCTGACGCCGCACTACCCAGTGCTGTACACCGGAAAGAACGGCCGCGTTGCGCATGAATGCATCCTGGATATCCGCCCGATCAAGGCCGCCACCGGCATCGCCGAGATCGACATCGCCAAACGCCTGATGGACTACGGCTTCCACGCGCCAACGGTCAGCTTCCCGGTGGCCGGCACGATCATGGTCGAGCCGACGGAGTCGGAATCGAAGGCCGAACTCGACCGCTTCATCGCGGCGATGACGGCGATTCGCGAAGAGATCCGGAAAATCGAACAAGGCGTCTGGCCGGCCGACAACAACCCGCTGAAGAATGCCCCCCACACGCAAGCCGACATCGTCGGCGAGTGGGAACGCCCCTACAGTCGGGACGAAGCGGTATTCCCGCTGCCATGGGTGGCCGCCAACAAGTTCTGGCCGA
>CAZCJW010000373.1:0-2113 GCA_964499185.1 uncultured Propionivibrio sp. | reverse complement strand
CCCCTTCTTCGCCCGGCCCGGACAACTCGACAAGCAGATACCACGGGCTGTTGGACAAAGGCGGCTGCGTGCCGCGGATGTGCTTGAGCACCATCCCGAGCGAGATATCGGAGACGAGTTCGCACGCCGTCAGCGTCGTGCCGAACGCCGCCTGCAGATCGTTGAGCAAGCGGACCGCCACATGCGGCGACGCAATCGCCAACCATGCTGTTGCCGTGGCCTGTGGCAACGGAAAGAGTTTCATGACCGCCGCCGTGATGATGCCGAGCGTGCCTTCGGCACCGATGAACAGTTGCTTCAGGTCGTAGCCGGTGTTGTCCTTGCGCAGGCCGCGCAGGCCATCCCACACCTCGCCACTGGGCAGCACGACCTCCAGACCGAGCGTCAGTTCGCGCGTGTTGCCGTAGCGCAAAACCTGCACGCCACCTGCGTTGGTCGACAGATTGCCGCCGATCTGGCAACTGCCTTCTGCCGCCAGTGCCAGCGGAAACAGCCGGCCCACGCCCAAAGCGGTCTCCTGCAGCGTTTGCAGCACGCATCCGGCCTCGACGGTAATGGTGTTGTTGGCCGGATCGACATGGCGGATTTTGTTCATGCGCGACAGGCTGACCAGCACGGCCTCACCGCTCGTATCCGGAATACTTGCCCCACAATGACTGGTGTTGCCACCCTGCGGCACGATTGCCACACCGGCCTGCCCGCAGGCGCGAACGACCGCCGACACTTCGGCGGTGCTCGCCGGACGCACCACGCAGCGCGCCGCACCGCGATAACGCCCGCGCCAGTCGCCGAGGTACGGGTGCATATCATCCGCTGAGGTCAGGACGTTGCCGGCTCCGACAATGGCAACAAGTTTTTCGATCAGATTTGTCTGGGACATGCTCGCACTCCCTGGAAAACAACGTTGTGGTCAGTTCTCCACAACCTCCGCGTACAGATCATGCTCGTCCGCATCGACCACACGCACCTGCAGGAAATCACCGGGCTCGGTATCATAAAACTGGTCGATAAAGACGAGACCATCGATTTCCGGCGCATCCGCCGACGAACGGGCGATAGCGCCTTCGTCATCAACCGCGTCAACGAGCACGGTTATTTCTCGCCCAATCTTGGCCGCCAACAGATCGGCGGAGATGTCTTCCTGCACATCCATCAGCCGACGGCGGCGCTCCTCGCGCACGTCATCCGGGACGGCACCCGGCAATTCGTTGGCTGCAGCCCCTTCGACCGGTGAATAGGCAAAGCAGCCGACCCGGTCGAGCCGCGCTTCTTCCAGAAATTCCAGCAACTCCTCGAATTCCGCTTCGGTTTCGCCGGGGAACCCGGTAATGAAGGTGCTGCGTATCGTGATATCGGGACATATGGCGCGCCAGGCCTTGATGCGCTCCAGGTTGTTCTCGGCGCTGGCCGGGCGTTTCATGGCCTTGAGGATGCGCGAATTCGAATGCTGGAACGGCACGTCGAGATACGGCAGGATCTTGCCTTCGGCCATCAGCGGAATCAGCTCATCGACGCTCGGGTACGGATAGACATAATGAAGGCGTACCCAGATGCCGAATTCGGCCAGCGCCTCGCACAGCTCTTTGAGCCGTGTCTTGACCGGGCGACCGCCGACAAAGCCGGTGCGGTATTTCACATCAACACCGTACGCGCTGGTGTCCTGCGAGATGACCAGCAACTCGCGCACGCCGGCTTCGGCCAGATGCTTCGCCTCCTGCAGCACGTCCCCGATCGGCCGGCTGACCAGCGGGCCGCGCAACGACGGAATGATGCAGAAGGTGCAACTGTGGTTGCAGCCTTCAGAAATCTTCAGGTAGGCGAAATGCTGCGGCGTCAGCTTGATCCCCTGCGGCGGCACCAGACTGGTGAACGGATCGTGCGGCTGCGGCAAATGGGCATGCACGTGCTGCAGCACTTCGTCTGCCGCGTGGGGACCGGTAATAGCCAGCACCTTCGGATGCGTCTCGCGCACCAGTTCCTGTTTCGCCCCGAGGCAACCGGTGACGATCACCTTGCCGTTTTCCTCCAGCGCCTCGCCGATGGCCTCCAGCGACTCCTCGACTGCCGCATCGATGAAACCACACGTATTGACCACCACGAGGTCGGCGCCTTC
>CAZCJW010000372.1:0-2126 GCA_964499185.1 uncultured Propionivibrio sp. | reverse complement strand
TGCGGCGGGTCCGCAGATCGAACACTGGGTGGCGCCATCCGGCGCCCGTGTGTTTTTTGTGGAGAACCATGCCCTGCCGATGCTGGATATCCAGGTCGATTTTGCCGCCGGAGCTGCGCGCGATCCTGAAGATAAACCCGGGCTGGCGTCGATGACCCATGCCCTGCTGGATATGGGTGTGGAGGGCATGGACGAGAACCGCATCGCCAGCCGACTGGCCGATGTGGGGGCGCAGATTTCAGGAGGCGTGGATAAGGATCGGGCGTCGGTCAGTCTGCGCACGTTGTCCATGACGGACAAGCGCGACATAGCGCTGGATATATTCCGCTCCGTGCTGTCTGTGCCGAAGTTTCCGGCAGACGTGTTCGCACGCGAGAAAGCGCGCCGGGTGGCATCGCTCAAGGAATCGTTGACGCGGCCTGATGTGATCGCCAGCCGCGCCTTCTGGAGCGCCTTGTATCCAGCGCACGTCTATGGTCGAAGCGCTACCCCGGAGTCGATTGAAACCATCGGCCGCGACGACCTGGAACGGTTTTACCGGGATAACTATGGTGCCAGCGGCGCCGTGGTGACGATCGTCGGCGATCTTTCACGCGGCGAGGCCGAGTCCGTGGCCCAGACACTGACGGCCAACCTGCCTGGCGGAACCGCAAAACCGTCAGTGGAGGTGCCGCGGTTGCCGGCCGCAGGAGAGCAGCGCATCTCGCACCCCGCCGCGCAGGCGCATGTCCTGATCGGGATGCCGGCGCTCAAGCGCGGCGATCCAGACTTTTTCGCCTTGCAGGTCGGTAACTACACGCTGGGGGGTGGCGGCTTCGTCTCGCGTCTGATGCGCGAGGTTCGTGAGAAGCGTGGTTTTGCCTACAGCGTCTACAGCTATTTCATGCCCATGGTGCAGGCGGGACCCTTCCAGATCGGTCTGCAGACTCGGAAGGAGCAAGCCAACGAGGCCTTGAAGGTGGCGCGCGATGTCCTGACGACGTTCCTCGCCGAGGGGCCGAGCGAGGCAGAGCTGCAGGCCGCCAAGCAGAACATCGCCGGCAGCTTTCCGCTGCGCCTCGACAGCAATCGCAAGATTCTCGACAACGTCGCCGTGATCGGTTTTTACGGTTTGCCCCTCGATTACCTGGATCGCTATGTCGAGAATGTCGAGAAAGTGACGGCGGCTGAGGTTCGCGCCGCCTTCGCGCGGCATGTCAGGCCGGAAAACCTGGTGACGGTCGTGGTCGGAGGCGAGTAGGTCGAGAATGAATTCACTGCGCATCATCGGAGGCGAATGGCGTCGGCGTGTCTTGCGTTTCCCGGATGCCGAGGGCCTGCGCCCGACGCCCGACCGCGTGCGTGAAACGCTGTTCAACTGGCTCGGGCAGGATCTGTCCGGTCTGTCCTGTCTCGATCTGTTTGCCGGCAGCGGCGCACTCGGCTTTGAAGCGGCTTCGCGCGGCGCGGCGCGGGTGGTCATGGTCGAACAGTCCGCACTGGTGGCAGCGTCGCTCAAGGCCAATGCCCGTTTGCTGGGTGCGGAAACCCGGTTGGAGATTGTGCGTGCGGATGCGGTAAAATTCGCGTCCTCGCTTGATCCGAAAGCTCCGGGATTCGATGTGCTGTTCCTCGATCCGCCTTACAAGAAGGGCTGGGTCGAGCGCCTGACGCCAGTGCTGCCAAGACTTCTGGCCGATGATGGAGTCCTGTACGTCGAAGCGGAATCGGCATTGGAGCGTTGCGGCCAGTGGCGGACGGTGCGCAGCGGGCGGGCAGGGCAGGTTTTTTATCACTTGATGCGGAACGGAGAGCCAGATGGCGCTCAATAGACGAGTGGCGATTTACGCGGGAACGTTCGATCCGCTGACGCTTGGGCATGAAGATCTCGTGCGGCGTGCGGTGAATCTTTTCGACCATGTCATCGTGGCGATCGCGGCCAGCCGTTCGAAACGCCCGTTCTTCGCCCTTGAAGAACGGGTCGAGATGGCCCGCGAGGTCCTGGGGTGCTACCCGAACGCCGAGGTCTGCAGCTTCGACGGGCTGCTCATGGAATTTCTGCATGAACGCGGGGCGAAGGTCATCCTGCGCGGATTGCGTGCTGCGTCGGATTTCGAATTCGAGTTCCAGATGGCCGGGATGAACCG
>CAZCJW010000371.1:0-2136 GCA_964499185.1 uncultured Propionivibrio sp. | reverse complement strand
TCACAGGTTCCACAACGCATGTCGGCACAGACACTGTCTATACAAGGTTTCTCTTCCTTGACGCATACGATGTTGCGACATATCTGAGCTTCCCCCGAAAATTCGTCTGCCAATGGTGACCTAAAATTGACGTCACATTTGGAAGGCAGGAAATGAAGATACCGAAGCAGGCATACACGACCGAGTTCAAGGAACTGGCGGTCAAGCGGATTAAAGACGGCCAGAGCGTCAGCGTGGTGTGCAAGGAACTTGGGCTGAGCGACCAAACTGTGCGCAACTGGGTCAAGGCAGCGGCGGAAGGCAAGCTTGCCGGTGCTGGCGGCAGAGTCGTGACGCCGGAAGAAATGGAGCTTTCGAGGCTGCGGGCCGAGAATCTCCGGCTCAAGCGGGAGAACGAAATCCTAAAAAAAGCGACGGCGTACTTCGCAAGGGATGTTCTGTGAAGTACGCCTGGATTGCCGAGCAGGGCAAGCGGTTTGCGCTGGCCGAACTGTGCGATGCGCTCGATGTGAGCATCAGCGGTTATCGCGCCTGGAAGCGTGGCGGCCAGCCGGACCGCAAGCGCCTGACGGACAGCCAGATGTTGGCGCTCATCCGTGCCATTCATGCCGAACTCAAAGGCGCCTACGGCAGTCCGCGCATGGTGCGGGAGCTACGGGCGAGAGGCTTCTCGGCCAGCAAGGCGCGTGTCGAACGGCTGATGCGCGACAACGGTATCCACGCTCGTCACAAGCGCCGTTACAAGGTCACGACGGACTCCAAGCACGGGCTGCCGGTGGCGGATAACCTGCTGGCCAGAAACTTCACCCCGACAGCGCCGAATCAAGTGTGGACGTCGGACATCACCTACCTGTGGACGGACGAGGGCTGGCTCTATCTGGCGATCGTGCTCGACCTGTTCAACCGCGAAGTGGTCGGCTGGTCGCTGAAGCCGCGCATGACGGCGGATATCGTGACCGACGCACTGACCATGGCCTGTTTCAGGAAGCGCCCGGCCGCGGGGTTGATGCATCACTCCGACCGGGGCAGCCAATACGCCAGCCATGCCTTCCAGGACAAGCTCAAGGCATTCGGCATGACCTGCTCGATGAGCCGGAAAGGGAACTGCTGGGATAACGCGCCGACGGAGAGCTGGTTCAACAGCTTCAAGAACGAGCGGGTGCATGGGATTCGCTATGCCACTCATGCCGACATGAAGGCCGCCAGCTTCGAGTACATCGAGGTCTTCTACAACCGGAAGCGGCAGCATTCGACCCTCGGCTACAAGTCGCCTATGCAGTTCCTAGCGGATTGGCTCAGCAAGCAACATCAGGAAAAACTGGTAGCATGAAAACCGCCCTTTGGCAGACGAAAAACCGAGGGAACCTCAGACCATCTCATGCATTTCAGTCGATAGCCGCTTCATTTCCTCCGAAGCGTCCTTGGCCTCTCCCATGGCCGAGGTGTTTTCCTCGCTCATCGATGCGATCACTTCAACCTGTTTGGCGATTTGATCGCTGGCTGTGCTTTGTTCTTTGAGCGCGGTGTCGATTTCCGATGAGGCGGCGAGGACCCGGCTTGCGCCTTCGCGGATACGGACGATCAGGTCTCCGGCCTTTCGGGCACCGTCCGCGTTGGAATTGACCTGCTCCACTATCCGGTGCATGTCGTCCACGGCATGACGCGTCTCCGTCTGGATCGCGGTGATGACATCCGCCACTTCCTTGGTCGACAAAGTCGTCCGTTCGGCCAGTTTCCGTACCTCGTCGGCAACAACGGCAAATCCCCGTCCCTGCTCACCGGCACGTGCGGCTTCGATGGCGGCGTTCAGCGCCAGCAGATTGGTCTGGTCGGCGATTTCCTTGATGACGCCGACAATGCTGCCGATTTCGTCGGCACGCTTGCTGAGCGTTTCCATGGCCTGCGACGTCGCTTTGACGGTGTCGGCCATTTCCAGCATCTCGCTGGCGGTGTTATCGATGGCCTGCTTGCCCTCGTTGGAACTCACCAACGACTCCCTGGCCATATCCTTGGCCGTTGAAGAGGAATCGGAAACATGGGTGACACTGACGGCCATTTCCTCGACCGACGCGGCGGTCGAGGCGGTTGCTTCGTTCTGCTGCTCGACCGCGGAAGAGAGTTGTTTGATGGAGTGGG
>CAZCJW010000370.1:0-2151 GCA_964499185.1 uncultured Propionivibrio sp. | reverse complement strand
CCCTTGCTGCTCGATGAGCTGGCCCAGCTCGACCCGAAAGCAGCCGGCGAAGTGGCTTACATGCTGTCGAATGGTTCCGGCAAGACACGGGCGGGCAGAACAGGCGGCATGCGGGCGCGGGCTGATTGGCGTTTGCTCTTCCTCTCGGCCGGTGAGATCGGGCTGTCGACGCACATGGCCGAGGCCGGAAAGCAAACGCGAGCCGGTCAGGAATTGCGCCTGGCGGAGATTCCCGCCGATGCTGGTGCGGGGCTGGGGCTGTTCGAGAACCTACACGATAGCGGGCACGGTGCTGAATTCGCCAAGACGCTTGACCAGGCGACACGCAAGTACTACGGATGCGCCTGGATAGCGTTCATCAAGCGGCTGGTGGAAGAGGATGCCGCCACGATTACAAGCACCTTACACCAGGCACAAAAGGCGTTCGAGCTGCATTATCTGAGCGATGATGCCAGCGGACAGGCCCGGAGGGTGGCTAATCGATTTGCCTTAATTGGTGCTGCCGGCGAGATTGCTTCCGATTGGCAGATAACCGGCTGGGAACCGGGCGAGGCCATGAAGGCGGCCGGCGCGTGCTTCTCTTCTTGGCTGACGAACCGTGGCGGGGAAGGCAACCAGGAAGAGCGGGCAATGCTGGCCAAGGTGCGTGAGTTCCTACGCCGCTACGGGGAGTCGGCATTCTCCGATATCGACCACTCAAACATTACGGAAAACCGTGCGCCCGTGAAGTCTGACCGGGCGGGATGGCGGCGCCTTGATCAGACTGCGGATGAGTTGCACTACTTTATTTCGATTGAGGCTTTTCGTTCACGCGTTTGCACTGGGCACGACGCGGGCGCGGTGGGTCGGTTGTTGATCGCCAGGGGATACGCCGAGAAGGGGACAGAGGCAGCCCGCCCATGGCAGGTAAAGCAGAGCATTCCCGGCGAAGGCCGGCCGCGTGTGGTGCATGTCCTGCCGAGTTTGTTTGAGGCCGATGATGCTTGATTGGGACAGCCTGATAAGCACTCCGGACAGTACGCAACCGGTCGGAGACGAGGACAAAACGGCCGATACTGGGACAAAGTGTCCCACTGTGTCCCTCCAAAAACAGCCAGTGTCCCACCCCGATTGGGACAGGTCAAAGACCGTAACGGCAAGGCTTACAGCCGATTTTCCCCCTAGTGTCCCAACTGTCCCAGTAAAAAAACAAGGGAAGGGAGAACAAAAGGGGAAAAAAGATAACGGGGCGGGCGGTGCGGCGGCGGAGCCGCAATACCTTCGCGCAGATATAAGCGAGGATCAGCGACGGATTCACCCGGCCCACCCTGCGGCAGTTCTGTTGGTGATGGCATGGTCACGCTTCAAGCAGATAC
This sequence comes from uncultured Propionivibrio sp., assembly GCA_964499185.1. Lineage (GTDB taxonomy): Bacteria > Pseudomonadota > Gammaproteobacteria > Burkholderiales > Rhodocyclaceae > Propionivibrio. The sequence goes on along the minus strand of CAZCJW010000370.1, from coordinate 796 downwards.
CCCACGAGGAACGGGCGGGGCTGCTGCTTGACCTGGAAATCATGGAGCCGTTAGAGCAAGTGCGTTATTGGCACAAAGTCTGCATGCAGGATGGATTAAAGCCTTGGCACGTCCTCTGTCTGCCCGCCCCGCTGTCAGGGGCTGATTGCACCCGGTGCAGACGTTTGGTCACGAGGCATGAGGCGATCGGCCTGGATCGTGCCCAGTTTCATTGGGCCTGTGAGTTGGGCTACCTGATCCTTGAGCACGGGCGAGGGACCGAACGGATATGGATAGCGCCCCCGGAGTGCAAGAACTTTGAGCGTTGGTATCCATCGGACTGGCGGTAGGGGGCGGGTCCTTCCATTCCCAGCCCCTGACGGCGCGGAACGATCGCGTTTTTCCGGCGTCTATGGGGTTCGTTAAGGGGGTTGTATGGTTCCCTCAGCGTGTATGTGGTTCTTCTCTTGTTATGGGTCCTTCCTGGCTGTTTCCTTTACGGTCCGTTTCGAGCCCGGATTTGCGCCAGTTTTCTGTTCAGATACGATGTAAGTAAGTAGTGCCAGTATCCTGAGGAGGGTAAGTAAGTTTGTCGGTGTTGTCGATTCTCTGGCATATCCGGAAGTGAAAAACAGGCATAATTCCGCCTGTTTTGGCCTGTGGATAACTTTTTGAGTAGCTACATGAGTAGCTAGCGAGGATTCTGATAGCTATGAGCCTTACCAATACTGACATTCGGCCGTTTTTCTACCTTATCTTCTGATCTGTAATGCCGCTAAGAAAAACCATGGTGCGCTGTCCGCAGTGCGGCGGCGAG
>CAZCJW010000369.1:0-2153 GCA_964499185.1 uncultured Propionivibrio sp. | reverse complement strand
ACCATGCCGGAGTGGTCCCAGGCGTTGCCGCCGTGCGCGGCGCAGCTGTTGAACAGTTCCTGTGCCGTGGCGGTGTTGGGCAACGACACGCCGATGGCACGGGCGCTGGACAGGGCCAGGTTGAGGTCCTTCTGGTGCAGTTCGATGCGGAAGCCGGGGTTGAAGGTGCGGTTGATCATGCGTTCGCCATGCACTTCGAGGATCTTCGACGAGGCGAAGCCGCCCATCAGCGCGGCACGCACCTTGGCCGGATCGGCGCCCATCTTGGAGGCGAACAGCAGTGCTTCGCCGACGGCTTCGATGTTCAGGGCGACGATGATCTGGTTGGCGACCTTGCAGGTCTGCCCGTCTCCGTTGCCGCCGACGAGGGTGATGTTCTTGCCCATCAGTTCGAACAGCGGCTTGACCTTGGCAAACGCCGCCTCGCTGCCGCCGCACATGATCGAGAGGGTGGCGTTCTTGGCGCCGACTTCGCCACCCGAGACGGGGGCATCGATGTACTCGCAGCCGAGGGCGTTGATGCGCGCGGCGAATTTCTTGGTTTCCACCGGGGAGATCGAACTCATGTCGACGACGATCTTGCCGGCGCTAAGCCCTTCGGCGATTCCGTTCGGATCAAAGAGAGCGGCCGCGACGTGCGGCGTGTCCGGCACCATGGTGATGATCACGTCGGCGTTCTGCGCGACTTCCTTGCCCGACGCGCAGGCCTTGCCACCAGCCTGGACCAGCGACTCGGGAATGCTCGGGATGCTGAACAGGAAGACTTCATGTCCCGCCTTGATCAGGTGTTCGGCCATCGGCGTGCCCATGATGCCCAGTCCTACGAATCCAATCTTGCTCATTGCTTGCTCCTGTTCTAACAAATTGATTACGTGAAGTTCAGAGATACTTGTCCCGCAGCATCTGCGTGGCATTGCGGAAGGCGCCCAGGTCGCTGCCGACGGCCACAAAGGTGAGACCCATCTCAAGATACCGACGCGCATCGGCCTCGACCGGCGCAAGTATGCCGGCGGGTTTGCCGTGCGCCTTGGCGCTGGCGATGATCTTCTGCATGGCTTCCTGTACTTCGGGATGCAGCGGGTTGCCCAGGTAGCCGTAGCCGGCCGCGAGATCCGACGGGCCGATGAAGACGCAGTCGACGCCTTCCACGGCGCAGATTTCGTCGATCGCCGCGACGGCCTTGCGGCTCTCGATCTGGACGATGACGGAAATATTGTCGTTGATGGCTTGAAAATATTCCGGAACCGTCCCGTAGCGGTTGCTGCGGTGGCTGACGGAAACGCCACGCACGCCCTGCGGCGGATAGCGCGTCGCGGCGACGGCACGGCGCGCGTCGTCCGCCGATTCGACGAAGGGAATCAGGAAATTGTAGAAGCCGGCGTCGAGCAGGCGCTTGATGACCACCATGTCGTTCCACTGCGGACGGACCACCGGCGCACTGGCGCTGTCCTTCAGGGCCATCAGTTGCGGAATGAAGCTCAACACGTCGTTCGGCGCGTGTTCGCCGTCGAGCAGCAACCAGTCGAAACCGGCAACTCCCATGACTTCCGTGGTAATCGGGCTGCCGAGCGAGCACCAGCAGCCGATCAGTTTCTTGCCGGCGACCAGATCCTGGCGGAACCTGTTCGGAAAGGCGTCATAAGGCTTCTTGTCGTTCATGATCTCGTCCTCTCAGCGCACCAGACACGGGCGCTTGTTGTCGAATTTCCAGCCGGGGATCAGGAACTGCATCGCGACCGCGTCGTCGCGCGCGCCGAGCCCCATGGCCTTGTACGCCTGATGCGCCTTCTCCACTTCGGCCATGTCGATTTCCAGCCCGAGGCCCGGCTTGTTCGGGACGCGGATCAGGCCGTCGCGGATCAGGTACGGCTCCTTGGTCAGGCGCTGGCCGTCCTGCCAGATCCAGTGCGTGTCGATGGCCGTGACCTTGCCCGGGGCAGCGGCGCCGACGTGGGTGAACATGGCCAGCGAGATGTCGAAGTGGTTGTTCGAGTGCGACCCCCAGGTCAGGCCGAACATGTCGCACAGCTGCGCCACGCGCACCGAACCCTGCATCGTCCAGAAGTGCGGATCGGCGAGCGGGATGTCGACCGATTGTAGCTGGATCGAATGCGCCATCTGGCGCCAGTCGGTGGCGATCATGTTGGTCGCCG
>CAZCJW010000368.1:0-2157 GCA_964499185.1 uncultured Propionivibrio sp. | reverse complement strand
CTTCGAACCAAGGGGTAGGGAGTTCGAATCTCTCCGGGCGGGCCATAAGAATCCCACGCTGACCCACCGCGCCCAGTTTTTGGCGAATTCACTGGGCTGCGGCAGACGCCGGTCGTAGCAGTTCCCGACGCAAGTAATCCAGAAAGCTTGCTTGCTGGGGGCTTGAACAGGCGGAGATCGATCACTGCTTTTGGCGACGCGAAAAGCCTAGGCCGGCCAGGCCGATGCCGAGGAGCGCAAGAATTGCGGGTTCTGGAATCGGCAGCGTCGGAGCTTGGACGCTAAAGTCGGCAGCGTCAAGGAAATTGCCGTAAGAACTGCCTCCAACCGAAGACACTGCCTGATAGGAAAAACGCACCGTATTGCCAAAGGTGGCAGCAGACTCTCCCGTGTAAAAGCCCCATGCCTGAGTTCCATCAGAGTAGAGTCCGGAAAAAAGCTCCGTGTCATTACCACCCCCGATAACATTGTCGGCACCGAGATCGGTAATAGTAAAACGCATGGTATCGACACCGGAGCGACCTCTATGCGCGAACTGAAAGGAAAATGTACTCCCGGAGGCAATCCCGGACACATCCTGATAAAGCGTTCCAAGAATGTAGGCATCAATCTCGGCAAATTGCTGTCCTTGGTATGCCGCGACTCCATTAAATCCCGTTTGCCAAATCTCGATGGCAGTATCTGTAGTCTTCCAGCCGGGAACGTTCAACGGATTGATCAACGAATAGCCAGAAATCGACGAAGGGTTCTCGAAACCTCCATTGACCAAGGCAGCCTGGGCTGCCGGGGCGGCAACCTGGCACGCAAACAGTGAGAAAAAAGCCAATGGCTTGATCTTTACAAGTTTCATTAAGAGCTCCCTTTTTTTGAATTCTGATTTACCTGGAAATCTTTCGCTACGGCACTTCGTATAGAGAATTTACGCACTGTCGGCATTAAGCAAAAACCACGCCTAGCATTCCTAAACGTTCTGGGTTTCCGGGATTTAATCTATCAATCAGCCGTATACGCCGGGCTGCATGTCTAAAAGCAACAATGAGGGCCTCTCATGTGTAAGATATTCCGACACAACCCCATTAGAATCTTCTGCCGTCCGGGTTTTTTCTTGGCGGCTCGCCTGATTCTTTCAATTGATCAAAGCTCAGCGCCGAAAAGGAATCGCGCTCACCGCATCCATTACAATACACACGTTTCTGCATTTATCTCCACATGAAAGACCATGAATAGACATCCTTCACATCTCCTCGAGGCTTTTCTATTCGGCAGTCGCTGGCTGCAAGCACCACTCTATCTCGGATTGGTTTTTGCTCAAGGCGTCTACGTATTCAAGTTTCTACAGGAACTGCTCCATCTCATCGGCCACGCGGTATCCTTGACCGAGATTGACATCATGCTCATCGTTCTTGGCCTTATCGATGTCGTTATGGTGGCCAATCTGCTCATCATGGTAACCGTAGGCGGATATCAAACCTTCGTCTCACGCCTCGACCTCGACGAGCATCCAGACCAGCCCGAGTGGCTCTCACACGTCAATGCGGGCGTGTTGAAGGTGAAACTGGCGACTGCACTGATTGGCATTTCTTCAATCCACCTCCTCAAGACCTTCATTGAAGTTGGTAGCAAGATGGCGCAAGCGGGTGACTCATTCGCGTTGTCACGACTTGAGCACGGCGTTATCTTCCAGATTGTGATTCACCTGACGTTCGTTGTTTCGGCCCTGTTGATGGCCTATACCGACAAAGTGATGAACAGCACGCTGGTACTCACTAAACAACTTGAACATTAGCTAAGTTCTTTCCAGCTGCCAGACTCGCCGTAGCGTAGCCGCCGCCGCGAGGTAGGAGTTGATGTAGACGATTTCCTGCGCACACGATTTCTTATGAATCGAGATGGTTTTCGTGTACTCTAACAGGCACTGCCCGAGGGTGACCCGCGTGGCGCCGCCAAGATGTTCGGGCGCGCCTTTGCGCAGGCCAGCTTCGTACGCAACCGAAGCGTGGCCTGCGTGGCTTTTTAGACGCCACAGCACGCATTTAGCCGCGATGTGGCGAAACATCGCAGTGCCTCCTGCCTCCAAATCTGCCTCCCGAGCCGGTTTTTTCGGTCGAAAAGCAAAAAGGGGTTACGAACTCAATCGCAACCCCTTGTTTTGCAGAT
>CAZCJW010000367.1:0-2168 GCA_964499185.1 uncultured Propionivibrio sp. | reverse complement strand
CGTCGATCTGGCGCGGGTTGATCATGCACTTGCCGGTGAAGCCGAGCTTCTTGATCAGCTCGGTTTCCTTGCGCAGCGCTTCCATGTCATTGACGTCGGCAAAGATGGTGTCGATGGCCTGGATCCCCGCCGCTTTCGCGCCCCACAGGACGTTCATGCGCGCGTTGAAAAGTTCCTCGCCGGTCTTGGTGCGGTTGATTTCCATCGTCGCCGTGTAGTCTTCGGCGCCAAACGCCAACCCGATCAGGCGTTCGGAAGCCTTGGCGGTCTTCGGTGCATTGAGCACGCCTTCAGCCGTTTCGATCGACGGAAGTATCTTGAACGAACCGACCTCGAAACCCAGTTCCTCCTCGTACTCGGTCAGCAGCGTATCGAGGTGCTCGACGACTTCCGGCGTATCGGCTTTTGGCAGCCTGATGCCATCCGGCTTGGCCGGCAATACCATTTTCAGGTCATCCAGCGCCCATTTGGTATCCAGGCCATTGATGCGGATGAGGACTTCCTTGTTGCGGTTCTTGTAACCATCGAGGAAACGGCGCACCAGAATGCGCGCCGCATCCTTCTCGGCGAGGGGAACGGCGTCCTCGAGATCGAGCAGCACGGCATCGCAGCCGAACAGGGGTACGTTTTGCAACATTGACGGCATGTTGCCCGGCACATAAAGCAGCGACCGGCGCAGTTTGTAGTCGGCCATGTCATTCCTCCGCGAAGTAGATGGTGGACGTGCCGCCGGACTTGGATTTATGGCGTTCAACGCCGTCCAGCATCAATTCGATCAGCACGATTTCACAGGTCGCGAAAACCTCGGCGTCTTCCAGTTGCCCGCCCACCACATCGCCGGAAGCCTTCCCGGCAAGGACATGCAGATGGCAGTCCGGCGAGCCGTCGGATCCCGGAACGATGTTCCCGGACAACCCGAGCAGTTCGAGCGGCCCTTCGAGCACGTGCGGCGTCAGGCGCGCCGGGGTGATCGGCAGCTTGGCTCCGCTCTTGATGCCGTTGATGCGCAGGTTTCGCACCGAGCCGATCGCCGAGAGAATAACGCCTACCTTGATTTCCTCCTTGACGACCAGCGCCTTGATGTTTTCCTGCAAGCTCTGCCCCGGCAGAATCTTCAGGAAAAAGCGCCGTCCCTGCGTGTATTCCTTGTACCAGTAGGTCTTGTCCATTATTCTCCCCCTGCCCGTTGCAATGCCGCCTCAAGACGTGCCTCGATGGCGTAGTCCAGAGCACCGCGATCGCTGATGCTGATTTTTCCAGAACTCACGCCGTGCTTGGAAAGGGTTTCTTCCAGCCTGGCGCGGATCAAATGCTCGAACTGCTTCTTGACCGTTGATTCGATCTCAATGGTCAGCCCATTGCCGGGTTCCACCGTGACCATCAGGTCACTGGACTGCATCGTTCCCGCCTGGCCCTTCTTCAGAATTTGCATAGTTCTCACTCCATGATTCGTGATTTCGAGGCTCATCGGCTCCATGTATCGGAAACCGATGAGCGTGCCCGCAACATCACATTGACGTGCCCGACGACGGGTCAGAGGGCATCAATGATGGCGTTCAAGGTGGCGCTCGGACGCATGGCCCTGGAGGCCTTGTCGAAGTCCGTGAGGTAGTAGCCACCGAGATCCATCGGTTTGCCTTGCGCTCCGATCAGTTCCTCGTTGATCTTCGCCTCGTTGTCCTGCATGGCCTTGGCCACCTTGGCAAAGCGGGCTTGCAGTTCGGCATCCTTGGTCTGCGCCGCCAGTGCCTCGGCCCAATACAGGGCGAGGTAGAAGTGGCTGCCGCGGTTGTCAATCTCACCCACTTTGCGCGCCGGCGACTTGTTGTTATCCAGGAACTTGGCGATCGCCACATCCAGCGCATCGGCCAGTACCTGCGCCTTCGGGTTCTTGAAGTTGACCGCCAGGTGTTCCAGCGACGCGCCGAGGGCAGAAAATTCGCCGAGCGAATCCCAGCGCAGGTAGCCTTCCTTGACGAATTGCTGCACGTGCTTCGGCGCCGAGCCGCCCGCACCGGTTTCGAACAGGCCGCCGCCCGCGAGCAGCGGAACAATCGACAGCATCTTGGCGCTGGTGCCGAGTTCGATGATCGGGAACAGGTCGGTCAGGTAATCGCGCAGCACGTTGCCGGTCACCGAGATGGTGTCCTTGCCCTGGCGGATACGCT
>CAZCJW010000366.1:0-2176 GCA_964499185.1 uncultured Propionivibrio sp. | reverse complement strand
GCCGAGCACCTTGATCTGGCGCTGCGCGCCCATCCATTCGTAGTCGCGGTAGAAGATGTCAAAATTGGCATCGACCGGCAAGCCGGCCTTGCGCGCCATCTCCCAGTAGCGGATGACGAAATCGAGTTCCTGCTGTTCGTCCCAGCTGATATAGGCGTCGCGGTAGAGCGACACGAGATCGTAGGTGATCGGGCCGTACACCGCGTCCTGGAAGTCGATGATGCCGGGGTTGGCGGGATAGCCGCCATCGAGAACCATCAGGTTGCGCGAGTGGTAGTCGCGATGCACGAAAACCTTGGGCTGCGCCAGGTTACTGGCGAGCAGGGTTTCGAACACGCCGTGCAGCGCAGCAGATTGGGTATCGTCAAGCGCGAGCCCCAGGTGCCTGGCGACATACCAGTCGGGGAACAAGTTCAGTTCGCGTTCGAGTAGCGCGCGATTGTAGTCGGGCAGGACGCCGGGTTGGCTGGCGCGCTGGATATCGACCAGCGCGGCATTGGCGTCGCGGTAAAGTTCCGGAGCCGTTGCCGCGTCGAGCACGTTCAGGTAGGTGGTGTTGCCGAGGTCGGACAGCAGCAGGAATCCCTGGCCGAGATCCTGTGCATAGACCTCGGGGACATGCACACCGGCATTATGAAACAGGGCGGCGACATGAAGGAAAGGGCGGCAATCCTCGAACTCGGGCGGAGCGTCCATGACGACGCGGGTATCGCCGTTGTCCAGCGTGATGCGGAAATAGCGGCGAAAACTGGCGTCGGCCGATGCCGGTTCGATCCTGATTTCCTGTTCGGAGTGCTGGCGTGGGAACAGACGGTTCAGCCAGTCGCGCAGCAGGATGGTACGCGGCATGCCGCTTCTCCTCGGGCTAAGGTGCTAAAATGCGGCGATTTTACCACCCGCCCCGTTTGATGCTGCGCCGGTGGCCCCGTGAGCAATTTTGACTTGACTGAAATGTTCGGATGAATCGGACGGCCCGACGCAAACAACTCGCGATTTTTATGTGCTGCGGCTTCGCCAATGCTCTCCTCGTCGGCTATGCCGGCGAGGCGGTGGCGCAGGCCGGCACGCCCCTGCGGGTTGATCCGGTATTGTTGGGATTGCCTCCGGTCAAGCCCGAGCAGGCCCCCGCACCCGCGGTGAAGTCGGCTGCCCCCGCCGAAAAGGACGAGCGTGCCGAGGTCAAGCCAGTCGAGGCCCCGGTGGTTGAATCCCGGCCGGTTGCCCAGCCAGCCGAGGCGCAACGCCCGGCAGATACCAACGAAACTTCCGTGCCCGCAGCCGCAAAAATTCCCACTGAAGCGGCGACGCCGCCTACTTCGGGAACCACTGCGTCGCCCACCCAGGAATCGAAGCAACAGGCGCGTCCCTCCGATCCACCAGCGACAGTCGTTTCAGTTCAAAAGGAACCGCAGAGGTCTGTTGTCCCGGAGCCGGTCAAGAGCGCCCCATTACAGCGCGCTTCGGGGGCAAAAACATCTTCCCTCGGGCCCTTGCGCGTCGATCCGGCACTCCTGGGCATGCCTCCCGCAGTACCGGCAGTACAGCTTGCCGGACGTCCGGGGGAAACACTCCGCGCAACGTCGAGCCAAGAGCGCTCTCCATCGACGAGTGCTCAGGCGTCGCAGGTGCTTTCAGCGGGGCAGCGCGATGCGGATGAGGTACCGGATTCTTCGCCGGCACTGGTTTTGCGCGCCTCTTCGAAAATGGCATCGCTGCCTAAAGACAGCACGGTACCCCGCCCGACCTTTCTCAGTGCCCAGCGCATGTCCGGTGAGGTTAACCGTGAGTTCAATGCAGAGGGTGAGGCTGAACTTCGCAAGATTGGGACCATCGTCAACTCGGATCGCCTGACGTACTGGCCGCTGGACGATGAACTCGAGGCTGAGGGCAATGTGCGGCTGCAGCAGGGCGAGGACGTTATCTCCGGTCCAAAGATGCGCCTCAGGTTGGAGGATCAGGTTGGTTATTTCGAGCAACCGTCCTACCACCTCAAGCACCAGCCTTTGACCGGAAGCAAGGCGGCCAATGACCGGGCGGACTCCGATCAGCGTGTCGAAGAGCTGAGCAGGAGTTCGTGGTGGAACTCGGGTTTTACCGTGCCGAAAGCGATGAGCATTGCACCGGGGCAAACCAGTTTCAAGGAGAAAATCAAACTCAGCACGACGACCGAGTCGCG
>CAZCJW010000365.1:0-2186 GCA_964499185.1 uncultured Propionivibrio sp. | reverse complement strand
CCCACCGTGCTGGCGGGCGGCCTGCTGGTGTTCATGAACGCGCTGGCCGACTTCGGTACGCCGATGCTGATCGGCGAAGGCTTCGTCGTGATGCCGGTGTTGATCTACTCCGAGTTCGTGAGCGAGATGGGCGGGCAAGCCAACTTCGCCGCCGCGCTCGCCGCGTTGATGGTGGTGCTGACCTGCCTGATCTTCCTGGGCCAGAAGTACGTGGTGAACAAGAAGTCCTTCACAATGAGCGCGCTTCGCCCGATGAAGCCGACGACGCTGGCACCGGTGCCCAGCGCATTTGCGCACGTCTTCATCTACGGCCTGGTGTTCCTGTCGATCATCCCGCAGCTCACCGTGATCTACACCTCGTTCATGAAGGTCAACGGCGTCGTCTTCACCTCCGGATACTCGCTGGACAGCTACCGAATCATCTTCGACAAACTGGGCACGGCGATCACCAACACCTACGTGTACGGACTGGCGGCGATCGCCATCATCGTCCTGCTCGGCATGTTCATCGCGTACCTCGCCACGCGGCGGCGGAACCTGATCACCTCGGTGATCGACACATTTACCATGTTCCCGTACATCATCCCGGGATCGGTCCTCGGGATCACGCTGCTGCTGGCGTTCAACAAGCCGCCGATCGTGCTGAGCGGCACGGCGATGATCATCATCCTGGCTTTTGTTGTCCGGCGCCTGCCTTACACGCTCCGCTCCAGTGCGGCGATCCTCTACCAGATCAGTCCAAGCGTCGAGGAGGCGTCGATCAGCCTGGGCTGCTCGCCGATGAAGACCTTCTTCAAGGTCACGGCGATCATGATGCTTCCGGGCGTGATGGCCGGCGCAATCCTGAGCTGGATCACGGTGATCAACGAGCTTTCCGCGTCAGTGATCCTGTACACCGGGGGGACGAGGACGATGTCGGTGTCGATCTACACGGAAGTCATCCGGGCGAGCTACGGAACGGCCGCAGCGCTTTCATCGATCCTGACTTTGACGACCATCGTCTCTTTGATGATCTTCTTCAAACTGACCGGCGGCAAGGAACTGGCGCTGTAGTCGCGGAACAACAGGATTTGGAGCGAAAATGGGCAAGTTTGACGGATATCTTCTCGTTTCGGATCTCGACGGCACGCTGATCGGACGCGACCACAGCGTCTCGGACGAGAACGTTGCGGCCATTCGCGAGTTCTTCGCCGAGGGCGGGCGTTTTCTCGGAGCGACCGGACGGACCGAACTTAGTGTGCGTCCCTACACTGTCGGCATTCCCCTGTCTTCGCCGTGGATCCTTTACAACGGAGCGGCGATCTACGACTGGGAGAGCGCGTCGTTCATTTACAAGGCACCACTGCCGCGTGCGCTGGCGGAGGCCTTCGTAATCCGTGCGATGACGCGTTTTCGTCAGGTCAATGTCCAGGTGTATGCCGGAGGGCCGTTCTGCCAGGTGAATGCCGAAGGCTTGCCGGATGCGATCGCCGTCCGCGAGAATCAGGCATTTGAGAACAAGCCCATTGCAGCTATTACCGATGACTGGCTGAAAGTGCTGTTCTGCAGCGACATCCCGGAACATCTCGACGGAATCGAATCGCTCTTCGAGGGCGACCCGCTGCGCGACGTGGCGCATAGCATGCGCTCCGGACCACGTTATTTCGAAGTTACCGCGCAGGGCGTGAACAAGGGAACGGCTCTGGCACACCTGAAGAAACTCCTTGATCCCGTGCCGAGGCGAGTGGTGGCGATTGGCGATTACAACAACGACATCGAGATGCTGCAGGAATCCGACATCCCCGCGGCGCCCGAGAGTGCCCTCGGCGAGGTCAAGCAGCACGCGACGATCATCACGGCTTGCCACTCGCGCAGCGCCATCGCCGATCTGATCCGGATACTTGGCGCTGAATGCGCCTGAAGCCTGTCGTCATGCGTGGAAAGAGAGCTTTCCTTCTTGCCGCCGTGTTCCTGGCGTGTCTGGCCGGGGTAGGGCCAGCCAGCGCGCAGGCGAGGCGGCTCAACGTGGTGTGTTCGGTGCAGATCGAGTGGTGCGAACTCGTCAGGAAAACGTACCAGCAGGCCACGGGTGTCCGCATGGCGGTGATCCATCGTAGCAGCATCGAGGCGCTGGCCTTGCTGATGTCGGAGCGCAAGAACCCGCGCACCGACGTCTGGTTCGGCGGCACCGGCGATCCGCATCTGCA
>CAZCJW010000364.1:0-2203 GCA_964499185.1 uncultured Propionivibrio sp. | reverse complement strand
TGTCGGCCTGCTTGTCGGTCACCGCCATGACCAGCGTCGACACGATGTTGAAGGCGGCCACGGCGACGATCAGCGAGAGGATGATGAACATCATGTTCTTCTCGATCTGCACGGCGCGGAAGAAGTTGGCGTGGCTGCGCGTCCAGTCGCTGATGTACGCCGGTACCGTCAGGGTGTTGGCCAGTTGCCGCGCAATCCACGGCGCGCGGAACAGGTCGTCGAGCTTGAGGCGCACACCGGATACCCGATCCTCCATGCGGTACAGCTTCTGCGCGTCCTCCATGCGGATCAGCGCCAGCCCGCTGTCGTACTCGAACATGCCGACCTCGAAGATGCCGCTGACCGTGAAGGTCTTCAGGCGCGGCACCACGCCGGCCGGCGTCACCACGCCCTGCGGTGCGATCACCGTCACCTTGTCGCCGGGAAAGACGCCAAGCGCCCGCGCCAGTTCGCTGCCGAGCACGATGTTGAAAGCGTCCGGCTGCAAGGATTCGAGCTTGCCTTCCTTGATGTGCGCGCGGAAGTCGGCGACCTTTTCCTCCTCGTCCGGCAGGATGCCGCGCACCATCGCGCCGCGCACCGATTGGCCGAACGAAAGCATTCCCTGCGCCTGCACGTAGGGCGCGGCGCCGCGAACTTCCGGCAGTTTGGCCGCATCGCGCGCTACCTCTTCCCATCCCGCAATCTCGCCGTTCGCGCCACTGATCTGCACGTGCGAGACCACCGCCAGGATGCGGCTGCGCAATTCCGTCTGAAAACCGTTCATCACGGACAGCACGACAATCAGCGCCGTCACGCCCAGCGCGATGCCAAGCATGGAAATCAGGGAGATGAAGGAGATGAAATGATTGCGCCGTTTCGCGCGCGTATAGCGCAGGCCGATCATCAATTCGTAAGGAAGCGCCAAGGCCGGTGTCCGTGTTCGTAAAAGTCGCTATGGTACACTTTTCGCCGAATCTCCCGTCATTCCCTCCGCCCCAAGGCTGCATGCCGATCACCCACCTCACGCTGCTCGTCCCCGAACTGCTCTGGCCCGAACCGACGGACCACGACGTTCTCGACGACCTCGCCTGCCCGGCACTGTCCACGCTGCTTACGCGGAGTAGCCTCGCGCGGCGTCCGCCGCAATCACCTGAAGCCACGCTGGCGGATTTATTCGGCTACGCCGAAAACGCCCCATACGCGGCGTTCAGACGACTCGGCGAGCGCGACATGCCTGCCGCTCAGGAGGGCACTCGCTGGATCGCCGCCGACCCGGTACATCTGCGCTTCCACCAGGAACGCCTGATTCTCGCTAATGGCGCAACGCTAGGTATCAGCGTAGCCGAGGCGGTGCTCATCGCCGAGGAAATGAACCGGCATTTCGGCCACATCGGCCGTGTGCATGTCGCCGCACCGGAACGCTGGTACCTGGAACTGTCCGGCGAATCCGTGCTGGCCGGTTTCATCCCGCCACCACTGTCGACCGTCACCGGGCGCAGCATCGAACGCCTGCTGCCGGAGATCATGCAGGACCGCGCCGTTCGTGGCCTGCTCAATGAAATTCAGACTTTCCTGTACGCCCATCCGGCCAATCAGCAACGGGAGAACAAGGGGCTGTTGTCGATCAACAGCGTATGGTTATGGGGCGCCGGAAGCCTGCCGCCGCGACTCGAGTCGGAATTCGACGGGGTGTGGAGCAGCCATCCGCTGACCATCGGTTTCGCCCGTGCCGCCGGGGTGCCAACGCACCCGACCCCGGTCGATGCCGCTACCTTTCTCGCCCACGCAGCCCCGGACACTCACCAATTGGTCGAAATCGACGATCTGGTGGCTCCGGTTCAGCATGAGAACGGCGAGGCTTACCGCAACGCCATCGCCAGCCTCGAACACCGTTGGTTCGCACCGCTGCAGCAAACCGTGGCTACAGGCCGGATCAAACAGCTCCGCATGGAGGCCGCGACCGCCTATGCCACCCTGACTTGGGAGGGCGGCCGACGCGATCAGTGGAAATTCTGGCACCGCCCGCAACCGCTCGCCGAAATCGCCAAAATACTGGCCAAGGATTCCCCATGACCCATCTCAAAGCCCGCCGCGTCCCGCCGCGCGTTCAATGGCAACTCGAACAGCAGGGCGTACATCCCCTGCTCGCCCGCATCTATGCCGCACGCGGCATCCAGACAAAGAGCGAACTCGACTACGACCTCAAGGCGCTGATCCCGCC
>CAZCJW010000363.1:0-2223 GCA_964499185.1 uncultured Propionivibrio sp. | reverse complement strand
AATACCTCAGCTTCCCAAGCTGATGCCGAGGGTTCGATTCCCTTCGCCCGCTCCAATTTAGCTTCCATGGAAATCCACTGAGTTCCATAAGCCGTTGTCAGCAAAGAGTTTTTCGCTAGGCAACGTTCCAGTGAGATCCGCCGAAATCCACCCACTGCTGGACTAAATTAGTCCATCCGGCAGTCCATCAAAGCGGTTGGGTTCGAGTCCGGATTGTTCCTGGGACCGAGCGGGTGCCGGGATGAGCATCTGACTCCTGAATCTGTTCAGGAGCAAACATGGCACTCACCGACATGTTCGTCCGGCAGGCCAAGGCCACCGGAAAGGACTACACGATCCCAGATTTCGATGGCCTCTCGTTGGCCGTATCGGACAAGGGCGCCAAGTCCTGGCACTTTCGCTACACTTGGCTGGGCCGACAAAAGCGGATGTCTCTGGGGACGTACCCGGAGATCAGCCTGCGCGAAGCGCGCGAGCGCCGCGACAACGCGCGGGCATTGGTGGCCAAGGGCATCAACCCCCAGCGGCAGCGAAAGAAGGATCGGCGCATCGCCACCCAGGCCGAGCAGAATACGTTTGAGGCGGTGTACGACAAGTGGCTCGTCTTCCGGGCGCAGGGGCGCCTCAAGAAAGGCCGGCAGACCACGCTGTCGATGATTCCGCGCATCTTCACTAACGACATCCTGCCGAGCCTACGCAAGCGTTCGATCTATGAGATCACCCGCGCCGACCTACTTGAAATCGTCGGCCGCATCGAGAAGCGCGGCGCGCCGTCAATCGCCGAGAAGGTGCGCACCTGGTTCAACCAGCTCTTCCGGTATGCCCTCGTGATCGTGCCGGGCCTGGAGCAGAACCCGGCCTCCGACCTGGATGTGGTCGCCATGCCCCAGCCGCCGGTACGCCACAACCCCTTTCTGCGCATGCCCGAATTGCCTGCGTTCTTGAAGTTTCTCCGCAAGTACCCTGGCAAGTTGAAAACGCAACTTGGCCTCCGCCTGCTGTTGTTAACCGGCGTGCGGACCGGGGAACTGCGCCTGGCAACGCCAGACCAGTTCCACCTTGACGATGGTCTGTGGATCATCCCGCCGGAGGTGGTGAAACAATTGGAATTGAAGATGCAGAAGGAGAACATTCGGCCGGAGGACATTCCTCCCTATATCGTGCCGCTATCTGTGCAAGCGATCGAGATCGTTCGACACATGCTCGACCAGTTCAAGCCAGCCCAGATGTACCTGTTCCCGGGGGAAAAGAGCCTGAAGCAGCGCATCAGCGAGAACACTCTCAACATGGCGTTGCATCGCTTGGGATACGAGGGGCGGCTGACAGGCCACGGCATCCGCGGCACCATTTCGACCGCCCTTCACGAGCTAGGCTATCCCGACAAGTGGGTTGATGCGCAGCTCTCACACGTCGATCCCAACCAGGTTCGCGCGACCTACAACCACGCTGAGTATATTGAACAACGCCGACGCATGATGCAGGACTGGGCTGACCGACTGGACTTGTTCGAGCAGGGGCAGGTTGAAGCTGCCAGCACGCTTCTGACCCTACATCTGGATAGTAGCTCTGTGGCCACTAGCGAGCGGACCGGGCAGTCCTCGGCAACGGCCACGGCCGCGCCAACGCTGGTTATGTCCCAACCCCAAAACGCGATGGCGTTGTCTTCGGTGCAACGCATGTCTGCTGTACGAGCGCCAATTACCCGACAGCCAGCCATCTCAAACTTCCAGCGCGAGCGGATGATCCTTCTCGACATCCTAGAGGCTCCCCACAACCTGTCTGTTGCCGACTATGCCAAGTTGGCTGGCAAGTCGCGCCGCTGGATCACCTACGAAATCCAAGCCGGCAACCTGCTTTCGATCAGCTTGGGTAATCGGGGCCAGCGCGTGCCTGATTGGCAACTTGACCCTCTCAAGCGACATCTGGTCCAGGCCATTCTTAAAGAGACGACCCGTAGCGTGAATTCATGGGATATCTATCATGCGCTCGTGCGGCCATACGAGCTATTTGGTGGGCAGTCCCCTATCGAGGCGCTGACATCAGAGAATCTGTACGTTGCCATTCATTTGGTATGCGGTGCGCTGCACGCGAAAGAGGAGTATTTCGATAATCAGATTCCGCGACTGCATGCGCTCGTCTAGCGAAGCGCTCGATGGCAGGTGCGGTGTTTCCAGCAGCTCGAAACAAGCCCGTTCCTAACACGATGGGGCCTTCCGCAAAAGG
>CAZCJW010000362.1:0-2238 GCA_964499185.1 uncultured Propionivibrio sp. | reverse complement strand
TTCTTTTGGCGAAGCAAAAGAAAGGACGCCCGCGCGTCAGGCGCGGAACCCAGCGGCTCAGTAAAAAACCACATATCAGCGCCCAAGATAAACCTCGATCACCCGCTGATCATTCTGCACGGAGTCCAGATCCCCTTCGGCCAGAACCGACCCCTCATGCAGCACGGTAACCTTGCCCCCCAGCGCCTTCACAAACGCCATGTCATGCTCGACCACCACCAGCGAGTGCTTGCCGGCAAGCGACACAAACAACTCCGCCGTCCGCATCGTCTCGTCATCCGTCATCCCCGCAACCGGCTCGTCGAGCAGCAGCAGCCTCGGCTCCTGCATCAGCAGCATCCCGATCTCCAGCCACTGCTTCTGCCCGTGCGAGAGCAGCCCGGCGGGCCGGTTGGCTTCTCCATCAAGGCGAATCAATCGCAAGGTCTCGGCGATGCGGTCGCGGTCGTCGTCCCGCAGCCAGGCGGTGAGCGTCTTCAACGCGCGCTTGTCCGTGGTCATTGCCAGTTCGAGGTTCTCGAACACGCTGTGCTGCTCGAAGATCGTCGGCTTCTGGAACTTGCGGCCGATGCCGATGTGGGCGATCTCCGGTTCGGTCAGGCGGGTGAGGTCGATCGTCTGGCCGAAGAAGGCGGAGCCGGAATCCGGACGCGTCTTGCCGGTGATGACATCCATCATCGTCGTCTTGCCGGCGCCGTTGGGGCCGATGATGCAGCGCAGCTCGCCGGCGTCGATCATCAGGTTGAGTTTGTTCAGTGCCTTGAAACCGTCGAAGCTGACCGTGATGTCGTCGAGGTAGAGGATGACGTTGTGCGAAACGTCGAGCGTGCGCTGTTTGGGCGCGTAGTACGGACTGCTTTCGTCCAGCTCGATGCCGATGATCGAGCGAAATACGTCGCGTGCGCTCATGCTTTGGCTCCTTGTGCGGTGCGTAGCGTTTTCCACAAGCCGACGAGTCCGCGCGGCAGCAGCAGTGTGACGACGATGAACAGCAGGCCAAGGAAGAACAGCCAGTATTCGGGGAAGCTCACCGTGAACCAGCTCTTCGCGAGGTTGACCACGAAGGCGCCGACGATCGGGCCGATCAGCGTGCCGCGCCCGCCGACGGCGACCCAGATGGCGATCTCGATCGAGTTGGCGACGCTCATTTCGGACGGGTTGATGATCCCCACCTGCGGCACGTAGAGCGCGCCGGCGATGCCGCACAGCACGGCGGAGAGCGTCCAGATGAAGAGCTTGAACCACAGCGGGTTGTAGCCGATGAACATGACGCGCGATTCGGCGTCGCGGATCGCGGTCAGCACGCGGCCGTACTTCGAGCCGACCAGCCACTTGGCGAAGACGAAGGTCAATGCGAGGACCACCGCCGTCAGGCCGAAGAGCACCAGGCGCATTTCCGACGAGGTGATCGAGTAACCGAGGACGCGCTTGAAGTCGGTGAAGCCGTTGTTGCCGCCGAAGCCGGTTTCGTTGCGGAAGAAGAGCAGCATCGCGGCGTAGGTCAGCGCCTGCGTGATGATCGAGAAATAGACGCCCTTGATGCGCGAGCGGAACGCGAAGTAGCCGAAGACGAAGGCGACGACCGCCGGTACGACGACGACCAGCAGCGCAGCCCACAGGAAACTGTCGCTGCCCTGCCAGAACCAGGGCAGTTCCTTCCAGTCGAGGAAGACCATGAAGTCCGGCAGGTCGCTCTGGTAACTGCCGTCGCGGCCGATCTGGCGCATCAGGTACATGCCGAAGGCGTAGCCGCCGAGGGCGAAGAAGATGCCGTGGCCGAGCGAGAGGATGCCTCCGTAGCCCCAGATCAGGTCCATCGCGATGGCGACGATGGCGTAGCACATGATCTTGCCGACCAGGGTGATCGCGTAGGTGGAGACGTGGAAGGGGGAACCGGCCGGTAGCAGCAGGTGCAGCAGCGGGACGGCGATCAGCGCTAGCGCAAGGAAGGCGCTTACCCCGGCGCGGGTCCTGGCGTCGAGCGCGGAAAGGAAACGGAGGATGAAAGGTTCTCGCATGGCGGCACTCAATCGACGAAGCGACCCTTCAAGGCGAACAGGCCTTGCGGACGTTTCTGGATGAAGATGATGATGAAGACGAGGACGATGATCTTGGCGATCACCGCACCGGACCAGCCTTCGAGCAGCTTGGTGAAGACGCCGAGCCCGAGCGCGGCCCACACGGCACCGGCCAGCTGCCCGACGCCGCCGAGAACGACGACCATGAACGAATCGACGA
>CAZCJW010000361.1:0-2285 GCA_964499185.1 uncultured Propionivibrio sp. | reverse complement strand
TGATGGGCAAGATCGACAAGGCGCTGGACGACATGAAGGCCGACGGCACCGCGGCGACCATCTCGACGAAGTGGTTCGGCAAGGACATCCTCAAGAAGTAATTCTCCGTAGTTCCAAGCATCCGGCCTGCAAGGCGAGCAACGCCTTCGGGCCGGATTCGTTTGATCGGTGGTCAATCCACACAAGGTAATTCATGGACTACGTGTTGCAAATCATGCCGCCCCTGATCGAAGGGACGGGCGTCACACTCAAGGTCTTCCTCATCACGCTGGTGCTGTCCGTGCCGCTCGGCCTGGCGCTGGCGCTGATGCGCATCTCGCGCTTCAAGACCCTCAGCGGCCTGGTCAATGGTTACATCTGGCTGATGCGCGGCACGCCGCTGATGCTGCAGATGCTGTTCATCTACTTCGCGCTACCGTTCGTGCCGGTGATCGGCATCCGGCTACCCGACTTCCCGGCGGCCATCGTCGCCTTCGTGCTCAACTACGCCGCGTACTTTGCCGAAATCTTCCGCGCCGGTATCCAGTCGATCGACCGCGGCCAGTACGAAGGCGCGCGCGTGCTGGGCATGACCTACTCACAGACCATGCGCCGCATCGTCCTGCCGCAGGTGATCAAGCGCATCCTGCCGCCGATCAGCAACGAGACCATCACCCTCGTCAAGGACACCTCGCTGATCTACGTGCTGGCCATGAACGACCTGCTGCGCGCCGCGCGCGGCATCGTCCAGCGCGACTTCACGACGACGCCCTTCCTCGTCGCCGCCGCCTTCTACCTGATCATGACGCTGGTGCTGACCTACGGCTTCCAGCGGCTGGAAAAGAAATACGCCGTCTATGATGAATGATCCGATGATCCGTGCCGTCGATGTGCACAAGCGTTTTGGTCCGGTCGAAGTTCTCAAGGGCGTTTCGCTGGACGTTGGCAAGGGTGAGGTGATCGCTGTCATCGGCCCGTCCGGTTCGGGCAAGAGCACCTTCCTGCGTTGCCTGATCCACCTGGAAACCGTGCATCGCGGCACCATCCGGATTGAAGGCGAAACGCTGGTTTCGACCGATGCCGACGGACATTGCCGCTACGTGCCCGATCCCGAGATCCGCCGCATCTGCGGCAAGATGGGCATGGTCTTCCAGCACTTCAACCTGTTTCCCCACCTGACCGTGCTGCAGAACGTCATCGAGGCGCCGATGACCGTGAAGGGTTTGCGTCGCGACGAGATCGTGCCCAAGGCCGAAGTGTTGCTGAAGAAGGTTGGCCTTTTCGAGAAGCGCGACAGTTATCCGTCGCGGCTATCCGGTGGGCAGAAGCAGCGTGTGGCGATTGCCCGCGCGCTGGCCATGGAGCCGGATATCATGCTCTTCGACGAGCCGACCTCCGCGCTCGATCCGGAGCTGACCGGCGAAGTGCTGCGCACCATGCGCCAACTCGCCGAAGAACACATGACGATGGTCGTCGTCACGCACGAAATGGCCTTTGCGCGCGAAGTCGCCAGCCGCGCCATCTTCATGGACGACGGTCTCATCGTCGAGGCGCGCCCGGCGCGGGAACTGTTTGCTGCGCCGGAGCATCCGCGGACCCAAGCGTTCCTGGAGAACATGCTCTAGCATGCCCTCGCTTTCCGACGTCTTCTCCACCGACGGACTTCTGGCGAGCAGCATCCCGGGTTACCGCCTGCGCCCGCAGCAGTTGGAAATGGCCGAACGCATTGCCGAGGCCATTGCCGGCAACAAGGTGCTTGTTGCCGAGGCCGGGACCGGTACGGGCAAGACCTTTGCCTACCTCGTTCCGGCTTTGCTTTCGGGCGGCAAGGTGATCGTCTCGACCGGCACCAAAAACCTGCAGGACCAGTTGTTTTCGAAGGACATTCCGACCGTACGCAAGGCGCTCGGCTCGCCGGTACAGGTCGCGCTGCTCAAGGGGCGCGCCAACTACGTGTGCCACTATCACTTGAAGCGCGCGCAGGACGACGGCCGCTTCTTCACTCGCGAGGACGCGGCCGACGCCGCGCGCATCGCCCGCTTCGCCAAGCGCACGAAGACCGGCGACAAGGCCGAATGCGGCGAGGTTCCCGAGAACTCGCCGGTGTGGAACATGGTTACCTCCACGCGCGAGAACTGCCTCGGACAGGACTGCCCGCATCACAAGGAATGCTTCGTCCTCGCGGCGCGCCGCGAAGCTCTGGCTGCCGACCTGGTGGTGGTCAATCACCACCTGTTCTTCGCCGACGTGATGCTGCGCGACGAAGGCACGGCCGAACTGCTGCCGGCGTGCAACACGGTGATCTT
>CAZCJW010000360.1:0-2287 GCA_964499185.1 uncultured Propionivibrio sp. | reverse complement strand
GAAGTCGCCTCCGAAGATGTCAAGTCCGAGGCCGAGCGTATCGTAGCGGGCATTCCGAACGTACTGGGGGTTCATAATGAATTGGTGGTTGGCCCTTCTTCATCCCTCACCGAACGCAGTAACGACGCCTTCATCACCTCCAAGGTCAAGAGCCGTTCGGTCGATTCGGGCAAGTTCAACCCATTGCACGTCAAAGTCGTCACCGAAGCCGGTACCGTATTCTTGCTTGGATTACTTACTCAGGCAGAAGCCGACGCGGCCATCCTTGTTGCACGCACGACAGCCGGCGTAAAGAAAGTGGTTCCTCTGTTGGAGATCATCACGCCGGCAAAGGCACGCGAACTGGATGTTGCGCAGTCAGACAGCAAACCGGCTTCCGGCTCTGCCCCGGCTGAATCCAAGACCCCTTGAGTTCGCAGAAAGCGCACATGCAAGAGTCGCCACTGCTCGCCCTGGGCCTTCCCCGATGAAGCACTACCCTGCCCCCGCCTTCGAAGCCAAAATCACCCGGCCAGACGATCTGCCCGCCCGCCTCGCGCAATTACCGCGCCCGCTTGTATTCACCAACGGCTGCTTCGACATTCTGCACCGCGGGCACGTCACGCTGCTGGGACAGGCGCGGGCGTTGGGCGCAGCGATGATCGTGGCACTCAACACCGACGCCTCGGTCAGACGACTGGGCAAAGGCGACGATCGCCCGGTGAATGCGCTGGCCGACCGCCTCGCGGTGATGGCCGCGCTAGAATGCGTGGCTCTGGTCACCTGGTTTGACGAAGACACGCCGATCGAGCGCATCCGCGACTGTCGGCCCGACGTACTGGTCAAGGGTGGCGACTGGCCAGTGGAGAAGATCGTCGGGAACCAGGAGGTTACCGGCTGGGGCGGCCGCGTCGTGTCGATCCCCTTCATCCATCAGAAATCGACCACGGCACTATTGGAGAAGATCCGGCGGCTCTGATGCAAACCGCCACTGCGCTCCGATCAACGCCATTCCCCTCGCATCGAATACCTCAAGAAATGCGCGCGGCTCGCGTCCCAGCGGAGATACAAAAAGCGCTTCCGGATGCGAAAATAGCGGCCTTCATGCCCCCTCAACGCCTCCAAGGAACCGTGATGAACTTCACCCAATCCCTTACCGCCGCCTGGCAGAATAACAACTCCCTGCTCTGCGTCGGTCTTGACCCCGACCCGGCCAAGTTCCCGGCCCACCTCAAGGGCATGCCGGATTCCATCTTCGAGTTCTGCACGTCGATCGCTGACGCCACGGCTGACCTCGTCTGCTGCTTCAAGCCGCAGATCGCCTACTTTGCCGCACATCGGGCGGAGGATCAGCTCGAAGCACTGATCGCGCACATTCACGCCCACCACCCGGGCATTCCGGTAATTCTCGATGCCAAGCGCGGTGACATCGGCAGCACCGCCGAGCAGTACGCGGTGGAAATCTTCGAGCGCTACCAGGCTGACGCAATCACCGTCAACCCCTACATGGGCAAGGATTCCGTCGATCCCTATCTAGCCTACCCGGACAAGGGCGTGATCCTGCTCTGCCGAACCTCCAACCCAGGAGGCAGCGACCTGCAATTTCTCGACATAGGCGGAAAAAAACTCTACGAGCACGTCGCCGAACTCGTGGCGACGAAATGGAATACCACCGGCCAGTGCGCTCTGGTCGTCGGTGCCACGTTTCCCGGCGAAATTTCCCGCGTGCGCGAAATTGTCGGCACCCTGCCGCTACTGGTTCCCGGCATCGGGGCGCAAGGCGGCGACGTGGAAGCGACCGTCAAGGCCGGCCGGACAACGGACGGCGCCGGGCTGATGATCAACTCATCGCGCGCCATCCTCTACGCCGGCAAGGGAGAGGACTATGCGGAAGCCGCCCGTCGCGCGGCGCTTGAAACCCGGGATTTGATCAACCGCTACCGCTGAATACCGCGACTCCGTCGCACGCCGGGGTCCGGACGCTCACCTCTGGTTGAATTCCAGCCACCTGCGGGCCGCTTCGGCGTGGTCATTTCGGTCTCACCGGCACGCCTCGTTCCGCCGATTCGTAAACGGCACGCACCAGCGCCACCGCGTTGCGCGCCGCCTTGCCGCCGATCGGCATCGGCGTTCCGTTGCGCAGGGCGATAACCATCTGCTCAATCTGCCGCTGGTGGCCTTCGAATCCGATGATGTTGGACGTGCCAGCCCCGGTTTTCGCTGTATTCCGGGCCGCTTCGGCGAGAATCTCTACGTCTTCCGGGCGCGCTTCGCGAAACTCCCAACGCACAACCTTCTCGTCCTCCAG
>CAZCJW010000359.1:0-2289 GCA_964499185.1 uncultured Propionivibrio sp. | reverse complement strand
CCGGCGGCCGCGTTTCTTTCTGTCAGCGATGACAACCCCAGCGCCCCCCGCTAGACTGTCGGCCGTCGCTCACCATCAGGCGCCGCGCCGTGCTCAACCTCATCTGGACTGGTTTCTTCCTCGTCGGCTTCGTCGCTGCCCTGCTCCAGGCGCTGCAAGGCGACGCAGACATCTTCTCGCGGGTTCTCACTGGCTTGTTCGACACGGCCAAGACCGGTTTCGAAATCTCGCTCGGACTCACCGGCGTCATGAGCCTGTGGCTGGGACTCATGAAGATCGGCGAACGCGGCGGCCTCATCCAGTTGTTCGGACGCGCGCTGGGACCGTTTTTCCGGCGCATCTTCCCGGATATTCCACCAGGCCATCCGGCGGGCGGCAGCATCGTGATGAATTTTTCCGCCAACCTGCTCGGGCTGGACAACGCGGCGACGCCGCTGGGCCTCAAGGCCATGCGCGAGCTGCAGGAGATCAATCCCAAGCCGGACACCGCATCGAACCCGATGATCATGTTCCTGGTGCTCAACACCGCCGGCATCACGCTGATCCCGACCTCGGTGATCGCCATCCGCCAGAGTCTCGCCGTCAAACAGGGGCTGGCCGGCTTCAACGCGGCGGACATCTTCCTGCCGACGCTGCTCGGCACCTTCATCTCGTTCAGCGCCGGCCTGATCGCCGTCGCCCTCTGGCAGCGCGTCAATCTGCTCAACCGTGCGGTAATCGGGTTCTTCGCCGCGTTTCTCGCGCTGATGGGCGGACTCTACGCCTGGCTCGGCAACTTGCCGCCGGAGCAGATGACGCAGATGATTTCCCTGCTCGGCAGCGGCCTGATCGTGTCGATCGTCGTGCTGTTCATCGCCGTCGCCGCCTGGCGGCGGATCAACGCCTACGAGGCCTTCGTCGAGGGCGCCAAGGAAGGCTTCGGCGTCGCCGTGCAGATCATCCCCTACCTGATCGCCATGCTGGTGGCGATCTCGGTCTTCCGCTCGACCGGCTGCATGGCCTACGTGATCGAGGCGATCCGGGTGGCCGTCGTGGCGCTCGGGATGAACGCCGATTTCGTCCCGGCCCTGCCCGTCGGCCTGATGAAGACCTTGAGCGGCAGCGGCGCGCGCGGGCTGATGGTCGACGTAATGACGACCTACGGCGTCGACTCCTTCCAGGGCAAGCTGGCGGCGATCATCCAGGGATCAACCGAGACGACGCTGTACGTTCTGGCGGTGTACTTCGGCAGCGTGAATATCAGCAAGACCCGCTACGCGCTGGCCTGCGGCCTGATCGCCGACGCGGTCGGGCTTGTCGGGGCGATTGCCATCGCGTACTGGTTCTACCATTGAGGCGATGGCTGAAACATTTTCCAACACTCTCCGAAGCAGCCGATTGAACTTGCCTGCCGGCGAGGCATCGCAGTCGTCATGAGCGAACAACGGAACCAGATACCACAATCATGAACAAGCCGGCAAAGAACATCGCACGCACCCTCGCCCTGCTGCTCACCCTCTCCTTCGGCCTCAGCGTCGCCGACGCCTCGCTGGGTGACCGCGATCCGGGCAGCCGTAGCTGGCGCACGGCGCCGCGCCATTCGGCGGGAATCGCCCCCGACCCGGGCACAAACGCCGACACCGCCATCGTCCAGGTGTATTCCGCGGCGACCGTCGGCTGGCGAGGGCTGTTTGCCGAGCATCCGTGGATCATCTTCAAGCGCCGCGGCGAAACCGCCTACACGCGTTACGACGTGATCGGCTGGCGCCGTCCGAACGTCGTCCAGCGCAACTACGCGGTACCTGACGGCCTGTGGTACGGCGCGACGCCGACGTTGCGGGTCGACCATCGCGGAGAGACCGCCGAAGAGATGATCAGCGCGATCGAGGCGGCGATCCGCAGCTATCCCTTTGCCGACACCTACCGCAGCTATCCGGGACCGAACAGCAACACCTTCCTCGCCCACATCGGGCGCGAGGTGCCGGCGCTGAAACTCGACCTGCCGGCCAACGCCATCGGCAAGGACTA
This sequence comes from uncultured Propionivibrio sp., assembly GCA_964499185.1. Taxonomy (GTDB): domain Bacteria; phylum Pseudomonadota; class Gammaproteobacteria; order Burkholderiales; family Rhodocyclaceae; genus Propionivibrio. The sequence continues at coordinate 282 of CAZCJW010000359.1, read as the reverse complement.
CCGGCCGATCAGCCAGCCCGCGGGCCTGTCACCGACGGGAAGCGGCGTGCAGCTTTCCTTGTTCGGACTGCTGGGAATGAGCATCGGCTTGCAGGAAGGCATCGAGGCCAACATCCTCGGCCTGAATTTCGGCATCGACTTCAACAGCCCCGGCCTGCGCTTGCCGTTCATCGGGCGGCTGGGGATGGACGATGTGACGATCGAGGGTAAACACGAGGCCCATCACTGAATCGCCCAAACCACCAGCATGTAAATGCGATGCCATGCTGGACCTTCTCAGAA
>CAZCJW010000358.1:0-2320 GCA_964499185.1 uncultured Propionivibrio sp. | reverse complement strand
CAGCAGTGGGTCAGCCGCATCCACAAGGCACTGAAGGCCGCCGAAGCGCGCGGCGAGATCGAGTACCAGGCTACTGAGAACGTGGCCAACGCCGACTACGAGCGGGTTATGCGCGAATACGCGACGGCCGGAAACCAGTTGATCCTCGGCGAAGTCTTCGGCGTCGAAGCTGCTGCACGCAAGGTCGCCAAGGATTTCCCGAAAACCGCTTTCGTCATGGGTTCCTCCGGCAAGCCGCAGGCGCCGAACTTCAGCGTTTTCGACAACTACATCCAGGAACCGGCTTACCTCACCGGCCTGATCGCCGGCGGGATGACCAAGAGCAACAAGATCGGCCTGGTCGGCGGCTTTCCGATTCCGGAAGTCAATCGCCTGATGAACGCCTTCATGGCCGGCGCGAAGGAAACCAACCCGAAGGTTGAATTTTCCGTCAGCTTCATCAACAGTTGGTTCGATCCGCCCAAGGCCAAGGAAGCCAGCTTCGCGATGATCGACAAGGGCGTCGACGTGATGTACGCGGAGCGCTTCGGCGTCAGCGACGCGGCCAAGGAAAAGGGCAAGCTGGCAATCGGCAACGTGATCAACACCCAGCCGCAGTACCCGGACACGGTCGTCGCCTCGGCGCTGTGGAACATGGAGCCGACGGTCGACCGCGCGATCAAGCTGGTCAAGGAAGGAAAATTCACCGCCGAAGACTACGGCATCTATTCGACGATGAAGTACAAGGGTTCCGAACTCGCGCCGCTCGGCACGTTCGAGAAGAAGGTGCCGGCCGAAATCATGACCAAGGTCAAGGCGCGCGAGAAGGAAATCCTCGACGGCAAGTTTACTGTCAAGGTCGACGACAGCCAGCCGAAGTCGACGGCAAAGTAAGCGCCGCCTTTCACGATCTTGGAAGCTTCCGCAGCAAGACCGGCGCTGGAAATGCGCCGGATCACCAAGCGTTTTGGCGATCTCGTCGCCAACGACGATGTCAGCCTGTCCGTCGGCACGGGAGAAATACTGGCGCTGCTCGGCGAGAACGGCGCTGGCAAGTCCACGCTGATGTCGATCCTGTTCGGCCATTACGTGGCCGACGAGGGCGAGATCAGCGTCAACGGCCAGCCGCTGCCGACCGGCAACCCGGCGGCCGCGCTGGCGGCCGGCATCGGCATGGTGCACCAGCATTTCGCGCTAGCCGACAATCTGACCGTGCTCGAAAACGTGGTGATGGGTACCGAGCCGCTCTGGCAGCTGTTTTCCCGGCGCCGGGCGGCGCGCGAAAAACTCCTCGCCGTCGCGCAACGCTTCGGCCTGCCGGTGCAACCCGAAATTCCGGTGGCGCGGCTCTCCGTCGGCGAGCGCCAGCGGGTCGAAATCCTCAAGGCGCTCTATCGCGGCGCCCGCATCCTGATTCTTGACGAGCCGACGGCCGTACTCACGCCGCAGGAAAGCGACGCGCTTTTCGCGACGCTGAGCCAGATGGTCGACCAGGGCTTGTCGATCATTTTCATCAGTCACAAGCTCGGCGAAGTCATGCGCGTCTCGCACCGGGTCGCCGTGCTGCGCGCCGGCCGGCTCGTCGCGCAGGCGCGCACCGCCGACACGACGCAGGCGCAACTGGCGCAATGGATGGTCGGCCACGCGATTGCGCCGCCCGAGCGGCGGCCGGCCGCTTCGCCCGGCGCTCCGGTGTGCGTTCTAGAGGACGTCAGTACGGCGCGCAAGGACAACGGCCGCGAGCGGCTGTCGTCGGTCTCGCTGGCACTGCGGCGCGGCGAGATCGTTTCCGTTGCCGGAGTATCGGGGAACGGGCAGCGCGCACTGGCAGAAGTACTCTGCGGCACTCTGCCAGCGAACTCCGGCAGCCTCCGTCTGGGCGGGAAAATATTGCAAGCTTCTCCATCCTGGCTGGTCGAGCAGGGCGTCGCCCGGATTCCGGAAGACCGGCATGCCGTCGGCGTGATAGGCGATCTACCGCTCTGGGAAAACGCTGTCGCCGAGCGTCTGCGCACCCGCACTTTCTCGCGTCTTTCGTGGATCCGCCGCAAGGTCGCGCGCGACCATGCCGATGCGGTCATCGCCCATTTCGACATCCGCGGCGGCGGAGCGACAACCGCGGCGCGGACGCTGTCTGGCGGCAACATGCAGAAGCTTATCCTCGGCCGCGCCTTGCTCCCGCCGCCGGGGGCAGACGAAAAGGCCGTGCCGAACCTGATCGTGGCCCACCAACCGACCTGGGGGCTCGACATTGGCGCGGTCGCCTACGTTCACGAACAACTCATTGCCGCGCGCGACGCCGGCGCGGCCATCCTGCTCATCTCGGACGATCTCGACGAGG
>CAZCJW010000357.1:0-2327 GCA_964499185.1 uncultured Propionivibrio sp. | reverse complement strand
CGCGCAGGCTGTAGCGCGGCTGGCCGGCATAGACGGCGTCGGCGCCGAAGGCGAAAGCGTTGCGCATCATGGCCAGGGAACCGGCGGGGGCGAGCAACTCGGGCACGTGAACAGCAGGCGAGCGTGACGAATGGGGCATGGAGCTTTTCGAAGGAACGGGTAGAATGCGGCAACCTTTGGATTTTAACTGCTTTCCCCGAATTGGCTGTTCATGTCAGAGTCCTTTCCCGAAGATATCCTGATCAATTTCACCCCGCAGGAAACACGCGTCGCCGTCATGTACCAGGGCGTGGTACAGGAACTGCATATCGAACGCAACGCCAGCCGAGGTCTGGTCGGTAACATTTATCTCGGCCGTGTCGTACGTATCCTGCCCGGAATGCAATCCGCATTCGTCGACGTCGGCCTGCAACGCACTGCCTTCCTGCACGTCGCCGATATCTGGGAGCCGCGCAATCCCGGCGAGGCGGCGAGGCCGATTGAGCGCATCCTGCACGAAGGGCAGAGCGTCGTTGTGCAGGTCATCAAGGATCCGATCGGCACCAAGGGAGCGCGGCTGTCTACGCAAATCTCTTTGGCCGGTCGCATGTTGGTGTACCTTCCGCAAGAGAGGCACATCGGTATCTCCCAACGCATCGAGAACGAGGCCTATCGGGAAGCGCTGCGCGAACAAATCGGCCGACTCGTTTTGAACAGCGAGCAGGGCGGCTACATCGTGCGCACGATGGCTGAAGGGGCCACGGATGAAGAGTTGGCCAACGATATCGAGTACCTGCGCAAGCTGTGGTACGACATCCAGACCGAGTCGAATAACATTGCGCCCCCTGGATTGCTTTACCAGGAACTGTTTCTCGGCTTGCGTGTGTTGCGCGATTTTGTCAACGCCAACACCGTGCGCATCGTCATCGACTCGCGCGAGAATTTCCAGAAGTTGTCTTCGTTTGCGTCCGAATACACGCCGACGGTGCTGCCGTTGCTCAATCACTATATCGGCGAGCGTCCGCTCTTCGACCTCTATGGCATCGAGCAGGAAATAGAGAAGGCGCTGGCCCGCCGCGTCGATCTCAAGTCCGGTGGCTACCTGATCTTCGACCAAACCGAGGCGATGACCACCATTGACGTCAATACCGGTGGATTCGTCGGCGTGCGCAATTTTGACGACACGGTGTTCAAGACCAACCTCGAAGCGGCTCAGGCAATTGCTCGCCAGCTACGGCTACGCAATCTTGGCGGCATCATCATCACCGACTTCATCGACATGGACAGCGATGAACACCGGTCCGCCGTGCTCGAGGAATTCAACAAAGCCTTGTCAAGCGATCACACGCGCCTTACGGTCAATGGATTCACTGCGCTCGGCCTCGTCGAGATGACCCGCAAGCGTACGCGCGAGTCGTTGGCGCATATCCTGTGCGAACCGTGCCCGACTTGCGGTGGCCGCGGTGAAGTCAAAACGGCGCGCACCGTATGCTATGAGATCCTGCGCGAACTGCTACGCGAGGCTCGCCAGTTCAACGCGCGGGAATTCCGCATCCTGGCCAGCGTCCCGGTCATTGACATCTTCCTTGACGAGGAGTCGCAGGGGCTGGCCATGCTTTCCGACTTCATCGAGAAGCCCATTTCGTTGAAGGCCGAAACCAGCTATTCGCAGGAGCAGTACGACATCGTTCTGCTATAGGGATAGGACGACTTACTACGGCCTCGTCATTGCAGTAAGGTCTGGAATCGCATGCGAATTCAGCTGTGCTGAAGGGTCGATTGGTCGAGCGGATGGGTTCTCCGGTTGCGCATTTCCGTTACGCACGATAACGGCTATATTGGTAGGCATGCGGACGCCTTCGACGATCATCGCTTGCGGACTGACCATTTTCCTGGCCTCTTGCGGCAGCATTTCCCTGACGCCGGAGCAGGCGGCGCCGGCGGCATCGTCGCGGCAAGCCGGACTCTCCAGAGTGGGGCACGAGGTCACTCTCTATGCACTCGGGCTGGTCGATACCGGTTACCGCTTCGGCGGCAAGAACCCGGACGCCGGACTCGATTGCAGCGGCATGGTCTCCTATGTATTTGGGCAGGCCGCCGGCGTGAACCTCAAGGGCAACGCGGCCGATATCGCCCGCGCGGGGCGGCCGGTCAAGCGTGGGGAGCTACGTCCAGGCGATCTCGTGTTCTTCAATACGCGCAATGCCCCGTTTTCCCACGTTGGCATCTACATCGGCGACAACCGCTTCGTTCATGCGCCATCGACCAACGGCCGCGTACGCATCGACCAGATGAACGCCCGCTACTACGCCCAGCGCTTCGACGCGGCGCGGACCTATTTCGACTGA
>CAZCJW010000356.1:0-2338 GCA_964499185.1 uncultured Propionivibrio sp. | reverse complement strand
CATCAGCGCGAACACACCCCAGCCCAGGTATTCACGCGTGTAAGCAGCGTAGCGCACCGGTTCCGAGGTAAGTTGGGCTCGAACCTCGTTGGCCAACTCGTCGTCGGGGTTGGCTTCAAGCCATCGGCGCATGGTGAGCCATTTGGCCGCTTCGTATCTGTCCCAGCCGTCTTGGTCAGCCAGAACCATTTCAACAACGTCGTAGCCAAGACGGCCGAAAGATGCGAGTAGTTCTGGAAGCAAAAGAAAGTCGGTTATTGATTGGGCAAGACACCCCTTGGCAACCTCTTCCGTCGGTGGTGGCTGCCGCCAGAACGGCTCGCCGATAAGGACGATCCCTCCAGTGTGCAGACTCTGCGCCAGAAGCTTGATAGTGCCGGCAACACCCCCGGCGATCCAGGTGGCACCGACACAAGCTGCCACGCCGACCTTCTCGTCAGCGACATAGTCTGCCGCATCGCCATGGATGAACTTGACTCGATCGGCAACGCCGAGCTCTACGGCACGGCGTTCCGCTTGCTCGGAGAACAACTGGCTCATGTCGATGCCGGTGCCGATGATGCCGTGATCGCGTGCCCAGGTACAAAGCATCTCTCCCGAACCGCTGCCGAGGTCGAGCACTCGGGTTCCCGATTCCATACGCAGCGCCGTGCCGAGAGTGGCGAATTTTTCGGGGGTAAACGGGTTGTGGATGCGGTGAGCACTTTCAGTGATGTTGAAAATACGCGGGATATCCATTTCGGAAATTTCCTTGCTTGCGTGAATAGATTCGGTTGCGGCTTAACGAAGTTGTAGAAAAATTCTGTCCCGCATGATGCCGCGGGTGAACGGTGGAGGCAAGCCGAAGTCATAAGCAGTGTCGAGAGTTTCCAATCTGTCCGGATTTGTAGCACGCGATCTGTCCGGTCCTCATAGTTACCGTAAGGAGGTGGCATATGAGGCCGACGGAGCTGTTACAGGACATCCGGAAGATGAGATTTGAAGAGGCGTATGAAGGATGGAATGCGGGGCGACTGACGCAAGGCGAGGCGTCGTCAGCAGCCGGGGCATCGAACGGCTGTGTCGAGAGCACGTCACCTTCATCGCCCTCTCAGGCGACAGCGCACCGCATTTCAAAACTATAGCCGCCTTTGTCTCCCGGCTCTTTGCGCAGGTTCTTTTCCTCTGCGACCGGCAAGGCCTGATCGGTCGGCAGATGTTCGCCATCGACGGCGTCAAGCTCCCGAGCAACGGCTCCAAAGCTAAGAGCGGTAGCAGGAAAACGGGGCACAAAAGTCGATTATCGGCGGTCACGGGGGCTTCGCCGGTTGGGGTTCGATTCAATCCGCATCGGATCGGCACCCCGAAAACAAAAATGGCGCGATCAATCCGCGCCATTTCTTCGTTCAGAATTCCGACGAAAAGGGAAGGTCAGTGCGTCATTGATTTCCTGAAGACAGCATCAGGAAGTCCTTGCTGATGCCTTCGCCGAGTTCGTAGATGCGGTCCATGAAGTCGGTCAGGTATTCGTGCAGGCCCTGCTTGAGAATGTCGTCGATGCGTGCGTAGTGGATGTGCGCGTGCAGTATGCCGGCGAGGCGCTCGGTTTCGGCTGATTGGTCGTTCTTGATGGTTTCAAGGATGCGCACAATTCCCCGGGTACAGGCGTGCAGCGAGCGCGGCATGTCGAGGCGCAGCATCAGGAGTTCGGCGACTCGCGCCGGGGTGATGACATCGCGATAGACCTTGCGGTACACCTCGAAGGCTGACAGCGAACGCAGAAGGGCACCCCACTGGTAGAAGTCGGTGGCGCCCTCGTCACCGTTGTGGTGCAGTACATGGTACTTCACGTCTAGGATGCGGGCGGTGTTGTCGGCGCGCTCAATGAGACCGCCGAGCCGGATGAAGTAGTGGGCTTCGTCCTGCAGCATGGTGCCGAAGGTGACGCCGCGGATTACCGCCGAGCGTAGCTTGACCCATTCGAAGAACTGGCCGATGCCGGTCGACATGATCTGCTCGAACTTCTGCCCGCGCATGTCGATCCAGGTCATGTTGCAACTCTCCCATGTTTCCGAGGTCAGCGTGCCGCGCACGGCGTGGGCGTTTTCGCGGGCGGCGCGCAGGCAGCTGAAGATCGACGACAGATTGTTGGGGTCGGTGACCATGAAGCGCAGGACGTTTTCGGCGTTTACTTCGTCGTAGGTCTCGGCGAAGCGTTCCTCCAGGCTGTTGAGCGCGAGGATGGCGCCCCAGTTCTGGTTCTCGGCGTTGACCGATTTCGGTACCAGCGACATCTGGTGGGTCACGTCGAGCAGGCGGGCGAGGTTTTCGGCGCGCTCGGTGTAGCGCGACATCCAGT
>CAZCJW010000355.1:0-2338 GCA_964499185.1 uncultured Propionivibrio sp. | reverse complement strand
AGATGTCCATGCCCGAGGCCATCACGCCGAGCGCCAGCGACGTGTTGCCGTTGATGGAAATCTGCTGCTTGCCGCTCGGCGTGGCCGGGATGCTGAAGCGGAAGTCGATGTTTGCTTCGGCCCACTTGTGGCCGGCTTCCAGCAGTTCGACGTTGGCGTCGATGACACTCGTTTCCTTCTTGCCGAAGGTCAGGGCGATCTGGTCGCGCGCCATCTGCAGGTCGAAACTGTAGATGTAGCAGAGGATGCCGAGGGCGAACATGTTCTTGCCGCGCTTGGCGTTGGAGGTGAGCTTGAGGCACTCCTCCTCCATCGGGATTTCGACGACCTTGTAGCCGGCCTTGATCAGCCGTTCATAAGCTTCTGTGTAGGATTTGACGATATTCAGGTCGTTATGCGACCGCCACATATTTTCCAGCAGGATAATGCAGCCCGGCTTGAGTTCGCGGGCGTTGACCCGGCCGAGGAGCACCTGTTCGTTGAAGGCCACCACCAGGTCGGTTTCGTCGCCGCCGTTGGTGATGTAAGTGGAACCAATACGGATGCGGTTTCCGCTGGCACCGGCAACGCTGCGGGCCGGAGGGCGGATTTCCGCGGGGATGATTTCCGTCGTCCAGATGCCGTTGCCCATGCGGGCGGCGATAGATCCTAGGGACTGACCGCAACGCTGGGCGCCCTCGCCGGAATCACTGATGATTTCGACGATATGTTCCTTTAGCGTGGTGCATGTCTGCTTGCCGGCTTTCTTCGTTACTTTCTTTGTGGTCATGGGGAGCGATTCCAAAAACGCGGTTGAGCGGCAGGTGGATGGGGGCGACTAGGATCTGATCCGGGCGAAATTGCGTTCACTCGTATCGATGCCGAACAGGGTCTCGCCAGCGGAACGGTAAGGACGGTTCGTGTCGCGAATGCCGAGGTAGGCCTTCATGCTGGCCGCTGCCCGGCGACCGGCGCCCATGGCCTCGATGACGGTGGCGGCTCCAGTGACTATGTCGCCACCGGCAAAGACGCCAGCCAGGGACGTGGCCAGGTTGTCATCGGTGTCGATATAGCCCCACTTGTTCAGCCTGAGCTTCGAGGTCTGGCCCATGATCGGGTTAGCGTTGGTGCCGATGGCATAAACCACCAGATCACATTCGAAATCGAACTCGCTTCCGGCGACGGGTACCGGGCGGCGGCGTCCGGACGCATCCGGCTCACCGAGTTCCATGCGCACGCAACGCATGCCCATGACGTTGCCGTTACCGTCGTCGAGGATGGCTACCGGGTTGGTCAGCCAGTGGAATTCGACACCTTCCTCTTCTGCGTGGTGGATTTCCTCGGCGCGGGCTGGCGCTTCCTTGTGCGAGCGGCGATATATGCAGTAGACCTTTTCTGCGCCTAGGCGCAGCGACACGCGCATGGCATCCATCGCCGTATTGCCGGCACCGACGACGGCGACGCGCTTGCCGATCGGCTGCGGCGTGTCAAAATTGGGGAATTCTTTCGCGCGCATCAGGTTGCAGCGGGTGAGTAGTTCATTGGCCGAGAGAACCCCATTCAGGGAGTCGCCCGGGATGCCGAGCATGGTCGGGTAGCCCGCACCGACGCCGACGAATACCGCGTCATAACCCATCTCCGAGATCATCTGCTCAAGAGTGAACAAGCGGCCAACCAATGTGTTGCACTCGAACTTGACGCCGAGTTTTCTGAGGTTGTCTATTTCCGCGTCGATCACTGAATTGGGCAGGCGGAAGTCCGGGATGCCGTACTTCAGCACGCCGCCCGCCTGGTGGAAGGCCTCATAGACTGTGACGTCGCAGCCGGCCTTGGCCATGTCTGCCGCGCAGGCCATGCCGGCCGGACCGGATCCGACGATGCCGACCTTGAAACGGTTCGGTTCGATATAAGGGATATTGGCCCAGCCTTCCCGGATCGCCGTGTCGCCGACGAAGCGCTCCAGGCGACCAATGGCCACGGCCTCGAGTGTCTGGCCCACCGTGCACACGCCTTCGCACTGGTTCTCCTGCGGACAGACGCGGCCGCAGATGGCGGGCAGCAGGCTGGTTTCGGTCAGGATGTCGTAAGCGCCGCGGATGTCCTTCTCGTTGACCTTGCGGATGAAGCCGGGAATGTTTATGCCGACCGGGCAACCCGATACGCAGGGCTGGTCCGGACAGAACAGGCAACGTTCCGATTCGCGCATTGCATCGTCGGGATGGTAGCCGCAGGCAACTTCCTCGAAATTCCGGGCACGCACCGCCGGATCCTGTTCGCGCATCGGAGTCCGTTCCTGCGGGATGCTTCGTATCGTCCTTTTCTTCGCCATGAATGTTTACCGTGTCCTGAAACGTTGAGA
>CAZCJW010000354.1:0-2353 GCA_964499185.1 uncultured Propionivibrio sp. | reverse complement strand
GGACATGAACGCCACCTCGGCCTTGGAATCGGCCGTCCAGGCGCCCAGCTTGTGCGGGTTCTTGCGGGTGAAATTCTTGACGGAAAGCGGCGCGCGACGGTCCGAGTTGCCTTCGCGCAGCACCGGGTTGACTGCGGAGCCGAGCACCTTCGAATAACGCGACTGGATTTCCTTCTCTTCTTCCGTCTGCGGGTTTTCGGGGTAGTCCGGCAGGTTGTAGCCCTTGCCTTGCAGTTCCTTGATGGCGGCGTTCAATTGCGGCACCGACGCGCTGACGTTCGGCAACTTGATGATGTTGGCTTCCGGCTTGAGTGTCAGTTCGCCGAGTTGGGTCAGGTTGTCCGGGATACGCTGCGCTTCGGTCAGGCGCTCCGGGAAGGTGGAGATGATACGGCCGGCCAGGGAGATGTCGCTCGTCTCAACCTCGACCCCCGTGCCCTTGGTAAAGGCCTGGACGATCGGCAGCAAGGAATAGGTTGCCAGCGCCGGCGCCTCGTCAATCTTGGTCCAGATGATCTTGGATGATTGTGTAGTCATGTTCTTACTTCTCCTTGGTTCGAAAATGTTGGAAAAACAAATTACGGGAAAAGACAGCAGGTTGGAAATACTGACACTGACAATTCACACTTAGGCTAATGGCGTTCCCGACTATACCCGGCCAATCCTTTCGCTTTGCCTACAATATTCTGACTTGGAACACATTCGACACCCACGAAACATATGCCGAAAAGTTACAACCCGGATTGGTAGAACAAAATAAAACTTGATGCCAATTGATCAACAACGTTGAAGCGCACTTGGCATACAACATGATCGTTTCCTATTTTCACAGGGTTCCGGCCTAGTCACAAACAATCATTCATCACATGTTTTTGCATTTTTGGAATCAACTGGACTCCACGCGCCCGCTGGCCAAGCCGCCATCGACGAAATGGCACCGCGACAACGGAAAGTACGCGGCATCGCTGATTTTTATCTCCGACCCAGCCATGTAAGACGGCCAATAAAGACACTCTCGTGGCTCACCCACAACGGCTCGCCCTTTCTTTTTTATTCTGAACGGCATGAACTACCGGCTACAGGAATTACCCGTACATACTAGGCCCAAGCGGTTTAAACGTCGATTGACTACCCCCTCCTTACGCGCGACAATCGCGCAATCATGCATGACAATCGCGCAGAACAGGAGCGACCATGATCAACAACAAGCCCCCACTCAATAAGAAAGACTGGATCGCCGGCCTGGAGAAAGGCTTGCAGATCATCGAGGCATTCAACGATACCCATCCGCGCCTCACCGCCTCGACGGCAGCCCGCCGCACGGGCATTACGCGAACGGCAACGCGGCGCTATCTGCGCACCCTGGAACATCTCGGATACGTCGAGAGTGATGGCCATTTGTTCTGGCTCACGCCCCGCGTACTGCGGCTGGGCTGGTCATACTTTGATTCGGCAAAACTGCCGCGCGCCGTTCAGCCCTATCTGCAGCGGCTCAGCCTGGCACTCGGGGGCGCGGCCTATTTTGCCGTGATGGACGGCGATGACATTGTGTTCGTCGCGCGGGACGGCTCCAATCTGGTGCAAAACGTCGGCTATGTGCTGGGAGCGAGAATTCCCGCCAATCTCTCGTCGGCAGGCATTGCGATCTTGTCCACCTACTCGCCGGAAGACGTCGACAAATGGCTCAGCGGGCGAAAGTTCATTCCGTACTCACCTTTTACCGCAACCACGGAGGAAGCTGTCCGGCAACTGATCAACAACGCCCGCACCAACGGGTACGCCCTGCTGGAGCAACAAATCGCCCAACGCGTCCGGGGCATCGCCGTCCCCATTCGCTCCCACGAAGGCGTGGTTTGCGGATCGATCAGTGTTAGCCTGCCGATGGGCAACGAGACCACGGAAAGCGCGGTGGCCCGCACCTTGCCGATGCTCCGCGAGGCGGAATACGCGCTACTCGTGGCTTTCTGATCCCAAAATGTCACGCAGCCTGTAAGGATTGCCTGAGTTCACTTGTTGAGCCGATCTCGTGTTCTCGGCCAATGGGCATGGAGTACCCTGCAATAAAAACCGCCGTCACGGCGCCGGGAGATCCCCGCACCGTGCCGGCGCCATCCGGTTGCTTGTTGCTATTAGAACGGAGAGTACTGAATCTTTTCCAGTTCCGGATCGTAGAACTCACCGAAGAGTTCCTCGTCGGTCATCCAGTCAGGCTTGTCGTATTCCTTGGAAACCCAGGTCACATTCATGTAGTGATGCAAGTGAATGTTCTCGCTCGTGGCGTTACCGGCCCAGGTGCCACAACCGATCGACGAGGTCATCGGCATGCCGTTCATCATGCTGCCGGCGTTGGACT
>CAZCJW010000353.1:0-2371 GCA_964499185.1 uncultured Propionivibrio sp. | reverse complement strand
GCGCCCCGCAGGGCGCCTTGAAATCCGTTTTGCAGCCCTTACTCGGGACGCATCTGCGGGAACAGGATGACGTCGCGAATATTCGGCGAGTCGGTCAGCAGCATGACCAGGCGGTCAATGCCGATACCGCAGCCGCCGGTGGGGGGCAGCCCGTATTCGAGCGCGCGGATGTAGTCGGCATCGTAGTACATCGCCTCTTCGTCGCCGGCATCCTTGGCTTTGGCCTGCTGCTGGAAGCGCTCGGCCTGGTCTTCCGGATCGTTCAGCTCGGAGAAGCCGTTGGCGATTTCACGGCCGACGATGAATAACTCGAAACGCTCGGTGATTTCCGGGTTCCCGTCGCTGCAGCGGGCCAGCGGACTGATTTCGGCGGGGTAGTCGATGATGAAGGTCGGATCCCACAAGTCGGCTTCGGTCGTTTCCTCGAACATCAGGAGTTGCAACGTACCCAGGCCCATACCGGGTTTCAGTTCGACCTTCATCGCCGCCAGTTTCTGGCGGAGCCAGTCGCCGTCGGTCAATTGCTCCAGCGTGTATTGCGGACAGTATTTCATGATGGCCTGGACCATCGTCAAACGGTCGAACGGCTTGGAGATATCCAGCGTGCGCCCCTGGTACTCGAAGACTTCAGCACCCAGCGCTTCGCGCGCAGCATGGCGGAGCAGTCCTTCGGTGAAGTCCATCAGCTTGCGGTATTCCGAGTACGCCTCATAGAACTCCATCATGGTGAACTCGGGGTTATGCCGCGGACTCATGCCTTCGTTGCGGAAGTTGCGGTTCATCTCGAAGACTTTCTCAAACCCGCCGACAACGAGCTTCTTGAGATACAACTCTGGCGCGATGCGCAGGAAGAGTTCCATATCCAGCGCGTTGTGATGCGTCTTGAACGGTCGCGCCGATGCGCCGCCGGGAATGGGGTGCATCATCGGCGTTTCGACTTCGAGGAAGCCATGGCTGCACATGTAGTTACGGATCGACTGCACCATGCGGCTGCGCGCCATGAAGGTGAAGCGCGACTGCTCGTTCATGATGAGATCGATGTGGCGCATGCGGTATTTCTGTTCCTGGTCGGTCAGGCCGTGGAACTTCTCAGGCAGCGGACGCAAGGATTTCGAAAGCAGGCGAATTTCAGCGCACTGGACCGTCAGTTCGTTGGTCTTGGTGCGGAAGAGGGTGCCGACGGCGCCAATGATATCGCCGATATCCCAGCGTTTGAAGGCAGTGTAGGTTTCCTCGCCGACCTTGTCGCGGGCGACATAAAGCTGGATGCGGCCGCCAACGTCAGAGATGGTAATGAACGACGCTTTGCCCATGACACGCTTGAGCATGATGCGCCCGGCGATCTTGACCTCGACCGGAGTCGCCTCGAGTTCTTCGCCCGATTTTGCATCGTAGAGCTCGATGATCTTCCCGGAGATGTTCTCGCGGGAAAAATCGTTCGGGTATGCCTTGCCGGTTGCACGCCATTCGGCCAGTTTGGCGCGGCGTTCGGCAATGATGTGGTTTTCGTCTTGTTCGTTGGCGGTATTGGTCTGATCAGACATGTCGAGTCTCGTATTGATTTGATTCGGTGGGGCGTCGCTGCAGGTCGTCAAACCCCGTGTTTCAGGCTGGCTTCGATGAACTGGTCCAGGTCGCCGTCGAGTACGCTTTGCGTGTTGCCGACTTCGACATTGGTGCGCAAATCCTTGATGCGCGACTGGTCGAGCACGTAGGAACGTATCTGGTGTCCCCAGCCGATGTCGGTCTTGGCATCTTCCAGTTTCTGCTGTTCAGCCTGGCGCTTGCGGATTTCCTGTTCATAGAGACGCGATTTCAGCATGGCCATCGCCTCGGCCCGGTTGCGGTGCTGCGAGCGGTCGTTCTGACATTGCACGACGATTCCCGACGGCATGTGCGTGATACGCACCGCCGAATCGGTCTTGTTGATGTGCTGACCGCCGGCGCCCGAGGCGCGGTAGGTGTCGATACGAAGGTCCGCCGGATTGATATCGATCTCGAACGAATCGTCGATTTCCGGATAGACGAACACCGAGGCAAAGCTGGTGTGACGGCGTGCATTCGAGTCGAATGGCGATTTGCGCACTAAACGGTGAATGCCTGTTTCCGAGCGCAGCATGCCAAAGCAGTAATCACCCGAGAGTTTGATGGTGGCTGTCTTGATGCCGGCCACGTCACCGTCGGATTCTTCCAGCACCTCTACGGTGTAACCTTTGCGCTCGCCATATTTGACATACATGCGCAACAGCATCGACGCCCAATCCTGGGCTTCCGTTCCACCGGCACCGGCCTGGATGTCCACGAAGCAGTTGAGCGGGTCGGCCGGATTGTTGAACATGCGGCGAAACTCGAGGTTGGCGACGTCCTTCTC
>CAZCJW010000352.1:0-2410 GCA_964499185.1 uncultured Propionivibrio sp. | reverse complement strand
ATTGCTGAGCAATGGACAGAACGTTGTTAACTACCCAGTAAAGCACCAGACCGGCGGGGAACCAGAAGAACATGATACCGAAGGCAAACGGCATGATCATCGTAATCTTTGCCTGGATCGGGTCGGGCGGTGTTGGGTTGAGCTTGGTCTGGATCAGCATGGTCACCATCATGATGATCGGCAGGACATAATAGGGATCCTGCGAGGAGAGATCCTGGATCCACAATATCCATGGCGCATCGCGCATTTCCACTGCACCGAGCAGGGCCCAGTAAAGAGCAATGAAGACAGGGATCTGTACCGCAATGGGCAGGCAGCCGCCCAGCGGATTTATCTTCTCGGTCTTGTAGAGATTCATCATCTCCATGTTGAGCTTCTGCTTGTCGTCGCCGCAACGCTCCTTCAACGCCTGCAGTCGCGGCGTAATGGCACGCATCTTGGCCATCGACTTGTAACTGGCCGCCGAGAGCGGGAAAAAGACGGCCTTGATGCAGATGGTCAAGAAAACGATGGCCCAACCCCAGTTTCCGACTATTTTATGAATGAATTCCAGGAACCAGAAGATCGGTGCTGCAACGATCGTCAGCCAACCGTAGTCCACAACCAACGGCAAGCCTTGTGCGCCTATCCCTCCTTCCGCAACCGGTTTTTCCAATTGGGCGAGTATCGACTGGATTTGCGGACCTGCATAGAGCGAAGTTGCGAAGGTCGTCTTCGACCCCGGAGCTACAGGCTGAACCGGAACAATGACGCCTGCGGCAACTGCTGGATTCACCCCTCCCTCCAATTTGCGCACGTAGTATTCCCGCTGCAATTTTTCCTGAGGAATCCAGGCCGAAACAAAGTAGTGCTGGATCATTGCCATCCAGCCGTTATCGGCCTTTTGCTCGAATTTTGGGTTGCCTTTCGCTATATCCTTGAAGTCGATTTTCTGGAACTTGCCCTGTTCGGTGAAAACCGCCGGCCCCGTAAACGTGCTGACCATGCTGCTCTCGCCTGCCGGCGCTTGCGTGTCACGCTGCAATTGGTAATAGGCATACGAAGTCAACTCGCGCTGGCTACGGTTGTCAATTTCATAGGCAACGTTGATCAAATAGCTTCCGCGTTTGAAGGTATAGATTTTGGCTACGTTGACGCCACCGGCTACCTGCGCTTCAAGTCGAAGTTCGATCGTGTCTGCACCGGAAGCCAATTCCCGCTTTCCTGGCACGATGGTAAACATCGTCTTGTGGTTGGGAAGACTGTCGCCGATCAGCCCGCTCTGGGCAAAGTACTGATGTTTCGGGTCGAAAAGCATAAATTGCTTCGACTTGTCTTCAGTGGCCTTGTACTTGGCCAACTCAAGCCCGACCAGATCCCCCCCTTGGGCAGCAACTCGGGCAACGAAAAGATCCGTCTTGATCTCGACAATCTCTCCTTTCAACGCAGCGGAAGCCGGAGCCGGTACAGCGGTAGGAGTTGCCGTTTCGCCAGCAGTCGTTGCCGGGACACCTGACGATGGCGTCGGAACAGCTGAACTGCCAGCAGCCGCAGGCGCCGAAGCGACAGTGGCGGGAGCCTTGGGTTGATTGAATTTCTGCCAGGCATCCCAAAGCATGACCAGCGAGAATGAAAAAATGCACAAAACGATCAGGCGTCGGTTATCCATGAACAGCCTACTCAAGAAGAATATTAGGGAACGGGATCAAAGCCCCCAGTGTTCCAGGGGTGGCAGCGAAAGATTCGTTTCAATCCAAGATGGACTCCCTTGAGAGCCCCATGTTTTTCAATCGCCTGCGCGGTGTAATCCGAGCAACTGGGATAAAAACGGCAATTCTGCCCCAGTATCGGGCTGATCGCATATTTGTAGCAGCGGATCAGAACCAGAAGCAGTTTCATGGTCTAACGTCCAATATTGCGTGCTTTTTCCAGCAACCTTCGAGTCTCCTCGGCCAACACTTTTCGATCAAGCGGTAAGGCCGGTTTTACTGCCAGGCGAACGATCAAATCAGCGGAGGGCAAGTCGAAGTGTATCTTGCGAAAGGCTTCGCGAATCACCCGCCGGATCAGGTTACGATCAACCGAACGGCGAAGAAACCGCTTTGCAACGACCAAGCCTAGCCTTGCGCCACCAGCCTGTTCGATCCCTCGAGGGCGGTAATGTAACAGGAAAGTGCTGCTTCTCAGTGCCTTCCTGAAACTAAAAACGGATGAAAACTCATCCGTTTTAGTCAGTCGATGGCTTTTGGGGAATCCAGCTGGATGAATCCGGCCTTTACCCTCAGGCTCTATGGCGTTCAAACGGCCAAACGATGCCGACCTTTGGCGCGACGAGCGCGAATCACGGCACGACCGCCACGGGTGGCCATGCGGACGAGAAAGCCATGGGTACGCTTGCGGCGAACTACCGACGGTTGATAGGTGCGTTTCA
>CAZCJW010000351.1:0-2428 GCA_964499185.1 uncultured Propionivibrio sp. | reverse complement strand
CCTCAGTGCGCAGGGGTCAACCAATGTCAGCGCGGCGATGACGGCCGATCATCTTGGCGGTTTATATACTTTCTACGGAAGCACGTCGGGACAAACAGTAACCCTCCCGGACGCAGCGACATTTCCTGCGGGAGTAACGGTATGGTTTGTGAATCAGTCAACAAAAGATGTCTCGCTTGCGGGGCATGGAGCGGCGACCATCGCTGCAAACAATGTGGGGTCCGGGCAATCGTTGGCCGCCACATTGACCGTGTCGCCCGGGGACTCATTGGCTTTGTCGTATAACGGAGCCGGCCAGTGGAACGCGTTCGGATACACGGCAGCGAAGCTGTTCCCGGCATCATTGGCCAGCTCCGGATGGCAGAAGATCCCGTCGGGGTTGATCATCCAGTGGCTAACGGTCGCGATGCCAGGGACGACCCAAGCGTTTTCGTGGCCAATCGCATTTCCCACTGCCAACATCTCGGCATCGGCAATTGACTCCGGTACCGTGCAGTCGCCGATTGGCGTCAATTTAGGGGCGACCGGGGGAACGCTTTACGCTAATGTTGCTCCGGGCGGTGTGCATGTGATCGGTTTGGGATACTAGGAGACGCGATGTTTTACGCAAAATCAACAGGCGGCTTCTACAGCCGCGAAATCCACGGGGACAACATTCCAGCCGACGCCGTTAATATCAATTCGGCCCAACATGCCGCGCTGATTGATGGTCAATCGATCGGAAAGCGGATTGTCTCTGACGCGAACGGTTATCCAATACTTGTTGATCCGCCGGAGTTGTCACTCCCGGAGGCCATCGCCGCATTGATCAAGAAAATTGATGCAGACGCCGATGCAATCTATGTTGCGGCCCTTGGTAATCGCGCCACGGAATATGCTGAAGCTGAGGCGCAAGCACAGGCGTTCGCGAACGCAGGTTATGCAGGTGTGGCCCCGGCCTACGTGCAAGCCTGGGCCGATGCCAAGAACAAACCGTCGCAGTGGGCGGCCGATGACATCCTGGCTACCGCCGCTGCCTGGCGCACCGCGCAAACGGCCATCCGCACCAACCGCCTGGCCCGCAAAGAGGAGGCTCGTAAAGCCGCTGATGTTGCCGCTCTGGCCACCATAACAGCCGCCTGGCAAGTCTTTGTCGATGCTGTTAAGACACAGCTCGGGTTGGTGTAATGAAAGAGACGGCGCGACCGTCACGGGTGCGGGAACACCCGTGACAGCCACCGCCCGCAGAACCCGCCTGCGTTTGGCCGAGGCGCCGTGCTGTGCACACAGCGGGCCGAAGCCTACACGGGATAGGCATCTTTGTGGAAGAGATTCGATGCGGTAAGTGCAACAAGAAACTGGCCGAGGCGGACTACCGCCGCCTGGCGATCAAATGCCCCCGTTGCGGGGAGATGAACCACCTGAAGGCCGTCGAGCCTCCCGATCGAGCACCCCGTGTGCGGAAAGAGAGACTTGATGAGCGCGATCCTTAACAACCCGGTTAATCCGATCATCCCGTGGCTGGGCGGCAAACGCCGCCTGGCCGACCGGCTGATCCCCTTGTTCCCTCCGCATGAATGCTACGTCGAGCTGTTCTGCGGTGGCGGGGCGCTGTATTTTCTGCGCCCGGTACCGGCCCCGGTGGAAGTGCTGAACGACATCAACGGCGAACTGGTGAACCTCTACCGCGTGGTGCAGAACCACCTCGAGGAATTCGTCCGCCAGTTCAAGTGGGCGATCTCCTCACGCCAGGTGTTCAAGTGGGCACAGCTCCAGCAGCCTGCGACACTGACCGATATCCAGCGCGCCGCCCGTTTCTTCTACCTCCAGCACCACGCGTTCGCCGGCAAGGTGAGCGGCCAGACCTTCGGTACCGCCACCACGGCGCCGACGGTCAATCTATTACGGATCGAGGAGAACCTTTCAGGCGCCCATTTACGCTTAGCCGCAGGAACGACCATTGAGAATCTGTCTTGGGATGACTGTGCCCGTCGCTACGACCGCCTGCATACTTTCTTCTATGCAGATCCTCCGTACTGGGAAACAGAGGGTTATGGTGTTCCGTTCGAGTGGGACCAGTATGAAAAGCTCGCTGCTTTCATGGCCGCCTGCAAAGGCAAGGTGATGCTGTCGATTAACGACCACCCCGACATCCGTGCCTGTTTTAACGCTTTCACGTTCCACGAAACCGGCATCAAATACAGCGTCGCCAACGCCCAGGGGAAACCAAAGGAAAGTGGTGAGCTGGTAATTACCAATTACCAGCCGGAGATGATGGGCGGCCTATTGTTCTGACTGCCATCGGCGTTTTATGTAATTTGTTTTCACCGGCTACAATCGGGGATAGCTTCTGAATATCTCACGATCTGCGATCATTTATCGCGCCGCGCTACATCAAGTCTGCCGATGATTACAATCTGTTACGCAAACACTGAACAAGCGAAACAGA
>CAZCJW010000350.1:0-2428 GCA_964499185.1 uncultured Propionivibrio sp. | reverse complement strand
TCGTCGACAGGTATTTCTGCACGTCGTAGAACTTCTGCGCCTGCACCACGGTGTAGGGGTTCTCCTGGGCATCGACGGCCTTTGTCTCCAGCGCAGTGAACAGCTCATTGACCGGCATGGGTATGGCATTGGCGCCCAGCCCGGCGAACAGGTCGATGTACAGGTTGTTCTGCATGGTGCGCACCTTGAGTCCACCCAGATCTTCCGCCTTGACGATCGCGCGCTTGCTGTTGGTGAAGTGGCGGAAGCCGTTTTCCCAGTAGGCCAGGCCGATGATGTCTTTTTCCGTCAGCTTGGCCAGGATGCTTTGCCCGAACGGACCGTCGAAGACAGCATAGGCCTGCTTTTCGCTCGCAAACGAGAACGGCAAACCGAACACGCCGAATTCCTTGACCAGATTGGCCAGCGTCGCGGTCGACGGCGCGGTGAATTCCTGCGTGCCGCCGCGTAGCGCTGCCTGCATCTGCTGGTCACTGCCCAGTTGCGCGCCGGAATAGACGGAAATCTTGATGCGCCCCTTGCTCTTCTGGTCAACCAATTCGGCGAACTTGCGTGCGCCGAGCGTCTGCGGATGGCTATCAGGCAGGGAGGTGCCGAATCGGGCCTTGATTTCCTGGGCAACCGCAACGGTGGTTCCAAAGCATAGCGCGGCCATGATGATGGCCAGCGCGCTGCGAAGGGTCAGTGTCTTGAGTGCTTTCATGCGAACCTCCTGATGATGTATGGCTTGGTGGGTTACGACGTACAGCATGAATCAACGCAAACCGTACAGCGTGGTCGCGTTATCGCAGAACAGCGCCAGGCGTTGTTCGGGAATCAGTTTCCGGGTCAGTGCCTTGAATCCACTCCACAGGTCGTCGAGCCCGACCACGAGCGCATCGACCGGATGGTTGCTGGCGAACAGACAGCGCGCCACGCCGAAATCGGAAATCAGCGCATCAACCACCGGTGCCTGCTGCTCGGCGGTCCACGGTTCGCCACATACGCCGATGCCGGATACTTTCACCAGTATATTGGAGCAGTCGACCAGTTGCTTCATGGCCGCGCGCCACTGCCTGAGCGTTTCCGCATCACGCGTTCCCGGAAGCCCGGCGTGGTTGACGATAATCCGCGTTTCGGGAAAATCGCGCGCCAGTTCCCCCGCCTCCGGCATGTGCCACCATGGGGCCTGCAGCTCGAACATCAGGCCGTAGGAAGCCAGGCGCGAATAGCCCTGTCGCCAGACCGGGCAGCGCATCGAACCGGGCTTTGCCCAGTCGCTCCGATAGCCTTCGCGGCTAGCGCAATTCGGCTTGTGCCGCACGCTGCGCACAAACCCCTTGAGCGGCGCACGCGTGTAGATCTGCATCAATTCCTCGGCATCCGGCCGATCCAGCCAGATCTGTGCCGCCATCGCGTGTGGCATGCCGCAACGCTGCGCCAGCGACTGCATCCAGAACGCTTCGCCGGCCGGGTCCTCGGGTGTCCACTCCCCTTCCATGACCACATGGCGCAACACCCGGTGCGAGCCGCATTGCGCGGCGTAGTCATCAGGCAGGAAATCCTTGCAAATCGCCTCGTAATCGCCGTAACGGAACGGAATCCGGGGCCATTCGGTGAGCCAGGGGTGTGGATTGCGCATGTCCCAGAAATGGTGATGGGCGTCGACGATCGGCAGCATGCGCTCATCACCGGAGGCGAGGAATTCGTCGCGCGCTAACGCCAGATCGGGCAGCAAGTCTTGGTTCATGAGGTAACAGGCCGTGGTGTGGTTGCCCACTGAAACTCGGGAATGGCAACGATCCTAACAATCGAATTGATTCATGAATATTGAAAGTATTTGATATATTGATATCTGGAGGTTATCGATCGTGGCCACATTTTCTTCACGCACCGAGCAATTGCTCAACCGCCTGCGCATGCGCCAGGTCGCCCTGTTGTTGGCCATCGACGAGTTCCGTACCCTGCACGCCGCCGCGCAGCATCTGGGCATGACCCAGCCGGCCGCCAGCAAGATGCTGCGCGAGCTAGAAGAGGCGCTGGGGGAAGCGCTGTTCGATCGCGTTGGCCGGGGTTTGCTGTTGAACCCGGCCGGCCAGGCGGTGCTCAATACATTCCGTAACCTGCGCAACAGCATGGCGGCGCTGGGGCGCGAGTTGCATGAACTGCGCCTCGGTAGTTCCGGCCGGCTGCTGGTAGGCAGCATCACCGCCGCGGCACCGACCTACCTGAGCGCGGCCATGATCGCGCTGAAGGAGGAGTATCCGCTGCTGTCGATCGAACTCAGCGTCGACACCAGCGATCGCCTCATCGATCTGCTGCGCGACGGCCGTCTGGACGTGGTCATCGGACGTACGCCGGAACCGACCAGCCCGGCCAACCAGGATTGCCTGTTCACACCGATCGGGGAAGAGGCTTTGTCGGTGGTGGTCGCCTGCGACCATCCGCT
>CAZCJW010000349.1:0-2429 GCA_964499185.1 uncultured Propionivibrio sp. | reverse complement strand
CTTCGCGGCTGGTTCCTGACAGGCTTCCCGTGGCTGTCGATCGGTTATTCGCAGGCCCCGCCGAGTCCGCTCGCCGGATTCGCTCCGGTGCTCGGGGTCTTCGGTGTCTCGCTGATGACAGCCCTTGTTGCCACGCTGATCCACGGGGTTATCCGGCGATGCGACCTCCGTACTCACCTCGTATCGATCGCCCTTGTTTTTCTTTGTGGGGCGCTGCTGCTCAACCACCCATGGACGACGCCAAAGGGGCAGCCAATGAGCGTCGCCCTGATGCAGGGAAACGTTGCCCAGGACCTCAAGTGGCGCCCCGAGAAATTCGAGGAGTCGCTACGCACGTACTATCGGTTGATGCATGACAATCCGGCACAACTGACCGTTCTCCCGGAGACGGCGCTGCCCGTCTTCTTGCATGAAGTCCCGCCCGCGTATCTGGACGAAATGCAGAAGCTCGCATCACGGCAAGACGGCGACCTGATCTTCGGCATCGTTACCGGCGATCGCCAGGGCTATACCAACAGTGCGGTCAGCCTCGGCACGTCAGGCCGGCAACGCTACGACAAGTCGCATCTCGTCCCCTTCGGCGAATTCATCCCGCCTGGCTTCGCCTGGTTCATGGCCATGGCCAACATCCCGATGTCGAATTTCACCTCTGGCGCACGAGAGCAAGCACCGCTGAACATCAATGGCCAGAAAATCGCACTCAACATCTGCTACGAGGATGCGTTCGGCGAGGAGATCATCCGTGCATTGCCCGAAGCCACGCTACTGGTCAATATCTCCAACGTCGCCTGGTTCGGGGATTCCCTGGCACCTGCGCAGCACCTGCAGATCGCGCGCCTGCGCGCACTGGAAACAGGACGCATGATGCTGCGCGCCACCAACACCGGCATGACGGCGATCATCGACGCCGACGGCTCGGTCCGTGACACACTCCCCCCCTTCACCCGCGGCGCCCTGGTCGGCGAAGTCCGTGCCTACACCGGCAGCACGCCCTACGTGCGCTGGGGGAATGGGCCGGCAGTGATGGCTTCACTGGCGCTGCTGGCTTTCGCCCGGCGGCGCAAAGCGCTATCCTGACCCGCTCAGTGGAACTCCCAAGGACGCCAACATGCCCGACCACGCACGCAACGAGCAGCAACTCCTCTCTGCCGGCATCCGGCTGATGAACTCCCGGCAACTCTTTCCCGGACTGCACCAACCCACCGATTCAGGCCTGCCGATGCTGGTGGTCGAAAACGCGCTCGGGCGAACGGTCATTGCCGTGCAAGGTGCGCATGTCATGTCCTTCCAGCCTGTCGGGCAGCCCGAAATGCTGTGGGTGTCCCCGAAAACCCTGCTGCAGGAAGGCACGCCGATCCGCGGCGGCATCCCGCTATGCCTGCCGTGGTTCGGCCCCGGTCCGGACGGCAAGACCATGCACGGTTTTGCCCGCATCAGGGAATGGACCATCGTCGCCGCCGAACGCCTGGAAGATGGCGCGACCCGACTGGTGATGGAACTGGAGGGCGATGCCGCCACCAGCGTGCTCTGGCCGCACGCTTTCTTTTTCCGCCTGGAAATAGAAGCTGGCAAAGCACTAAAGATGGGCATGCACGTCGAGAACCGCGACACCGATACCGCGCCACTGGCTTTTGCTTTCCACACTTATTTCGCCGTTCCCGACGTGGCCAGAGTCCGAATTTCCGGTCTGGACGGCACCACCTACATCGACAAGATGGACAGTTTCGCGCGCAAGCCACAGCAAGGCGACGTGACCATCGACAGTGTCACCGACCGAATTTACCTCGACGTACCCGACCGGCAGGCCCTCTCCAGCGGAACCCGCACCATCAACATCGAATCGACGGCCAAGTGCGCGGTGGTCTGGAACGCCTGGAGCAACGACAAGAACATCCCCGACCTCGGCGAAGGCAACCACGTCGGCTACGTGTGCGTGGAACGCGGCGACGTTGCCGATCACGCCATCATGCTTGCATCCGGCGACTCCTATGAAGCCTGGATGACGCTATCGGCCTGAGTCTTCCCGCGCCTTCTTGTCGCAGGGAAAACCAAGTAAAATCGTCGCTTGTCGCGTTTTTCACGTTTATTTTCGAAGCCTTACATGCCAACTTTTCAGGAAGTCATTCTGCGTCTCCAGAGCTTCTGGGACAAACAGGGGTGCGCGCTGCTCCAGCCTTACGACATCGAGGTCGGCGCCGGCACTTTCCATACCGCCACGTTCCTGCGTGCGATCGGCCCGGAGCCATGGAACGCCGCCTACGTGCAGCCGTCGCGCCGCCCCAAGGACGGCCGCTATGGCGAAAACCCCAACCGGCTGCAGCATTACTACCAGTATCAGGTCGTCCTGAAGCCGTCGCCCGACAACATCCAGGAACTCTACCTGCAGTCGCTCGAAGCACTGGGCATCAACCTCAAGGAACACGATATCC
>CAZCJW010000348.1:0-2450 GCA_964499185.1 uncultured Propionivibrio sp. | reverse complement strand
CCCGTTCGGAAAGCGTGTTGTGCTGCCACTTTGCGATAAATTCGGTTGGAGTCACTTGATTTTTCCCGCGTGAATTTAGGAGTGATGCTTGAGTTGGTGGCCTGAAAATCCCGGCGCAATTCGGGCTGCAAGCGCCGTGATCAGCCGACGACCACCGCCTTTTGGCACTCCATGCAGTAAACCTTGCCACCAAAACGCGGTTTGTTGAACCAGCAAAATTTGGCCACGTTGTAGGTGACCGTGATTCCACAATTCACGCAAGCGAGTTTCGACTTCTTGTCTTCATTTGCCGCCTCAGTCGGGTGTGGGGCGCCTGGGGGCATGGACGGCGCATGGTTCGTGTCTCTGACTGTGAGAGGCGCCGGAATGGCACCGGTGGCCGGCGCCTCAGCGGGCAGTCCAAACCGTGCGGCCCAAGCGAAGGATATGGGCTTGTGCGCTGCAGCGAGATTTTTGGCGAATTCTTCTAGAGTCTCTTGGCCGACTATTTTGACTGCCGAAAGAACGTTGTTGTCGTTATCGATGTCGCGGTCAATCCTGGCCTTCAATTGGTCGTTCTTAATGACTGTCTCGATGCCTTCAATTTTGGCCTTTGGCCGTGAAATGCGTGCCGTTTTGGAGACGAGCACCAATCCGTGCAGTGAGGGCTTGATGGTGAAACCAAGGCGCGTCGGCAGGGCGACTTGTCCGGTTTTAAAGACTGCTTCCAGAACGGCCATGTGGCGCCGATTTTGCTCGAGCGGCGAGGGAACGCCATAAGGTTTGCCACGGTAGAAAGCCGAAAATTCTCCCTGCTCGTTAATGGCGACGCCCTCCGAAAAGCGCTTACTCTCGCAGACGTAGATTTCCAGGAACCGGGTGATCAATAGGTGATCAATTTGGGCGACACGCCCGTCGCATTCAAGCCGGAGGTCGTTGAGGATCATCCAGTTCTTTGAAGCGCCGTAGTGGAACGCCATCTCGTAGGCGGCTTCAGCCTCACCTCTCATGCCCGACTCAATATTCCGGATTTCCTGTTCGATCCTCTTGCGGGTATCGGCGGATACGTCAGAACGGATGGCAAGCGCCTTCAGAATTTCAATATCCTTGGATTTGTCATCCGCTTCTTTGATCAACATGGCACAGCCTTTTTTCTTATGGATTAGGACGAGAGGATACCCCATCTTATTGCATTGGGCCGATGGTATCCAGGTATCCATGTCCGCGGTATCCAGAGAGGTATCCACGGAAAGCGCCTGTTTGCGATGGTTACCAAGGAATTGGTTACCACGCTGGTTACCAAAGAAAACCATGAAACCGGGTAACGGTTAAACAGAGGCGATTGGTCCAGCTGGAATCTCCGAAAAGGATGGAACCTGGCGAGAGAACATCGGTCTGAATATTTGAATCCCCTCTGTAGACCCTGCTTACCCCGGCGCACTCCCTTTCCGCCGGGGTTTTTGTTTGAAGCGGTCGGCGTAAAAGAAACCTTGTAATGCGTTCAACAGCGAACTAGGCTCAAACCGCGACTCTGCTTCATTTGACAACCCTCCAGGCAGTATTAACCCCGGTGCTCTTCGCCGGGGTTTTGTTGTTTGAGAGTTGCGCATTACCAAGAAAGCGGCCATCAAATCTATGTTTGACCAGTTGCCTGACAACGAGATGTTGCTCGCACTTTGCATCGGCGAAGAGGAATTGGATGACCCGGCGGCATGGTGCAACGATTTGAGGGATGTTGCTCGTGACAGTCGGACACCCCCGAAGACAGTTGCCGAAGTTGAGGCGCTGTCTGAACGATGGGACGCATTGCGCAACAGGATCAAAAAACGCACCGATAGCACGTTCTGACCGACATTCGTTTGATGCTTGTGAGCCTTGGAAAGCCCGCAACGGAGTATGCACAAAACTGTGCAGACCCCCAAAACGGCCAGATTTACCCATTCTTCGCATTGCAAAAGCGCGAGACGCTTATACATCGGCGCAAAACTGCGCCGATGCTGGTAAATCTCGGGTATACATCGGCTGAGTTTTCAGCAGTCTATAAAGATCAACAACTTATAGAACGCCCATGCTTCAACCTCCCGAAGCGCGAGACACTTATACATCGGCTGAAAACTCAGCCGATGCTGGCGAATATCGGGCATTGCTCGGCCGAGTTTTCGGCTCAGGGCTCGGCCGAGTTTTCGGCAGTCTATAAAGATCAATAGCTTATAGACCTGCTGGCAATCACTAACTGGCGAACTTAATCGCAGTAGATCCGTGTCCCTTGCTGGTAGCAGCGCTTGCCGTCTGAGCGAACCGTTTTCCCCGTGGTCGTTGTGTAGCGATTTCCGAACTGATCGGTGCAGCTTGGGCCGTTGCAACTCTTGATCACCGCCTGCGGTGGCGGACTTACGGCAACGGGCCGGGCGGGTTGATACACTTCCGGCTGAACGTCGCCACCGTGGCAAAGGGCAATCTGACGCGCCTTT
>CAZCJW010000347.1:0-2475 GCA_964499185.1 uncultured Propionivibrio sp. | reverse complement strand
CCGTTGCCGAACTTGACCGATTGTTTCCGCCGCCGCGTCGGGCCACGCCGCTTGAGATGCTGTAATCGAACTACGGAGCCGGATCGCATGAACCAAACCTTCAAGCCGCTGATCATCCAGGTCCATCCGACTGACAACGTCGCCATTGTCGTCAATTCCGGCGGACTGCCTGCCGGGACGGTATTCGATGATGGGCTGGCGCTGCGCGATCACGTCCCCCAAGGGCACAAGGTGGCGCTCGTCGACATCGCGCAGGACGCGCCGATCCTGCGTTACGGCGAAGTCATCGGCTACGCGATGAAGCCGATCCCGCCGGGCAGCTGGATAGAGGAATCGCTGGTACGTCTGCCGGACGCGCCGCCGCTCGAAATGCTGCCGCTGGCGACCAAGGTGCCGGCGCCGCTGCCGCCGCTCGAAGGCTACACGTTCGAAGGCTACCGCAACGCCGACGGCACCGTCGGCACCAAGAACCTGTTGGCGATCACCCAGACGGTGCAGTGCGTCGCCGGCGTGGTCGATTACGTGGTCAGGCGCCTCAAGGCCGAAGTGCTGCCGAAGTACCCGAACGTCGACGGCATCGTCGGCCTCAACCATATCTACGGCTGCGGCGTGGCGATCAACGCGCCAGCCGCCGTCGTGCCGATCCGTACCCTGCACAACCTGGCGCTTAACCCGAACTTCGGCAACGAGGTTTTCGTCATCAGCCTCGGCTGCGAAAAGCTGCCGCCGGAGCGTCTGCTCAATGAAGGCGGAATGGGTGGCGTGCCGATCAAGGTCGTCAGCGACGATGTGATCTGCCTGCAGGACGAGAAGTTCACCGGCTTCCAGTCGATGGTCGACGCGATCATGAAGCAGGCCGAAGTGCATCTCGCCCGCCTCAATCGGCGCAAGCGCGAGACCTGCCCGGCGTCCGACCTGATCGTCGGCCTGCAGTGCGGCGGCAGCGACGCCTTCTCCGGCGTGACCGCCAACCCGGCTGTCGGCTATGCCGCTGACCTGCTGGTGCGCGCCGGCGCCGCGGTGATGTTCTCGGAAGTGACCGAAGTGCGCGACGCCATCCACCTGCTGACGCCACGCTGCATTGATGAAAACGTCGGCAAGGCGCTGCTGCGCGAAATGGCCTGGTACGACGATTACCTCGACCGTGGGGAAACAAACCGTGCTGCCAACACCACCCCTGGCAACAAGAAGGGCGGTTTGGCCAACATCGTCGAAAAGGCGATGGGTTCGATCGCCAAATCCGGTACCAGCGCCATCGTGGACGTGATCTCGCCCGGAGAAAAAATCCGCAGGAAGGGCCTGACCTTTGCCGCGACGCCGGCCAGCGACTTTGTCTGCGGCACGCAACAACTGGCTTCGGGCATGACCCTCCAGGTGTTCACCACCGGCCGTGGCACGCCGTACGGATTGGAAGCCGCGCCGGTGATCAAGGTCGCCACCCGCCGCGATCTTGCCGCGCGCTGGCACGACCTGATGGAAATCGATGCCGGCACCATCGCCACCGGCGAAGCGACCATCGAGGAGGTCGGCTGGGAAATCTTCCGCCTGATTCTCGACGTCGCCAGCGGCCGCAAGAAGACCTGGGCCGACCAGTGGGGATTGTTCAACGCGCTGGCGGTGTTCAACCCGGCGCCGGTGACCTGATTTACCATGCGGCGAAAGGAGAAACGTTGATGGACAATTCGCCGCTGCATGTCGCTTACCCGGGCAACTCGCGCTACCCCGACCCGGCCGTCGAGGTGCTCGATCCAGCGTTTCTGCGCTACCGCATCTTCAGCGCCTCGGTCGAGCAACTGGGCTCCGGCCTGCGCTGGGCCGAGGGGCCGGTATGGTTCGGCGACGGGCGCTACCTGGTGTTCAGCGACATCCCCAACAATCGCATCGTGCGCTGGGATGAAACGACCGGCGCACTGTCGGTGTTTCGCCATCCGTCGAATCACGCCAACGGGCTGGCGCGCGACCGCCAGGGGCGACTGATCGCCTGCGAGCACCTTACACGGCGCATCACGCGTACCGAGTACGACGGGTCGATCACCGTGCTTGCCGATCGCTTCGAAGGCAAACGCTTCAACTCGCCGAACGACCTCATCTGCAAGTCGGACGGGTCGATCTGGTTCTCCGATCCGGTCTTCGGCATTTCCGGTGAATGGGAGGGCGAGAAGGCGGAGCCGGAATTGCCGCAAGGCGTTTATCGCATCGATGGGCAAACCGGCAAGCTGACGCAAGTCATTGGGGAGATGGCCGGTCCGAACGGCCTGTGCTTCTCGCCGGATGAAAGCGTCCTGTATGTCGTCGAGTCGCGTGCCACACCGTATCGGAAAATCTGGGCGTATTCGGTCAGCAAGGACGGCAAGCGGCTCGGCCGTCGGTGTACGTTTGTCGATGCCAACGGCCCGGGAGCGTTCGACGGCATCACGGCGGATGTCGACGGCAACCTGTGGTGCGGCTTTGGCAGCAACGGCGCACTCGATCCCG
>CAZCJW010000346.1:0-2535 GCA_964499185.1 uncultured Propionivibrio sp. | reverse complement strand
TCCTCGACCGCGACGGCGTCATCAATTTCGATTCCGACCACTTCATCAAGTCGCCAGCCGAGTGGAAACCCATTCCCGGCAGCCTGGAAGCGATCGCCCGCCTGAGCCAGGCCGGTTATCACGTCGTGGTGGCCTCCAACCAGTCGGGGATCGATCGCGGGCTTTTCGACATGGATACGTTGAACGCCATCCATGACAAGATGCATCGTGCCGTCAGAGCGGTGGGAGGACGAATCGACGCGATTTTCTACTGCCCGCATTCGGCGGACTCGAATTGCAACTGCCGCAAGCCGAAGCCCGGCATGTTCGAGCGCATCGCCGGCTGCTTCAATATTGACCTCGGCAGGGCCTACGCTGTCGGGGATTCCCTGCGCGACCTGCAGGCCGCGGCGACCGCCGGCGCCAAGCCGGTGCTGGTTCTCTCCGGCAAAGGCAAGGCCACCCAGGCCGAAGGCGGCATCCCAGAGGGCACGCTGGTTTTCGACGACCTGGCGGCGGTGGCCGAGCACATCCTGAAGTCATGATCGCCCTGATACGCTCCAGCCTGTTCCTTCTCCTCGCCATCCTGATCACCGCCCCCGCCGGACTGCTCGTCACGCTCGCGGTGGTGCTGCCGATGCGTTTTCGCTTTGCCATCATCGCTGTTTGGCGAGCAGGCTTCATGGCGCTATGCGCCCATGTGCTGGGATTGCGCTATCAGGTCATCGGCCGCGAGAACATTCCGGCCACACCGTCGGTTGTCCTTTCCAAGCACCAATCGGCCTGGGAAACCATCGGCCTGCAGGCCATCTTTCCGCCACTCGTCTTCGTGCTGAAGCGGTCGCTGTTGCTGATCCCCTTCCTCGGCTGGGCATTCGCCGCGGTCAAGATGATCTCGATCGACCGCGCCGCCGGAAAGAACGCCATCCGGCAGGTGGCAAAGCAGGGGCGCGAGCGCCTAAAGGCCGGCTACTGGGTCGTTATTTTTCCCGAAGGCACCCGCATCCCTCCCGGCGAGAGTCGCCGCTTCAAGACCGGTGGCGCCCATCTGGCTGTCACGGCGGGCGTTCCTGCCGTTCCGGTCGCCCACGATGCCGGGGAGTTCTGGGCCAAGAACGCCTTCGTAAAAAAGCCGGGATTGATCACCGTCAGCATCGGGCCGGCCATCGACACCACCGGGAAATCTGCCGAGGAAGTGACAGCCCTGGCCGAACAATGGATCGAGGCCGAGATGCGCCGACTCTCGCCACACCGTTACACGTCAACCGCGAATGCCCTGGCAAGCTGAACTCCCGTTCGCCATCAAAAAAACGGCAGAAGGCGAGACCCCACGGACGATCGCGCTGGGCGACCGCATCGTTCCCTATACGCTACGCCGCGCGCGACGACGTACCATCGGCCTGACCATCGACCACCGCGGACTGCGCGTCGGCGCGCCGCATCGCGCCCCGCTCGCCGAGGTCGAAACGCTGATCCGCAAACATGGCGACTGGGTTGCGCAGAAGCTCGATGAATGGCGCGAACGGCGGCTGCCGGGACCATTGCATGTCGTTGATGGCACACGCCTGCCCTATCTCGGCGGTTGGATGGAAATCCGCCTCGCCAGCGGCAATAACCTGGCCTGCTGGACGGAAGGCGAGTCGGCAGTGTTGACGCTCCATCTGCGCTCGCCCGATTGCGCGGCGGCTGTACTGGGAAAAGCCTTGCGAAAAAGGGCGCTGGAGTTCTTTGGCCCGCGACTGGCAAATCACGCCGCGCGGCTCGACGTCGCCGCACCGCCGCTTTCGCTTTCCTCCGCGCGCACCCGCTGGGGCAGTTGCAGCCTGAGAACGGGCATCCGGCTCAACTGGCGCCTGATCCAT
Organism: uncultured Propionivibrio sp.; assembly: GCA_964499185.1. GTDB lineage: Bacteria > Pseudomonadota > Gammaproteobacteria > Burkholderiales > Rhodocyclaceae > Propionivibrio. Next base: position 694 of record CAZCJW010000346.1, on the reverse strand, counting down.
TGCGCGCCGCGTATCATCGATTACGTGATCGTGCACGAACTCGCCCATCTGCGCGAAATGAACCACAGTGCCCGCTTCTGGACCATCGTCAACCATTACTGCCCCGATTACCGAAATGCGCGCGAGGCGCTGAAAACCCTTTCCGGCACACTGCCAGCCCTCGCGTAACCCCCGAAAACACTGAGAGGAATATGCCATGCGTATCGAACAGGACCTGAAACTCGATTTCAAGGACGTACTCATCCGCCCCAAGCGCTCAACACTGACTTCACGCTCGGAGGTCGACATCTCCCGCGATTTCGTCTTCCTGCACTCGCAACGCGCCTACCACGGCATCCCGATCATTGCCGCCAACATGGACGCCACCGGCACCTTCGAAATGGCGCGCGCGCTTTCCCGCCACAAGCTGTCCGCCGCACTGCACAAGCACTACAGCGAAGCGGAACTGCTCGCCTTCTTTGCCGAACAGCCCGGAAACGAATCGACCTTCTATTCGATGGGCATCACCGCGCCAGATCTGGAAAAATTCCGCCGCGTCATGGAGAAGGCCAACGGCACCATCCAGAACGTCTGCGTGGACGTCGCCAACGGCTACACCAAGGCGTTCATCAGCTTCATCCATAAACTTCGCGCGGCCTTCCCGAAAATCACGATCATGGCCGGCAACGTGGTCACGGGCGAAATGACCGAAGAA
>CAZCJW010000345.1:0-2545 GCA_964499185.1 uncultured Propionivibrio sp. | reverse complement strand
TTTCCTTGCGCTTTGGGCGGGAGCTGGTAGTGCAAACCCCGCAGGACATTCCGGGCGCTACGTGAATGATTGTCCTGCACGAACGCCACATCGAGCCCGGTCGCTTGCTGGAATGCCTGCTGGTTATAGCTCTCGTAAAAGAAGCCACGTTCGTCGCCAAATACCTTGGGCTCAAGAAGGATAACGTCGGGAATGGCAAGCGGAGTGGCTTTCATACAAATACCTTGTCCTTGAGCAGCCCCTGGAGGTACTTCCCGTACCCCGACTTGGCGAGAATCGTCGCCATCTTTTCCAGTTGCCCATCGTCAATCCAACCATTGCGCCAGGAAATTTCTTCGGGACACGCCACTTTGAGTCCTTGCCGATTCTCGATGGTGTGAATGAACTGGCTGGCTTCCAGCATCGATTCGTGTGTGCCCGTATCGAGCCAAGCATACCCTCGCCCCATGGTCTGGACGCTGAGCGTACCCTGTTCGAGATAAAGCCGGTTGAGGTCGGTGATTTCGAGTTCACCGCGTGCCGACGGCCTAATGGTCTTGGCCAGTTCGACAACCTGATTGTCGTAGAAGTAAAGGCCGGTAACGGCATAGCGGGACTTCGGGACTTTCGGTTTTTCTTCCAGGCTGACGGCGCGCCAGTGGTCATCGAATTCGACCACGCCGTAGCGCTCCGGGTCATTGACGGCATAAGCGAACACGGTGGCGCCTTTTTCCTGCCCGGTGGCACCTTGCAGCAGCGTGGCGAAATCGTGCCCGTAGAAGATGTTGTCGCCCAGCACCAAGGCGGATGGATCCAGGCCGATGAAGCGCTCGCCGATCAGAAACGCCTGCGCCAAGCCATCCGGAGATGGCTGCACGGCATAGCTCAACGAGATCCCCCACTGGCTACCATCGCCGAGCAGTTGCTCGAAGCGGGGGGTATCTTGCGGCGTGGAAATGACGAGGATATCTCGAATGCCCGCGAGCAAAAGCGTGCTCAGGGGGTAGTAGATCATCGGCTTGTCGAAGATCGGCAGCAATTGCTTCGACACGACCTGCGTGGCCGGATAGAGGCGAGTGCCGGAACCGCCCGCCAGGATAATGCCTTTTCGTGTAGTCATGGTGATGTCCCCATAATTTTCATAGCAGCACTCCTTCGTTGAAAGCAATGGTGTGGATAGGCAAACGCTTCAGATTGGGGGCGCTGAGCAGCACATCGACTTTGCGCCCACGCATGGCACGAGAGACTTTTGCAGACATCTGCGCGGCCATGAGCGCGGGGTTGGCAATCGGCTCGGGTAGTTCGAGCATGATATCAACATCGCCCCCGCGCGCAGCATCATCGAGCCTGGAGCCGAAAACTCGAACGCTCACCTGATTTCCAGCTACCTGGATGGCGAGCTTACGAATTGTTTCGGCTTGATGGTCGGTTAAACGCATGTTTCGTGGACCATTCGTGAAATCTAGTGTTGTCGGACAGCATCGCCACCGGGGTGGCTATCGCATTCTCTTTACGGGAACACTGTACAAAATCAGAATTCGTCATTCCGGAATCAACGAAACCCAATGTAGCCCCGGGATTCAGAGGCGCACCTCTGAATCCCAGCTTTCGCCGGGATGACGTGGCTATCGTTGCGCTTCGGTTTGATTGGCTGTTACAAACTCCGCATCCGGAAATAGCTGGCGAAGCGGGGAACGCCTCGACCGGTAAGTTCCCGGTAGCGAAAGGTAACGATTGTACCGATTGGCGGTGGATTGCGGCGGAGCGCGTCACTCAACCCGCTGCCAAGACTGAACTCGATGCCGTTTTCCATTCTTAGGCGCAAGGCGCCGGTCGTCCCGCGATATTTTCCTTTTCCCGGCACATGGCCGATCACTGTCGCTTCGGCGTCATGGAGCGGTTTCATTTTCAGCAGCTCATCGCTGCGGCCTGCCGAATACAGCGCATCCGCTCGATGCAACATCAGGCCCTCGCCACCAGCGCGCACGACGCCCGCCAGTCGCTGATCAAGTTCCTTGCGACTGCCGACCTCGAACTGCTCCACTGCCTGCAACCAAGGCACGGCAGCCTGCGCGACGACCGCCCGCAGCGCCGTCACCCGCTCGCGAAAAGTGCCCGGCGCCTCCGGCAGCTCGAAAAGCATGTAACGCACCTCTTGCCATTCAGCATCAACGGGATTGTCTTTTCGTACGATGCCGGAGAGGCGCTCGAACTTGCCGCGCCCGGACCACAATTCGCCGTCGAGCGGAACAAGAGGAAAGCGATTTATGAACCATGCCGGGGCCTTGATGACGTTGCCAGATCTCGTTTTCAGCATCGCGCCATCCCAAAAAGCGCGCACACCGTCGAGTTTTTCGCTGACGAGATAGCGCGTGACGTCGACGTCACGACTGATGTCGTTGGCCAGCAGGAGACGAGGCGGCTCCCCCGCCCATGCGGATGACGCCAACACAAAGAGCAACGCCGTCAGCCAACGCAACCGGCGCACCACGAATAAGCGGTACAGCTGCGACTTCAACGCGCTCCCCACAATTCGTCCAGCATGCGCTGAACGCCAACACGCCAA
>CAZCJW010000344.1:0-2567 GCA_964499185.1 uncultured Propionivibrio sp. | reverse complement strand
TACCGAGAAATATGCAGGCGTTCGGCATCGCTGGGAGCGGCAGCCTGATGGCGCTCTTTGCGACGCACCCGCCACTCGAGAAGCGGATCGCAGCGCTACGCAGCGCTGGCGGCTAGGCTCGCGCCAGCAACCGTTTACCCCTCCCACGAAAAGCAATCAACAAGCGCGATGCCACATACCATCAAGAGCAAAAAACCTTTGATCACCCGCGTACGGAGGATCAAGGGGCAGGTCGAAGCGTTGGAAAAGGCACTTAAGCAGGAGACGGATTGCTCCGCAGTGCTGCAACAGATCGCCGCGATCCGCGGCGCCGTGAATGGCCTCATGGCCGAGGTTCTGGAAGGGCATCTCCGCGAACATGTTGGTGCCACTGACATTCCAGCGCACCAGCGCAGCGCTGATCTGGAGCAGGTGGTGGCTGTTCTGCGGTCTTACCTCAAATGACACCGGATCTGCGGAGTTCTTTTCGGGATAACAGGGAATGAGCGAACAACGGGACTTGTTTCAGATGGCGTGGCCTGCCGGATGACACGAACAGCCTTCGCCTTCCGCTGCTTGGGCCAGGTTGCGCAAGATGCCGCATTCGCTGGCTCGCTGCGTCGCGCGACAAGTATCGCGCAAGGCATGCAGTTGCCGTTCAAGCAATCGAAGCGTTTCGACTTGCTGGTGAATACGTCCGATCTGTTGGTCGATCAACTGATTGATTTCTTCGCAGGCCAATTCCGGCCGGGCTTGAAAGCTGCGCAAGATACGCACTTCGGGCAACCCGATGCCCAGCGAACGGCAATGACGGATGAAGTTGAGCTGCACCAGATGGGCTTCGGTGTAGCTGCGGTAGCCATTGGCCTCCCGCGCGGGGGCAGCGAGCAATCCTTCCCGTTCGTAGAAGCGGATCGTCTCAACGTCGCAATCGCTCAATCTGGCCAGTTCTCCGATTCTCATGCGCTTCCTTCCACAAAAGCCTTGACCCTGTATCAACTACAGACTGTTAAATGGTGCCATTGTTCCCCGGGCAACGCCAGCGAGCATTGTTGGCGCGCTCACTTTTCGCAATTTTATTCCTTCAAGGAACTGTAAATGATCGTGATTAACCCCCGAATTGTTTTGGCGAGTGTGATTTCGCTACTGGTTCTCAGTGCCTGTAATTCCGACCAACAGACAAAATCCTCGACACCGGCCGCAAAAGAAGCGGTTGAGGCAACCGTAAACGGTATCGCCATCAGCAAAAGCCGTGTCGACCTGATCGCAAAACAGAGTGCCGATGCCGGACAACCCGACAGCCCGGACGTCAGAAAATCCATTATCGACCAGTTGATCATACAAACCTTGGTCGTCGACGAAGCCATCAAGAAGGGATTGGACAAGTCGCAGGAGGTCCGGGAGCAAATCGATCTGATGCGGCAGTCCGCTCTTGCCGATGCCTATGTGCAAGATTTCATCAAGGCTAATTCGGTTAGTGACGAGATGCTCAAAACGGAATACGAGCGAATCAAGGGCACTATCGGCAACGAGTACAGGGCCCGTCATATCCTCGTGAAGACTGATGCCGAGGCTCGGGACATCATCGCCAAGCTCCAGAAGGACCCGGCATCATTTGCCAAACTCGCCCAGGAAAAATCCAGTGATACCGCTTCCAAAGCGAAGGGCGGCGATCTGGGGTGGTTTGATCCGCGACGCATGGCGCCCGAATTTGGTGCTGCGGTCAAAGCGCTGGAAAAAGGCAAGATTTCCGAAGAACCCGTTGTGACCTCCTTTGGCTACCACGTCATCTTGCTGGAGGACTCCAGACCCATCGAGCCGCCGCCGCTTGAAGGAATCAAAACGGGGCTCACCCAGCAAATTCAGCAGCAGAACCTGATGAAGCATCTGGACGACCTCAAGTCCAAAGCCAAGATCGAGATGTCCAAGGGGCCAGAGGCTGAAACCAAAAAGCCGGAAACGGACCAAGCTCCGGTGGTTCCGGCCAAGTAGCCACGTTCTTGATGTCTTTGTTGCAATCCTGCAGCTCCGATCGAGGATCGAGATGATGAGGCCAGCGCACTACGGAATGCCGTTTCTCACCTCAACCGGTGAGGTTCTCCGTTTGAGTGTCCTGATTTTGGCGACGGGCATGACACTCTCCGGTGTCATCCCGTCTCAGGCCATGGCACAGTCTTTCCCGACCGAAGCGTCGTCCATTACTGCGCCCGCTATTTTGAACCCTCAGTCGGTGGATACGGTGCCCACGGAAATGGAGGCTAAGTCAGTCGAAACAATTCCCGCAGGCAACACCGTGTTTTTCGCACTCGGGTCCCTCGTTGTAGGCGACGACGAGAAAGAAAAGCTCCGCCAGCATGGTGCTTATCTGAAAGGCAATCCGAAGCAAACCGTGACGCTTGTCGGTAGAGCGGAATCCTTCGGAAGTCGCACCTATGCCCTGGCGGATGCTGAAGCGCGCCTTGCGGCGGTCAGCAAATGGCTTCGCGTCTATGGCGCTTCTCTTCGGCAGATTCGGCGCAATCTCGTCGATAGCGTCAAACGCTCAACGACGTGCCGATCGTCAGACTGTCGACCACCACCGCGTCGTG
>CAZCJW010000343.1:0-2567 GCA_964499185.1 uncultured Propionivibrio sp. | reverse complement strand
ATATGGCGGGCGGCACGACCTATGGTCTGAATCAGCGAGCGTTCCGAACGCAGGAAACCCTCCTTGTCGGCATCCAGTATGGCGACAAGTGACACTTCCGGAATATCCAATCCTTCGCGTAACAAATTGATCCCAACCAGGACATCGAACTGGCCGAGCCGAAGGTCGCGGATGATCTCCACACGTTCGACGGTATCGATATCGGAGTGCAGATAGCGCACTCTGATCCCGTTTTCACCAAGAAAATCGGTCAGTTCTTCCGACATTCGTTTGGTCAGCGTCGTTACCAGGACTCTTTCGTTATTTTTCACACGCAAACGAATTTCCGAAAGAAGATCGTCTACCTGGGTCATCGCTGGCTTGACGATGATCCCCGGATCTACCAGTCCCGTCGGGCGCACGACTTGCTCAACCACCTGTCCCTGGTGTTCCCGTTCGTATTCGGAGGGCGTGGCCGAGACAAAGATGCTCTGTCGGGCAAACGCTTCGTACTCTTCAAACTTGAGCGGCCGGTTATCCAGGGCCGAAGGAAGACGGAATCCATAATTGACCAAGTTTTCCTTGCGCGAGCGGTCTCCTTTGTACATCGAGCCGATCTGCGGGATTGCCACATGCGACTCGTCAATGAACATGATCGCGTCGGACGGCAGATAGTCGAGCAGGGTCGGTGGCGGTTCTCCCGCCTTGCGTCCGGACAAATGCCGCGAATAGTTTTCGATGCCCTTGCAGAATCCCAACTGGTCGAGCATTTCCAGATCGAATCGAGTGCGTTGCTCGATTCGCTGGGATTCAACCAGCCTTCCCTCCCTGTTGAAATACTCGATACGCTGGCGCAGTTCGTCCTTGATGGCCTCGATGGCGCGCAGGACTGTCGCACGGGGCGTAACGTAGTGCGATGAAGGAAAAACGGTAAAGCGGGAGAGCTTGCTCTGCAGATGGCCGGTCAGCGGGTCAAACAACTGTAACCCGTCAATTTCATCATCGAACAGCGAAATGCGGATGGCGTGCTCGGCGTGCTCCGCCGGAAAAACATCAATGATGTCACCACGCACACGAAACGTACCGCGATGAAAATCCAGCTCATTGCGTTCGTACTGCATTTCGGCAAGGCGCTTGATGATTTCGCGCTGTCCCATCCGGTCGCCAACCCGCATGGTCAGGATCATCTTGTGGTATTCGTCCCTATCTCCGATACCGTAAATGCACGATACCGTGGCGACAATCACGCAATCGCGACGCTCCAGCAGGCTCTTGGTAGCGGAAAGGCGCATCTGCTCGATATGCTCATTGATCGCTGAGTCTTTCTCGATGAAAAGATCGCGCGCCGGGACATACGCCTCCGGCTGATAGTAATCGTAGTAAGAAACGAAATACTCGACAGCATTCTCCGGCAGGAATTCCCGAAATTCGGAGTACAACTGTGCGGCCAAAGTCTTGTTAGGCGCCAGAACCAGAGCCGGCCGGCCACTCCGTGCGATGACGTTGGCCATGGTGAACGTCTTGCCTGAACCGGTCACCCCGAGCAGGGTCTGAAACGACAGGCCATCGTCGAGGCCTTCGATCAGTTTGGCGATTGCCTCGGGTTGATCGCCGGCCGGTTCGAACGGTTGAAAAAGGCGGAACGGCGACCCTTCGAAAACCGAAAATGTTTTGTTTTCAGAACAACTTGAGGAAATATTAGAACGATCAGAGGGTTTCATCATGCTAGAATTTTAGTCGATTTCGCCTTTTCTCAACCCTTGCCTGATGCTGTACGAAAACACAGTTTTTTCTTATCAAATTCGGCGCAAGATCCTTTCCTTTAGTTGACAGAGTGACCACCCATGACATCTTCGATTTTCTCTGCCGTAGAAATGGCGCCCCGCGATCCGATCCTGGGCCTGAACGAGGCCTTCAACGCTGACTCAAGGACGACCAAGGTCAATCTCGGCGTCGGCGTGTATTTTGACGACAATGGCAAAATCCCTTTGCTCAATGCGGTGAAGATCGCGGAAAAAGCCCGCCTTGAGACCATGCCCAGCCGTGGTTATCAACCGATTGACGGACTTGCCGCTTACAACCAGGCGGTGCAGATCATGCTTTTCGGCAAGGATTCGCCACTCCTGGCCGAGGGCAAGGTCGTGACAGCCCAGGCACTGGGCGGCACTGGCGCCCTCAAGGTTGGTGCAGACTATCTGAAGCGTCTGCTGCCAAGCGCGACGGTTTATATTAGCGATCCGAGTTGGGAAAACCACCGCGCCATTTTTGAAAACGCCGGATTCACTGTAGACAGCTACCCTTATTACGACGCGGCGACACGCGGAGTGGATTTCGCCGCGATGAAGTCCTGCCTCAATGCGCTTCCATCCGGCTCGATCATTGTCCTGCACGCCTGCTGCCACAACCCGACCGGAGCGGATCTCAGCGAGGCTCAGTGGCGCGAGGTCATCGATGTTATTCAGGCTCGCGGTCTCGTTCCGTTCATCGACATGGCCTATCAGGGCTTTGCGGATGGTATCGCCGAAGACGCACTGGCACTGAACCTTTTCGTCGCGTCCGGGTTGCAGTTCTTCGTTTCGACCTCGTAT
>CAZCJW010000342.1:0-2601 GCA_964499185.1 uncultured Propionivibrio sp. | reverse complement strand
GCTCCGGATTGGCGGCGATGCGCTTCTTGATCGAATGGATCCCGTAGGCGACGAATGGCGCGGACGCAACTGTCCAGCCAATGGCGTGCTCGACGGGCAGGAAACCTTCCATGATGTGCATTGTTTCTCCCTGCGACGTAGTTAAAACAGCGGTGAACGTCGGGGAGACAGCAGTCGACAAGCGACTTTGCGGGTAGCCTGGAGCAGCGACGAGAAATAGCCATAGCACCAGACGGCCGGCTTCACCCCACCCCGGGGAACACCTAACCAATTCTGGGCCGGTCTTCTGACTCGCCGTCACTCTTCTCCAGCGCCTTCCCGTGAGAACTACATCGCACAGTGGCATATGGCCGGAGTCGTCAGGCTTACAGCAGCGGGGGGCTGCGCCGGAATGTCTGCAAAACAGAGTCACCGGCTTCCCGTTTCACCCGCCCCAAGTTCATGGAGCAAGGCACCCAAAACGGACCGCATTCTATGCCCGCAATAACCCGATGACAAGTACGGGAATCCACAGAATCGAGTTTCATCACCCGAAAGTCATCCAACTAACGACTCATCCGTTACCAAGTTGCAACAATTCCCTGTCCACATGAACGGGTATACTTGCTGGCTATTTACCGCCACGCGGCCGGCGGATATCCATTTGATCCAATAGGAACATGACCCTGAGCACAGCCAAGCCATCCGTCGCTAGCGGCGCGTTGCCATCTCACTCCCAGATTCCACTGCCCCCCACCTGGCTGCCGGTTGTGGAAGCCCACCTCAAGACCGAGGAAAAGGTGCTGGCCTGGCTGGAAATCGACCTCAACGCCAGATTGCGTTTTGCCAGGGGACTGGTCGTATTGACCAGTCATCGCCTTCTGGCCAGGACCGAGGACAACGCCGAATGGCAAAGCCACGCACTGCACCCCGGCCTGGCGCTCACGCGGCGCGATCACGCCGGTGTCGGCAGCCTTGAACTTTGCGATGCCAGCGGCCGCCTGGCGCAATGGCGCTACACGCTCGGCCAGGACGTCGCCGCCGGACGGCTGATCGAGCATTTCAACCGTCAGGTCGAGTTCCTCGCCACCGGCGTCCTGCCGCCGTCGCCGCACCAGGCCCTGTGCCCGAAATGCGAGACGCCGCTGCTCGCGGGGCAGGACGACTGTCCCGTATGCAGCAAGGAAGAGTTGACACCGCCTTCGACGTGGACATTGTTCCGCCTGTGGCGCTTCGCCCAGCCCTATCGCTGGCAACTCCTCGCCGGTTTCCTGCTCTCGCTGGCCACGACGGCAGCAACACTGGTACCGCCGTACCTGACCATGCCGCTGATGGACAACGTCCTGATCCCGTACCAGAACGGCAAGCCGATCGACACCGCCCTGGTCACGCTCTATCTTTCCGGACTGCTCGGCGCTGCCGTACTGGCCTGGCTCCTCGGCTGGGCACGCACCTACATTTTGGCGCTGGTTTCGGAGCGCATCGGGCGCGATCTGCGCACGACGACCTACGAGCATCTGCTCAAACTGTCGCAGGAATACTTCGGCGGCAAGCGCACCGGCGACCTGATGGCGCGCATCGGCTCGGAAACCGACCGCATCAACATCTTCATTTCGCTGCACTTCCTCGACTTCGCCACCGATGTGCTGATGATCGGCATGACGACGGTGATCCTCGTCTCGATCAACCCCTGGCTGGCGCTGGTCACCCTGCTACCGTTGCCGATCATCGCCGTCCTGATCCACACCGTGCGCGAGAAACTGCGCACCGGTTTCGAGCGCGTCGACCGCATTTGGGCCGAGGTCACCAACGTGCTCGCCGACACCATCCCCGGCATCCGCGTGGTCAAGGCCTTTGCCCAGGAAAACCGCGAGGCGGCGCGTTTTCGCGCGGCCAACCAGCACAACCTGGAGGTCAACGACAAGGTCAACAAGGTGTGGTCGCTGTTCGGCCCGACGGTCACCCTGCTCACCGAAGTCGGCCTGCTGATCATATGGGGCTTCGGCATCTGGCAGATTTCCCGCAACGACATTTCGGTCGGCGTACTGACGGCTTTCCTGGCCTACATCGGCCGCTTCTACACGCGCCTCGACTCGATGAGCCGCATCGTTTCCGTCACGCAGAAGGCCGCCGCCGGCGCCAAGCGCATCTTCGAGGTGCTCGACCACGTCTCCAGCGTACCTGAACCGGTCAATCCGGTGCACCTGCCAGCCGTCACCGGGCGCATCGAACTGGCCAACGTCGGTTTTCGCTACGGCACGCGCAGCGTGACGCGAGACATCAGCTTGACAATCGAACCGGGCGAGATGATCGGGCTGGTCGGCCACAGCGGTTCCGGCAAGAGCACCATGGTCAACCTGATCTGCCGCTTCTACGACGTTTCCGAAGGCGCCATCCTGATCGACGGCGTCGACATCCGCTCGATCCCCGTCGCCGAGTATCGCCGACACATCGGCCTGGTGCTGCAGGAACCGTTCCTGTTCTTCGGTACGATCGCCGAGAACATCGCCTACGGCAAGCCTGACGCGACGCGCGCGGAGATCGTCGCTGCCGCCCGAGCCGCCCACGCCCACGAATTCATCCTGCGCCTGCCGCACGGCTACGATTCGCTGGTCGGCGAAC
>CAZCJW010000341.1:0-2612 GCA_964499185.1 uncultured Propionivibrio sp. | reverse complement strand
TGCCGTCGACCATGCGCTTCTTGCGGTTGTAGGTCCAGGAGAAGGGCGGTTCGATTCCGTTGCTGGCGTTGTCAGCGAAAGCCAGCGAGATGGTGCCGGTCGGCGCGATCGACAGCAGGTGCGAGTTGCGCAGGCCATGCTTGCGAATCTCGGCCTTTATCTCGGCAGGCAGGCGCGAGGCAAAGTTGCCGCCAGAGAGGTACAACTCGGCATTGAACAGCGGGAAAGGCCCGCGCTCCTTGGCCAGTTCGACCGAAGCGAGGTAAGCGGTGTCACGCATGTGCTCGGAGATGCGCGAGGCCATGGCCGAGGCTTCCGGGCGGTCATAGCGCAAGCGAAGCATGCACAGGGCATCGCCCAGGCCGGTGAAGCCGAGGCCGACACGCCGCTTGTTGGCTGCCTCCTCACGCTGGCGTTCCAGCGGCCAGGCCGTGACGTCGAGGACATTGTCGAGCATGCGCTGGGATACCTTGACGACCTCGCCGAAAGCGGCAAAGTCGAATTCAGCCTGATTCGAGAACGGGTGGCGCACGAACAGCGTCAGGTTGATCGATCCCAGGCAGCAGCAGCCGTAGGGCGGCAGGGGTTGCTCGGCGCAGGGGTTGGTTGCCTCGATCACTTCGCAGTAATTGAGGTTATTGTCCTTGTTCATGCGGTCGAGGAAGAGGATTCCCGGCTCGGCGTGGTCATAGGTCGATTTCATCACCTGGTCCCACAGGTCGCGAGCGCGAATCTTGCGGTAAACCCAAAGCGTGTCGTCGCGCTGGTAGGCGCCCGATGACTTCATGTCAGCGTTCGGCTCGGCGCGGTGGACGAGTTCGACGTCACCGTCGTTTTCAACTGCCTTCATGAATTCGTCAGTGACGGCGATTGAAACGTTGAAGTTGGTGAGATCGCCGCCATCCTTCGCGTGGATGAACAACTCGATGTCCGGATGATCGCAGCGGAGCACGCCCATCTGCGCGCCGCGGCGTGCACCGGCGGATTCGACGGTCTCGCAGGAGCGGTCAAAGACGCGCATGTACGACACCGGGCCGGACGCGCGCGACTGGGTGCCCTTGACTTGTGCGCCTTGCGGGCGGATCGAGGAAAAATCATAGCCGACGCCACCGCCGCGACGCATCGTCTCGGCTGCTTCGGCCAGCGCGCTGTAAATGCCGGGGCGGCCATCAACTAACTCGACGATGGAATCGCCAACTGGTTGCACGAAACAATTGATCAACGTCGCTGCGAGCGGCGTGCCCGCCGCCGAATTGATGCGGCCGGCCGGAACGAAACCGTTTTCCTGCGCCCACAGAAAGCGTTCTTCCCATTTCGCACGATTTTTTTCGTCTTCGTTGGCGGCTAGTGCCCTGGCGACGCGACGGCGCACATCATGAACATTCGTTTCGGGACCTTTGGCGTACTTTTCGACGAGGACTTCGGTTGAAATTTCCTGCTCGGTCATCGGAACGATCTCGGGAACTTCCGCAATCGCGGTCAGGGAGAGTTGCTGCGCATTCTGGCTCATGGTTTTTGCCTTTCGTTTATTGCCTGTTCGTAGTGACGCTTTGTGTCCTTTTCAGCCCGAATTCGGGTGCCGGATGTCGGTTTGATGTACGAAATTAGTCATACATCATGAATTCGAAGAAGCAAGAACAGGGGCTAAAGCTACTACATGTAGTGGTATAAGGCAAGAAGAACGCTATATATAGTTGTTAGAGACATTTTGCTGATCCAAAAAAAGCTGTTGAATCACATAATTGCGTATTGCGAAATTATGTTTCATAATACGGATTAAACATTGTTTGACGTTGGTCATACTTTGTAGGATCAGCTCCAAAGTAGAGTGATGCACTCAAAACAGTCACGACTGACGACTCATGATTTTCCAAGATGCGATGTGGTCCTGGTGCGTCGATCCGCGCGATTGCCAGGCCCGCCTGCGCGCCAATCGCGCAAAAATGCCTGGTGGATGATCGACGCGGGATCAAGTCACGCCTACCATAGGCTGTATCCGGAGAAGCCGGTATCAGGCGCAAGTGTCTTGAGTTGGGCCATTGCGGCGTGTGTTGTGGAGTGTGGTCGTCCGGTGCGTGAGCAGTCATTCCGGGCAATGTGTTGATTACTTCAGGGGAAAGAATAATGTACGTGTTTGTATTGAATTGCGGCAGTTCTTCATTCAAGTATCAATTGCTCGACATGAGTAACGAACATCGGGTGGCGGTCGGCCTGGTGGAGCGTATCGGGATGAAGGATTCAGTTTTGGCCTACGAGCCGGCGGGTGGCGAAAAAGTCAAGGAAACCGCCGATATCGCCAACCACGAAGTGGCGATCAAGATGGTCCTGAGCAAGCTGGTTGACCCGGCAATCGGAGTCATCAAGTCGTTGTCGGACATCGCGGCGATCGGCCATCGCGTCGTTCACGGCGCCGAGAAATTCTCGGGCTCCGTTCTCATTACCGAAGCGGTAATCGATGCCTTGAGGGAGAATATTCCACTCGCGCCCCTGCACAATCCGCCCAACATTACCGGGATCGAGGCTGTGCAGAAAGCCATGCCCGGTACTCCGAACGTTGGCGTTTTCGATACTTCGTTCCATGCCACGATGCCGCCGGAGTCCTATATCTACGC
>CAZCJW010000340.1:0-2612 GCA_964499185.1 uncultured Propionivibrio sp. | reverse complement strand
TGCCCGACTGAGCGAAGCGGACCAGCGAACCGGATGAAAACACTCTGGGTCCGAACCTTCTGGCAGTTGCTGAGCGTAATTTTCCTGGTAGTCCTGCCGGTAAAAGCGGCCTTCGGGACTTTCTGGGGCCTCTCCGCGCTTATCGGCTGCCTGCTGCTGATGCTTGGCTGGCATTTGTTCCATCTCGGGCAACTGCTGGACTGGCAGGAGGGGCCGCTGGACAGCCCGTTGCCGCGTGGTCGCGGCGTATGGGAAATCGCTTTTGCCGGACTGCATCGCCGGGTACGGGTTCGCCTGGGCCAGCAGCAGTCCCTGTCGGAAACGCTGGAGCGCTTCATGCGCGCCTTCCAGGCACTGCCCGACGGCGTCATCGCGTTCGACAGGCATCAACACATCGAGTGGATCAACGAACGCGCCGAGGCCCACTTCGCCCTTTCGGCCGTGACCGATCGCGGGCAAGCGCTGACCAATCTGATTCGCCAACCCGATTTCGTCGCCTACCTTGAGCACGGAAAATTCGACGAGCCGCTGATCTACCGGGGTGGCCGGGTCGAGGGGCTGGTCCTGATGCTGCAGGTAATCCCCTATGGAGAGGATCACCGCCTGCTGGTCTCGCGCGATATCAGCCAGATTGAGCGCATGGAAAACATGCGCCGGGATTTCATTGCCAATGTCTCGCACGAGCTCAAGACGCCACTGACTGTGGTGGCCGGGTTTTCCGAGATGCTGGCCGAGAACTACGAGGACTATGGCGACGCCGAGATCAAGCATTACCTGACGCTGATCTGCGAACAGAACGGGCGCATGCAGCGCCTGATCGAGGATCTCCTGACCCTGTCATCCCTGGAATCCGGGGCTGCACTGGCCAGCGAGGAGCGCGTGGAAATCGAGCCGATTTTGCGCAGCATTCTCGCCGAAGCCCAGGCACTGTCCGGCGGCAAGCATGAGATCGCACTGGAGATCGAGACGCCGTCCGTCCTGGCCGGTTGTGCCAATGAATTACGCAGCGCTTTTGGCAATCTGGTCGGCAATGCCGTGCGCTACACGCCACCGGGCGGCAAGATTGGGCTGACCTGGCGCGTGCGCAACGGATCAGGTGAGTTCGTCGTCACCGATACCGGTATCGGCATCGCCGCTCAGCACATCCCGCGTCTGACGGAACGGTTCTACCGGGTGGATCGGAGCCGCTCGCGCGAAACGGGCGGCACGGGGCTCGGGCTGGCGATCGTCAAGCACGTGTTGACACGCCATCAAGCGACCCTCGAAATCGAGAGCGAGCCCGGGAAAGGCAGCCGGTTCACTGCTCGGTTCATCCGGCGCCGGCTCCTGGCCTGAGCTGCTTCCATGCCAGCGTCGGCCGACGAGGCCGGTCCCAAAGGCTGGCTTCGTCCTGCCGCAGGCGCCGCGACGTCAATCCGATCCGGATCGCGATCCCGACCCTGACTCAGCCAGTGCGAAGAGAGCCCGGCATGCGCAACAGGGTTTTTCGAACCAACTGATGTGACCGGCGTCACTGGCGGCGCACCAACGAATCGACAAGACTGCGGCCGTTCTCCTGCGGCAACACCCGGGGGGCAATCGGGACGGACACAAATTCTCCGATCGAGTGTCTTAAGGACATTGCCGGTCGTTTGACCAGCTGCCCGTTCAGACGAAGCGTTTCTTTCACTTGCCCTCGGAGCATCTGCAATGACCAAGAAGATTCTCTTTCAGGACACCAGTTTTCGCGACGGGATTCAATCCGTCTTTGGCGCACGCACGTTGACCAGGGATTTCATTCCGGCGGTGGAAGCCGCGGTGGCGGCCGGCATCACCCATTTCGAGGCTGGTGGCGGGGCTCGTTTCCAGACGCCTTTCCTTTATTGCGGCGAATCCGCCTTCGACATGATGGATGCCTTCCGCGCGGCGGTGGGTCCGGATATCCGCCTGCAGACGCTCGCCCGGGGAATCAGCGTAGTGGCGCTGGAGCAACAGCCGGCCGACATGATTGACCTGCATGCCAGGATGTTCAAGAAGCACGGTATGACGCGCATCCGCAACTTCGACGCGCTGAACGATGTAAACAACCTGATCTACTCCGGCCAGTGCATCACCAACGCCGGATTGGAACACGAAGTCGCCGTCACGATGATGGAACTGCCGCGCGGCTGTTCCGGTGCGCACGACCCCGAGTTCTACATCAAGACCCTGCGCCAGATTCTGGACGCCGGCGTGCCCTTTACCAGCGTCTGCTTCAAGGATGCCTCGGGAACGTCGAACCCGCGCAAGGTACATGAAACCTTCAAGCGAGCACGCGCGTTGCTCGGTGACACGGTCGAACTGCGCATGCACACGCACGACACCTGCGGCACCGGTATCGCCCAGTATCTCGCCGCGATCGAGGCCGGCTGCGATGGCGTCTGCCTCGGCCGAGCGCCGTTGAGCGGTGGCACGGCACAGCCCGATCTCTTCTCGCTGTGGCACGCGCTCAAGGGAAGCGGGTACACGCTCGACATCGACACCGACAAGATCATGGAAGCGAACAGCGTCGCCAAGGAATGCCTGAGCGAGTACGAATTCCCACCGGAAGCGCTGGGTATCGAGACCGAAGTCATCTTCAGCCCGATGCCGGG
>CAZCJW010000339.1:0-2661 GCA_964499185.1 uncultured Propionivibrio sp. | reverse complement strand
AGATCGCTTTCCTTGACCATATCGAGCAGATCAGTCATCGACCATTTCGACTGTAGCTCGGCCTTGATCCTGACAATGTTATCCGGGTCTGGCTGGGCTTCGAGTGGTGTCAATGTGATCCAGCTCTTGCCCCGTCGCTCGCCAAGCCGGACATCATCATTGTTCGGCAACCCGCCGTCCAGGGTCGAAAGCTCCGTGCGCATCTCTGCCTTGATTCCCTCGATGAATCGATCAGCCTCAATCGGCAGATTCAGCGCTGCATAATAGGAGGCGCGCTCTGCCTCAAAGTTGGCGGGCAAGTCTTCATCCGGGTTGCGGTAGCGATTGGCTCCGACAACCCAGATTTCCTTGCATCGGAGCTGCTCGCGCAATGCCTGGAGAACACAAATCTCGTAGGTAATGCGGTTGATGCGCTGTCGACCTTGAGCGTCGGTCTCTATCACGGCATCGCGCCAGAGGCCGCTGACTACACCTTCGAGCGGGACATCTTCCTCGACCGGGAAAACGTGCAGCTTGGTGGCCGCATGACGCCGCACCAGCTCGAGCGCGCGAATTACTGGACGGTGCCCTTCGTTGTTCGAACGAAACTCCAAGGATTGGAGGACCTTTGGCACCATGCGGCGGTAATGGCCACTGTAGGAGTTGCGAATGACCGTTCGCAGCGTCGTCCGGTAGGTCGGACCAGTTGCCTTCCATTCCTTGACCAGGTCGCGTAGGGTCTGCTCGCCTGCGACCGGGAACACAACATCGCGCACGACACCATCCGGTTGCGCCAGCGAAGCATCGGCCAATTCGAACAAGATGCTCTGCTTGCCGGTAACGCGCTTGAGATCGTCGAGTAGCTCCCGCTCCACCTTGCGCTCGGCGTGTGCACCGATGCGATGGATGGTTTCGATCAAAAGATCCACCAGACCATCGATGAGCGAGCGACCGCGAAGGTGTGCGAAGGCAGCAAGGGCTGTCAATCGAAACGGGTCGGCATGCCGGCGCAGTTCATACGGAGCCTCGACCGCCACACGTTGCCGGAAGCGTTCAACCTCGTGCGGCCGTGCATGAGAAAATAGACCTTGGGGTAGCCCAATCTTGCGAACCAGATCAAGCTTGGTCAACTCGGTCTGTAAGCTGATGATGCTCGGCCCGCCAGGGTCAGAACGTAGATGCATCAGAACTGCCGGCACAAGGTCGTCCGGTTCAGCTTTCGCGGCAACATTCTGCTCGGCGATAGCAGGCCGGAGCAGGGCATCGAGTCGGGCTCGGGTAACCGGCGACAGTTGACCATAAATCTCACCGCAGAACCAGTCGTCATAAGCATGGAGAGCTGTACGAACAATGCGTTCGATGCGATCCGATGCGGGAGGCTCGATGGCCAGATAACGGCAGCGTTGTTCCACCGCACCAGCCAAATGTACCGGGTCGCGATTGTTTGCGACAACGTAATCACAGAGCCATTCAGACAATACCCCACCATCTGCAACGGTCGCCTCTCGGAACCCAAGCAGAGTGCGGATCTCGGCGCGGTGGCGCTCGACGGTGCGGCTGGAGACCACTATAGGCACGGCTGATACAGACCCAATACGGAGTTGCCGTGCCACGTCGACAATCATGTCAGCTTCGATCTCGTCCTGAGAGCGTGGAAATCGTCCATGGGCACGGAAGAACAGCAACAACAGAGCGAACGACAGTCTATTCGTCCGGCTCTTGGCCGCGATGATGAGCTCATCTGCTGGGGTCAGCGTCCACCCCTCTGGGATTTCGACGTGCTGACGACCCGGCAGATCCATCGTGAACTCCGAACCGTGGGTTGTTTTCAGAAGTCGCCTTCTTTGAGAATGAGAGCATCATCGCAGGCTTGTAACATAATCTTTGACAGCCAGGTTTGTCACCCATAGAATACATAACGTAATAAGTGACTGATTTTCTGCCCGAAGTTACGGCCGAGAACTATGTCACGCAATCGACCGTTTAGGTGACAATATGCTGATCGGCTACATGCGTGTTTCCAAGACAGATGGTTCACAGTCGACGGACCTCCAACGCGACGCCCTCGTCGCAGCCGGCGTCTCGCCAGACCACATCTACGAGGATCACGCTTCTGGCCAACTCGACGCCAGACCTGGTCTTGATTCCACGATTAAAGCCCTGCGGGAAGGCGATGCCCTGGTGGTGTGGAAACTCGATCGGCTTGGCCGCAGCCTCCGGCACCTCATCAACACCACGCATGACCTCACAAATCGCGGCGTGGGTCTCAAGGTATTGGCTGGCCAGGGCGCTTCCATCGATACAACAACCCCGCCGGGGAAACTCGTGTTCGGGATTTTCGCTGCACTTGCGGAGTTTGAGCGGGAACTGACCGGCGAGCGCACCAGAGCCGGGCTGGCGGCAGCCAGGGCAAGAGGCCGGAAAGGTGGAGCTCCGTTCAAGATGACACCGGCAAAGTTGCGCTTGGCAATGGCCGCAATGGGGAAAAAGGAAACCGTTGTGGGCAAGCTATGCCGGGAGCTGGGGGTTACCCGTCAGACGTTATACCGGCATGTGGGGCCGGATGGTGAACTACGGGATGACGGAAAGAAGCTGCTAGAAAGGGAAACTGACCGGGCAAGGTGATGGTTATTTTTCAAATGGCGGCTGGTGACACGACTGTTGGGTCTAGGCCATGCAGCC
>CAZCJW010000338.1:0-2664 GCA_964499185.1 uncultured Propionivibrio sp. | reverse complement strand
GTTCCTCGGTGAAGGTGTAGGACGGGCTGATGCCCTTGTCGCCCACCTTGATTTCATCAAAATACAATTCTTTCTTCGCCATGCTCGTTCCTCTCAAAGCAGAGTCAGTTGTTTTTCAGGCGCGCGGCTTGACCGCCAGCGCCTCGGCCACGGAATTAGCGTGCGCCTGCATCAATTCCAGTTCCAGCCCGTCGGGAAGTGCCAGCCAGTTGCGCCCCATGGGCAACTCGCGGACACCCCATTTTTGCGCTTCGGCCAGTACCTCCTCGAGGTCCTCGACCATGATGCCGAGGTGCGCCAGCCGTCCCTCAGGACCGTTGAACCCCGGATCGACGTTGAACTGCATGCCACCGAGAGTCCACGCTTTCTCCGTCGCTCCGGCTGATCCCATCACTTCGCGCACGGTCATGCCCAGAACGTCTTTAAAGAAGCGGATATGCCAATCAATGTCCTTGACCTTGATGGCCACGTGCTCGACGTATGATTTCCTGCTGTAAGCCATGGCTACCTCTTTCCGAAGTTTTCCTGGAAGTTCTCGATGCCCTTGACCATCGCCACCAGCGTTCTGTTGACCGGCGTGGCAATACCCGAACGCGCGCCCCAGCGCACCACCGAGCCGTTGATGAAATCGACTTCGGTGATCTCGCCCTTTTCCAGGCTCTGCAGCATCGAGGTCTTGAATTCGGCCGGTAGCCCTTCGGCGGCCAGATCCCAGAAGTACTTCGGGTCTTCCGAAACCAGCGAGATGTCATTGGCCCGGGCCACGGCAATGCCTTCGGCCACGGCCGCCAGCGCCGTTTCCGCGATTTCCGGCACCTTGTACAGCCAACCATAGGGCAATCGTGTAATGGCGCAGACGGCGCCGGTGGCCACGTTGACCAGCAACTTGTCCCACATCGTGCCGTAGATGTTGGTGCTGGCCGTGGCCAGCAGGTCGGCCCGATTGAATTCATCGACCACGTCCTGCAAACGGGGTGTCAGTCGCCCATCCAGTTCGCCGATATAGGTCTGCTTGCCCTTGTACCCGGAGACGATGTGACCGGGTTCGAGAAATACGCCTCCGACGTAAGTTTTGGCGGCGAGCACATGCTCCCGGCCAACGACCTCGGCGAGAATCTCCTCGTGCCCAAGCCCGTTCTGGATCGACATCACCAGCGTATCCTTGCCGATAAGCGGACGCGCCGACTCGATGGCCGCACGGGTCGCCGCCGACTTGACGAGCACGATGATCAGATCGACCGGCTGAAGGCCTTCGCAACTTGTGCAGGCATTGATCCTGACCGTTTCTTCCGTGTCGCCGAAACGCATCTTCAGGCCGTTGGCGTTGATCGCATCGACATGCGCCTGGAAGCGGTCTACGAAAATGACGTCCGAACCGCCGCGCGCCAATACCCCGCCGATCGAACAACCCAGGGCGCCGGCGCCCAGCATGCAGATCTTCATTGCTTCGCTCTCTTCCCGCCGATGGCGTCATTAAAGTACGAGCGAACTTTAGTCGGCGCGCGACATGCCGTACATGCAATAATCTCAATTCATTTCATTGCGTTTAACAATGACAAAGAAAGATCTCCCACCTTCCGCGCTGCTCGACGTCCACCTGCTGCAACTGTTCGAGCTGATCTACAGCTCCCGCAGCGTGACGCGGGCGGCCGAACACCTCGGGCTGGCGCAACCAACGGTCAGCATCTGGCTCGCCAAGCTGCGCAAGCAGCTCAACGACCCGCTGTTCGTGCGCACGCCTTCCGGCATGCTCCCGACGCCCGAAGCCGATGCCTTGATCGGCACGGTACGTCAGGCGCTGGAGTCATTGCGCTACCTTGCACAACGCGAGGTCCGATTCGCCCCGGCCACCAGCGAGCGCCACTTTCGCATCTGCATGACCGACGCCAGCCACATCACCCTGCTCCCGCAATTGCTGGCCCACGTGCGTGCTACCGCACCCGGGGTCCGGCTCGGTGCCGAGCGCATCGACAGCCTGACCGGACAACGGCTCGAATCTGGGGAAGCCGACCTGGCGCTGGGACTGATCCCGGAACTCGGCGCCGGCTTCTACCAGCAAAGTTTGTTCACCCAGAACTGGGTGTGCCTGGCCAATGCCCACCATCCCCGCATCATGGAGACACTGAGCGCGGACATGTACCAGCGGGAAGGGCACATCAACGTCGTTTCCGGCACCGGACATCATCTGCTCGACGCCAGTCTGGAGCGCCATCACCTCGAGCATCGCATCGTCCTCGAGCTGCCGGGGTTTCTCGGCCTGACGGCCATCGTCTCGACGACCGACCTGCTGGTCACCCTGCCGCGGCAGATCGGCGAGACGCTGGCCAAACTCGGCGGGCTGAATGTCTTTTCGTGCCCGATCCCGATTCCGACGTTTACCGTCAAGCAGCACTGGCACACCCGCTACCACAACGATCCGGGCAACCGCTGGCTGCGCGGGCTGTGCGCCGCATTGTTCCTGCACGACAGGAGCAACAGCTGAAGCGTAACGCATTAACAGAAAAAGCTTTTGATTTCGCTTTTCCGCTGTGCCCGTTGTGGTAAAACTGATTTTTTTGAGTCTGCTGAGGAGATCCACATGATTGTTCTGATTACCGGTGCCAGTTCGGGCTTCGGCGAAGCCATGGCCCGCAAGTTCGTTAAAAACGGCCACTGCGTGATCGC
>CAZCJW010000337.1:0-2671 GCA_964499185.1 uncultured Propionivibrio sp. | reverse complement strand
TAGCCCGGTTCGTTGAGGATGGTCAGGTTGCAGCGGTCGATCACGCGCAGCCCCATCGCCCGGGCTTCGCCGACCAGCCAGCGGAAATGCGGGTTCATCTCCGGCGCGCCACCGGTCAGATCAAGCGTCTGGATCGCTTGCCGACGCGCGAAGTCCAGCAATACCTCCATGGTTTCCCGGCTCATTTCTTCGGTGCGCTTCGGACTGGCCGCCACGTGGCAATGGAAGCAGGACTGGTTGCAGCGATAGCCGAGATTGGCCTGCAGAATCTCCAGCTTGCGGCGCCGGATCGGCGGAAAATCCGTCTTGACCAGCAAGGGAAAGGTGTCGCGCATCGGAGGTCTCCTGTGTTGTCTTGTCTATTAGTCGGAGCAGGCGGGATATTCTTACACTCGATTACCACGTTGTCGCCATATGGATTCGCCGGAGTCGCTATAGTTGCATGCGGAACCGGAACAAAA
The DNA here is from genome assembly GCA_964499185.1 of uncultured Propionivibrio sp. Taxonomy (GTDB): domain Bacteria; phylum Pseudomonadota; class Gammaproteobacteria; order Burkholderiales; family Rhodocyclaceae; genus Propionivibrio. The sequence continues at coordinate 2,210 of CAZCJW010000337.1, read as the reverse complement.
GCGAGGTCGAAAGCGATGGACGATGCACAAACGGGAAGACTGGCGGTGCTGGCGACACTGTGGCTCGTTTACTTCGTCCTGCATTCGATGCTGGCATCGCTCACGGTGAAATCATGGGTAGCCCGACGTTTTCCGCACGGCATGCCCATCTATCGCTTGGGCTTCAATATTTTGGCCACACTCGCGTTGCTGCCGATGCTCTGGCTGATGCACCGCCACCCCGGCCCGATCCTGTGGGCATGGACGGGCGCGGGATTCTGGTTCGCCAACGCGCTGGCGCTGGTCGCATTGATCGGATTCGCTCGCTCGGCGCGCTACTACGACACTGGCGAGTTTCTCGGCTTGCGCCAGTGGAGAACGGGAAGTTGCGGAATCGAAGACAAGGAGAGCTTCCGGATTTCCCCCTTCCACCGCCACGTGCGCCATCCATGGTACGCACTGGGACTCGTCCTGTTGTGGACACGCGACATGAATGCCGCCCTGATCCTGTCGGCCGTTCTGATGACGGCATACCTGTTCATCGGAGCGCACCTGGAAGAACAGAAGCTGATAGCGCGTTACGGCGGGGCTTATCGGCGCTACATGGCGCGCGTTCCCGGTCTGATCCCCCTGCCGTGGAAATCGATCTCCGCCAAGGAAGCCGCCGAGCTGGTGGCCGAGGCCGAGCGGCATTCCGCCACATGAAGCGCGTTGGAGCGCTACAATCCTCCAACCGATAAAAAGCAAACGGAACAACAACAATGAGTGGCGAACTCTTTTCCTCGGTTTTCCTGCTGTTGCTGGTGCTCGACCCCCTCGGCAACATGCCTTTCGTGCTCTCACTGCTGCGCAACATGCCGGAAGAACGACGCCCGCGCATCATCCTGCGCGAATGCGCAATCGCCACGTTCGTCCTGGTCGGGTTTCTCTTTGTCGGCGACTGGCTGCTGTTTGCCATGCAACTCAGCGACCCGGCGCTGGAGATCGCCGGCGGCCTGATCCTCTTCCTGATCGCCCTGCGCATGACGTTTCCGCCGTCCGCTCAAAGCGTGTCCGAACATGAAACGCCGAGCGAACCGTTCATCGTTCCGTTAGCCGTCCCGATGATAGCGGGCCCGTCGGCGCTGGCGACCGTGTTGCTGGCCTCCCGCCACTCCAACGGTCAGAGCCTGTTGTGGGTCGGCGCCGTGATCCTGGCCTGTCTGGTCAATGCGTTGCTGCTGCTCGCTTCCGGCTGGTTCGCCCGGTTGTTCGGCAAGGCCGGGATGGAAGCGCTGGAACGCCTGATGGGTCTCATCCTGACCGCCATTGCCGTGCAGATGCTGATCAAGGGCATCCGCATCGCCTTCAATATCGGTTGATGCCGATCTACCCGACGCCGGTCAGTCCTGCAACAGCTTGATCCAGACGAACAGTATTTGCCCTTGCGAATCGGCCAGTTGCGCCAGATCGACCAGTGCCGTCAGGAATGCCAGCAACTCCTCGGGATCGTTTCCTTCCAGTTCGTAAACTTCAGTCGCCGCAAGTTCGCCGGCCACGTTCTCCAGGGACTCTTCATCGAGAAGCGTGAGCTCTTCGAACAATTCGCTGTCGATACGCAGGACCAGCGTTTCGTCGTCGCCCTCGGTCACGAAAACCGGTTCGTAGAGATCGAGTGCCATCTGGAGCGAGTCACCGGTCAGCAACGAGTGCAAGGTCGCAATCTTGTTGGTGTCCAGCCCCGGCGATTCAATGCCGCTCCATTCATTCAGCGGCGAACTCGACTGGGCGATATCGGGGTATTCGTCCTCTTCGGCAGCCACGACGCAGGTCAGGAATTCCATTTTCACTCCGGGGAATCGGTCATGCGATGCCGGAAAGTGTAATCGATGCAAGCGCTTGGCGTCAGGAAAAAGGGGGAACAGGACACCCGAAAGACCGTCCTGGCAAGGGATCAGGCGCGGCTTGATGCTATAATCCGCCGCTTTTCAACAGCCTGCTTTCAGGGATTTTTTTGGTGCCCCGAGCCAGAGTCGAACTGGCACGCCTTTCGGCGGCGGATTTTGAGTCCGCTGCGTCTACCGATTCCGCCATCGGGGCCCAGGTTCGCGTCATGCGAACTGAAGGAGGCCGAATTATCCCTGATTCAGTCACGACCGACAAGACCGCCCGGCAGACATTTTTTCCCGCATGCTCACACTCGACGATTTTGATTTCGATCTTCCACCCGAACTGATTGCCCAACACCCGGC
>CAZCJW010000336.1:0-2687 GCA_964499185.1 uncultured Propionivibrio sp. | reverse complement strand
GCGCTGCCGAAGATCGACACAGCCGGGCGGATCTCGGCCAGCCGCTGCGCGGCCTCGACGAACTCTGACATAATGCCGAACACCCGCCAGGCCTCCTGCGAGGCCGTGAACTTGGAAGCACTGGGGTCCGCCAGGAGGGGGATCTTTCCTTTTTCGGTCATTTCACACTCGTTTCGTATTCAATATGCCTACCCTGCTGCTGGTCGACGGATCGTCCTATCTCTATCGCGCCTTTCACGCCATGCCCGATCTGCGCAATTCGCAGGGCGAACCGACCGGGGCCATCTACGGCGTTCTCAACATGCTCCGCCGTCTGGACAGCGACACCAAGGCGCAGGACGTAGCTTACAAGGCTTGCGTCTTTGATGCCAAGGGCAAGACCTTTCGCGACGACTGGTATCCGGAGTACAAGGCGAACCGCCCGTCGATGCCCGATGACCTGGCCGCGCAGATCGCGCCGATCCATGCCTGTGTCGCGGCGTCAGGCTGGCCGATTTTGATGATTGACGGTGTCGAGGCCGATGACGTTATCGGCACGCTGGCCCGGAAGGCCGCCGCGCAGGGCATCGACGTGGTGGTGTCCACCGGCGACAAGGATCTGGCGCAACTGGTCGACAAGCATGTGACGCTGGTCAACACCATGAGCAACGAAGTGCTCGACGAAGCCGGCGTGCTGGCCAAGTTCGGGGTACCGCCGGAGCGCATCGTCGACTATCTGGCGCTGATCGGCGATACCGTCGACAACGTGCCGGGCGTGGCCAAGGTCGGCCCCAAGACGGCCGTCAAGTGGCTGGCGCAGCACGGAACGCTTGACGGCGTGATGGCGGCGGCAGGCGATATCGGTGGCGTGGTCGGCGAGAACCTGCGCCAGGCGCTGGCTTTCCTGCCGCTCGGACAGAAGCTGGTCACCGTGCGCTGCGATCTCGAACTCCCTGTGCAACCCGTTGATCTCGCGCCAAAGCCGATGGATCGGAAAAAGTTGGCCGAACTGTTTGCTCGCTACGAGATGAAGTCGTGGCTCAAGGAAGTCAGTGCGGGCAACGAACCGTCCGGGGAATCGCCACCGGTTCTTCAGCGCGCAGAGGCCGCCCCTCCTCCCACTTCGCTCTTTCCCGTCCCCGAAAAACACTACGCAACGATTACCGACTGGCCGGCCTTCGACACCTGGCTACGCAGGATCGAGTCCGCCTCGCTGACCGCGCTGGATACGGAAACCACCAGCCTCGATCCGTTCGGTGCGCGCATCGTCGGCATCTCCTTCGCCGTCGCCCCCGGCGAAGCGGCCTACGTGCCGCTGGCCCACGACTACGCCGGCGCGCCGCCCCAACTGCCGCGCGACGACGTGCTGGCGCGCCTGAAGCCGTGGCTGGAGTCCGCTCAGCACGCCAAGATCGGACAGAACCTCAAGTACGACCAGCACGTGTTTGCCAACCACGGCATTGCCCTGGCCGGCGTGGCGCACGATACGCTGCTGCAGTCCTACGTGCTTGAATCGGGCAAGTCCGGCGTGCGCGGACACGATCTCGGCCAGTTGGCGCTACGCCATCTCGGATTGGAGACGATCGCCTATGAAGACCTGTGTGGCAAGGGCGCCAGTCAGATCGGCTTCAACCAGGTGGCCGTCGAACAGGCTGCCGAATACGGCGCAGAAGATTCCGACTTGTGCCTGCGCCTGCATGAACGACTGCACCCGCAGATCGCCGCCAATGAAGGATTGACGCGGATCTATGGCGAGATAGAGATTCCGGTGCGCGACATCCTCTACCGTATGGAACGTACCGGCGTGCTGATCGATGCGGATCTGCTCGCCCAGCAAAGTAGCGAGCTCGGCAAACGCCTGATGGAACTGGAACAGCAGGCGCACGAAGCCGCCGGCCAGCCGTTCAACGTCAACTCGCCGAAGCAGCTTGCCGAAATCCTGTTCGACAAGCTCGGCCTGCCGGTAAAGAAAAAGACGCCGTCCGGCACGCCGTCGACCGACGAAGAAGTGCTCTCGGAACTCGCGCTCGACTACCCGTTGCCGAAGCTGCTTCTGGAGTCGCGCCAGTTGGCCAAGCTCAAGGGCACCTACACCGACAAGCTGCCGAAGATGGTCAACCCCGATACCGGACGCGTGCATACCAGCTACGCCCAGGCTGTCGCCGTCACCGGCCGGCTGGCATCCAGCGATCCCAACCTGCAGAACATCCCGGTACGCACCGCCGAAGGGCGGCGCATCCGTTCGGCCTTCATTGCTCGGCCGGGCGCCAGCATCGTCTCGGCAGACTACTCGCAGATCGAACTGCGCATCATGGCGCACTTGTCGGAAGATGCCCGCCTGACGGAAGCCTTTGCCCACGGCGAAGACGTGCACCGCGCAACGGCAGCGGAGATCTTCGGCGTCACGCCACTCGAAGTCGGCCCCGATCAACGGCGAGTGGCCAAGGTCATCAACTTCGGGCTGATCTACGGCATGAGCGCCTTTGGTCTGGCGCGCCAGCTCGATCTCGAGCGTTCAGCGGCGCAGAGCTACATCGAGCGCTACTTCGCGCGCTATCCCGGCGTCGCCAAGTACATGGAAAGCACGCGCAACACGGCAAAAATGAACGGCTACGTCGAAACGGTCTTCGGCCGCCGCCTGTGGCTGCCGGATATCACCGCCGCCCAGGTCGGACGCCGACAGGGGGCCGAGCGCGCGGCGATCAACG
>CAZCJW010000335.1:0-2705 GCA_964499185.1 uncultured Propionivibrio sp. | reverse complement strand
CCCATGCACACGGGCGACAGGTCCGACGGGCCGTGGCTGCCGGTACGCACTTGGTACAAGGCGGCAAAATCGGCAATGCGGCGCAAGTGGGTGATCCCACCCGAATGGGTAATGGTCATGCGGATGTAGTCGATCAACTGCTCTTCGATCAGTTGCTTGCAGTCCCAGATGGTGTTGAACACTTCACCAACCGCGATGGGGGTCACCGTGTGCTGGCGAATCAGACGGAAAGCGTCCTGATTCTCGGCGGGTGTGGGATCTTCCATCCAGAACAGCCGGTAGTCTTCGATCGATTTCCCGAGACGCCCGGCCTCGATCGGGGTCAGACGGTGGTGCACATCATGCAGCAGGTGGATATCGAAGCCGAATTTTTCGCGCACGGCGTCGAACAGCTTCGGAACGTAATCGAGATATTTCTCGGTCGACCAGGATTGCTCTTCCGGCCAGCCTTTGGTGGCCGGTTCGTAGGCACCGCCCTTGGAAACGCCATAGACAGACTTCATGCCCGGGATGCCGCATTGCGCGCGGATGGCCTTGAAGCCTTTGTCCCGGTACTTGGCGAAGGCATCGAGGGTTTCCGGAATGTCGCGTCCGGTGGCATGGCTATAGACCATCACGTGTTCGCGCGATGCACCGCCCAGCAACTGGTACACCGGCATGTTGGCCAGCTTGCCCTTGATGTCCCACAGGGCCATATCCACCGCCCCGATGGCCGACATGGTCACCGGACCGCGCCGCCAGTAGGCACCTTTGTAGAGGTACTGCCAGATGTCTTCGATTCTTTGCGGATCACGACCGATCAGTAATGGACAGACGTGGTCCTTGAGATAGGACGCGACAGACAACTCGCGGCCGTTCAGTGTCGCATCACCCAGACCCGTCAGACCTTCATCCGTGGTGATTTTCAGCGTCACGAAATTCCGCCCGGGACAACACACGATTACATCAGCGCCAACAATCTTCATATCCATCTCTCCTTAGGGTCTTCCGCGCGCCTCACACGTTGAACAAAAACATCACCACGCATTTCATTACGCAACTAACTACCATACAAGTATAAACGTATTTTCCATTTTTTCCAGCCTCACAGTGACACAACCCCGAAAGCTCTGCAAAATACGTGGGCACAAAACACCAATCGAACGCCTTGCAAGTCCTACAAAAAGCTTCTACCATACAAGCGCAATCGATACACCGTCCTACAAAGCGCATCATCAATCACACTGGATACGAGGAGTACACCATGAAGAAAAGTATGTTGTTGCTGTCTTCGGTAGTTGCCGGTCTCATGTTCTGCACTGCCGCCCAAAGCGCCACTTATACGTTGAACGTCAATTCAGCGCTGACCGCGGACGATCCGTTGTTCAAGGGCCTCAATCAATTCAAGGCCGAAGTTGAAAAACGCTCCGGCGGACAGATTGAAGTCAAGCTCTTCCCGAGTTCACAACTCGGTCCCGATGAGGACGTTCTCGAACAGGCGCGTTCCGGTGCCGGTGTCGCCGTGGTCGTCGATGGCGGCCGACTCGCGCCGTTCGTCAAGGAATTCGGAATTCTGGGCGCCCCCTACCTCGCCAACAATTTCGACGAGATGCGCAAAGTCGTCACGTCGCCTCTTTTTGAAGGCTGGGTGCAAAAGCTGCGGAACGCTTCCGGACACCAGGTCTTCTCGTTCAACTGGTACCAGGGAGCGCGCCATGTGCTGACCGAAAAGCCGGTCGCCAAACCAGCGGACCTTTCAGGCGTTCGCATGCGCACCCCCGGCGCTCCGGTGTGGCTGGAAACGGTTCGCGGCCTCGGCGCCACCCCCACGCCCATGCCCTGGGCAGAAGTGTATTCAGCGTTGCAGATGAAGGCGATTGATGCCGCCGAGGCGCAACACCCCGCCACCTACGGCTCCCGCCTGTTCGAAGTGATCAAGCACATCACCAAGACCGGGCACATCCAGCTCATTACCGGACTGGTCGGCTCCAAGATCTGGTTCGACAAGTTGCCGGCAGACTTGCAGGCGATCATCCGCGAAGAAGCATTGAAGGCGGGTGACACCGGGTCGAAGGCCACTATCGAGTCGTTAGCGAACTTCGAAAAAATGATGACCGACAAGGGAGTCAAGATTTCCGAGGTGGATACGAAACCTTTCGTGGCATCCACTAGCGTCGTATACGACAAGCTCGGTTATGGCGACCTGCGCAAACAGGTAAACGTCATTCTGGGACGGTAATCGGAGGCACGCCATGGTAGGCAAACTTGTAATACTGGAAGAGCGCCTGGCCATGGCGTTTTTCGCGTGCACGTCCATTTTCGTCCTGATTGGCGCCATCACCCGGACGATCGGCTCGCCGGTCATCTGGGCAGTTGACCTGGCACAGCTCTGTTTTGCCTGGGCTTGCGTTCTGGGCGCTGACCTGGCGCTCAAGAAGAATGCTCATATTGAGATCGACATCGTGGTCCGTCATTTCTCACAGGCAGCGAGAAGGCACCTGGCCATTCTCTGGATGATCGCCATCGCCGCCTTCCTTGCCATGCTGACCTGGTACGGAACACAGCTCACCCTGATGAACACCGAACGCGTGCTGGGGGATGTCGGTATCAGCTATAGCTGGGTTACCGCCTGCATCCCGACCGGCTGTGCCCTGATGCTGGCCACCACGCTAAAGCGCTTGTATCGCGGGATAACCGGGCGCGAGAGGTTGTCCCTCGAAGGCCAT
>CAZCJW010000334.1:0-2712 GCA_964499185.1 uncultured Propionivibrio sp. | reverse complement strand
GCGAGTACCTGCAATACGTTGTATATCAGGAACTGCGGCAGGCTATGCTGGGGTGGCCAGGATTTGCCGCGGCATGCCCCGTGCGTTGAGGTGTTCGACGATCAGCCGCACACCACAACGCACGGGGCATGCCGGGATTTACGCTGACCACCACGGGTTAGGTCCTCGAAGTTCTTGATGAAGTCGGTCATGAAAACGCGTTCCTGCAATACGACGTCTATCACGCGCTGCGCATGGAGGGTGAAATGTCGGGTATCCTGCGTGCGCATCTGCCCCGCATCAGCCACATCCAGATTTCCGACAATCCTGGCCGGAATCAGCCGGGAACCGGGGAAATCAACTACCGCTGGTTGCTGGCCGACTTTGTCGCCGCCGGCTACAACCGCTACATCGGCCTCGAATACCTGCCGACGGGCGCCAGCGTCGGCTCCCTGGGCTGGATCACCGAATACGGCTATTCGCTGTAACCACTGAACTACTCGCCGCTGCCCGTCGGCCACGCCCGGCGGGCAGGGGGCTGGCTCGCGCTCCAGGAATCCTTCAGCCCTAAGACTGAAGCGGGGTTCGAGTGCCGAACTGATGGAGAAAAGATTTGAAAGAGATGACATTGACGCTCGAAGGAGCGAATCGGGGCAGGTCGCTCCAGGCTGCGCTGGCGCTGGCTGCGCTGGGGGTGGTTTACGGAGACATCGGGACCAGCCCGCTGTACGTGATGAAGGAAGTATTTGCCGGCAACCATCCCATCCCGCTGACTCCCGCGAACATCCTAGGCATCCTCTCGCTGATCGTGTGGTCACTGATCATCGTCGTATCGATCAAGTATGTGGTGTTCATCATGCGCGCCGACAACAAGGGCGAGGGCGGCATCATGGCGCTCATCGCCCTAGCGCTCCGCGACGCCAAGGGCAACCCCCGGCAGGAACGCTTCATCATGCTGGCTGGGCTGCTCGGCGCCGGGATGTTCTACGGTGACGGCATGGTCACTCCGGCGATTTCGGTCCTCTCGGCGCTCGAAGGGCTCGATGTCGCCACTCCGGTGCTCCGCCCCTTCATCATCCCCCTGACCTTGCTGGTGCTCTTCGGACTTTTCGCTTTCCAGCGTCGGGGAACAGCTTCGGTCGGCGCTTTTTTCGGCCCCGTCATGATCCTGTGGTTTTCTTCACTGGCCATTCTCGGTTTCGGTAATCTGATGATACAGCCGGGCGTGCTGAAGGCGCTCAATCCGGCCTATGCGCTCGGGTTCTTGGTCGACAACCGCTCGATTGCCGTTGTCGCTATGGGATCGGTCGTTCTGGCTGTTACCGGAGCCGAGGCGCTCTACGCGGACATGGGGCACTTCGGCAGCAGGCCGATCCGGCAGGCTTGGTTCGGATTCGTCCTTCCCGCCCTAGTGCTCAACTATTTTGGACAGGGGGCGTTGCTCCTGGCCGATCCTCTGGCTGTCGGAAATCCCTTCTACCACCTGGCACCGGACTGGGCGCTGTATCCGCTGGTGGCCTTATCGACGGCCGCCACCGTCATTGCCTCGCAAGCCGTGATCTCCGGAGCCTTCTCGGTTACCCGGCAGGCCATGCAGATGGGGTTCGTTCCCCGCGTTGAAGTGAAATACACCTCGGAAAAGGAGCAGGGCCAGATTTATCTCCCGGGCGTCAACTGGGGCCTGTTCTGCGCCGTGGTGGTGCTCGTCCTCGGTTTCAAGTCGACCAACAACCTGGCGGCGGCCTACGGCATTGCCGTGACCGGCGACATGGTGATCACGTCGATTCTTGCCACGGTGGTGGCAGCCCGGGGCTGGGGATGGGGCTGGTCGCGCGCTATCGCGCTCTTCGTTTGCTTCCTGGCGGTCGAGGCCACCTTCCTCTTTGCCAATGTTCTGAAGATTCCCGATGGCGGTTGGTTTCCGCTGGCCGTCGGCGCCGTAGTCTTCCTGCTGATGAGTACCTGGAAGCGCGGGAAAATGCTCCTGTCAGAACGCGTGAACACCGAGTCCATCACGCTCGATGCGTTCATCGGTGCGCTGGAAGTCTCCATGCCGGCACGCGTCCCCGGAACAGCCGTATTCATGACCTCCCGGGTGGACCGCGTACCGAACGCGATGCTGCATAATCTGATGCACAACAAGGTGCTGCATGAGCGGGTCCTGATTGTTTCGGTCCAGGTGATCGATTCGCCATATGTTTCGGAGGATAGCCGCGTCGAGGTACAAAGACTGGAGGCGGGGTTTTATAGCGTGGTCGTGCAATACGGGTTCATGGACGAACCGGATATTCCACGGGCGCTGGCCTGTTGCGCCCGGCACGGGATCGCCATCGAGATGATGGAAACCTCGTTCTTCCTCGGCCGCGCGACCCTGATCTCGAAGATGGCGGCGTCGAAAATGATCCAGTGGCGCGAAAAACTCTTCATCGCCATGTTCCGCAATGCCGGCAGCGCCACCAGCTTTTTCCGGATTCCGAGTAACCGGGTGGTCGAACTGGGTACGCAACTGACGCTTTGAATGGCGTTCTTAATGCGGTCAAGCCCGACTGTGGTCGGCAACCATGGCAGAGAAGATCAGGGACTACAAGGCGAGACTACAAGGCCTGCTGCGGGTGCAGGCACGGCGTTGGACGCCTGGCTATTCTCGTTGGTCCGTTGACCTGACGGCCATCGCCGCCAGCAAGTCGCCCGGCGTATAGCCGAACGAACGGCGGAACGAGCGCGTCAGGTGCG
>CAZCJW010000333.1:0-2723 GCA_964499185.1 uncultured Propionivibrio sp. | reverse complement strand
GGCTGCCAGAGCGCCGCTTCGGCGACGTCGTCCATGGCAACAACCGAGCAGCGCTTGCCGGGCTCGATACCGACGCTGCGCAGCCCGAGCATGACGCCGAAAGCAAGCGGGTCGTTGAAGCACACGATCGCGCTCGGTGGACGCTTCTTGCCCATCAGTTCGCGCGCCGCGGCAAAGCCCGCTTGGCGCGTCGGTTCACTGGCGAGGACAAGCGTTTCGTCGACGCCGAGGCCGGCGGCTTTCAGAGCCTTGCGGTAGCCGCGCGTGCGGTCGCGGCCGGTCGAGGTGCGCGTATTGGCGCCGACGAAGGCGATCCTTTGGTGGCCGAGGCCGATCAGGTGGTCAGTCGCCATCGCCGCGGCGGCGACGTTGTCGCTGCCCGCGTAGTCGGTCGCGAATCCGGCGACGTAACGAGAAACCATAACGAGGGGAATATTCCAGCCGGCGATCTCCTCGACCATCTTGCGCGTTGTCCCAACCGCCGGCATCAGGATCAGGCCCTCGACGTTGTGCTCGCGCGCGGTTGTCAAGAAGCGCGCCTGGCGCGCCAGCGACTCGCCGCAGTGGCCAAGGATCAGTGCCAGCCCCATGTCGGCGAGCGCTTCCTCGATGCCGACGGTGATTTCGGCGAAGTACGGGTTCGAGAGGTCACAGATCGGCACGCCGATTACGCCGGTACGCTTGTTCCGCAGCTGCGCGCCGCTGCGGTCATAGACATACCCGAGCTCGGCGATTTTCTCGCGCACGCGTGCGCGCGTCGTCGCGGCGACGAGCGGGTTGTCGTTGAGGACCATCGAAACGGTCCCGGTCGAGACCTGCGCGTGGCGGGCAACGTCGCGCAGGGTTACGCGTTTTGTGTGCGGCATGGTCGCTTCCGAGAAGTCGCTTCAGCTTTCGCCAAGCGCGAAGCCTGGCGGCCCGGTAACTCGGGTTTTGAGCGATTCGAAGAATACACCAAACGGGCGAACACGGCGCTTTCCGCATCAGCCCGAACACCTACATGTTTGGGTAATTCGGCCCGTCGCCGCCTTGCGGCGCGACCCAGACGATGTTTTGCGTCGGATCCTTGATGTCGCAGCTCTTGCAATGCACGCAGTTTTGCGCGTTGATCTGCAGGCGCGGCACGCCGGCATCGGCAACGATTTCGTATACCGCCGCCGGACAATAGCGCTGCTCGGGCGCATCGTACAGCGCGAGGTTGACCGTGATCGGCACGCGCTCGTCCTTGAGCGTCAGGTGGCACGGCTGGTCCTCGGCGTGCTGGGTGTTCGAGAGGTAGACAGACGAGAGGCGGTCGAAAGTCAGCACGCCATCGGGCTTCGGATAAGCAATCGGTCGGCAGTCGGCGGCCTTCTTCAGCGCCGCATGGTCGGCGGTGTGGTGGCGCAAGGTCCACGGTGCCTTGCCCTGCAGCAACAACTGGTCGATGCCGAACATCAGGCCGCCAAAGCGCATTCCCTTCGCCATCCACGGCTTGAAGTTGCGCGCGCGATGCAGTTCTTGGTGCAGCCAGCTCGCGGCAAACGCCTCGCTGTAAGCGGTCAGTTCGTCGCCCTGCCGCGACGCGGCGAGCGCCTTGCTGCACGCTTCGGCGGCGAGCATTCCCGACTTGATCGCGCAGTGCGCGCCCTTGATCCGCGCGGCGTTGAGAAAACCGGCGTTATCGCCGACCAGCGCACCGCCCGGGAATACGAGTTTGGGCAGCGACTGCAAGCCGCCAGCAGCGAGCGCGCGCGCGCCATACGCGACGCGTTTGCCACCTTCGAGGAAGACGCGCAGGTCGGGATGCGTCTTGAAGCGCTGGAACTCCTCGAAAGGCGAAAGCCACGGGTTGCGATAGCCGAGTCCGGTGACGAAGCCGACCGCGGCCAGATTGTCTTCGAGATGGTAGATGAAGCCGCCGCCGTAGGTATCGGCGTCGAGCGGCCAGCCGCCGGTGTGAACGACGAGGCCCACTTGATGACAATCGGGTTTTATTTCCCACAGCTCCTTGATGCCAAGACCATAGACCTGCGGGTCGCCCCCCGCGCGCAAGTTGAATTGCGCTTCGAGTTCGCGGCCGAGCTGGCCGCGGCAGCCTTCGGCAAAGAGCGTATAGCGCGCGCGCAACTCCATTCCCGGCTGGTAGGCCGGGCCGTGGCTGCCGTCCTTGAGCACGCCCATCTCGCCGGTGGCGACGCCGACGACCGTACCCGTGTCGTCGTAGAGAATCTCGCTGCCTGTAAAGCCCGGGTAGATTTCGACGCCGAGGGCCTCGGCCTGCGCGCCGAGCCAGCGGCAAAGGTCGCCGAGGCTGATGACGTAATTGCCCTGGTTGTGAAAGCAAGCCGGCAACGCCCAGGCGGGAACGCGAAAACTGCTTTTTTCGCCGAGCAACAGGAAGCGATCCTCGCTGACCGGCGCCTTCAGCGGCGCGCCAAGCGCGCGCCAGTCGGGGATGAGTTCGTCCAGCGCACGCGGGTCGAAGACCGCACCAGAGAGGATGTGGCCGCCGATCTCAGCGCTTTTTTCGATCACGCAGACGCTGGTCTCGCGGCCGCTTTCAGCGGCAAGCTGCTTCAGGCGGATCGCCGCAGCAAGCCCGGCCGGACCGCCGCCGACGACGACCACGTCGTACTCCATCGATTCTCTTTGCACCAATTCCTCCTTGCCACTCAAAACCGCGTCAGCATCAGCCCGCCGTCGACGCGAACTTCCTGTGCGACGGTGTAGGGCAAAAGGCC
>CAZCJW010000332.1:0-2728 GCA_964499185.1 uncultured Propionivibrio sp. | reverse complement strand
ACTGGATGTCCACGTCGTGGTAGTCCATCAGCAGGTCCATGATGATGTGCGCGCCCGGACCCCGGTCGTAGATGTCGCCAATGACGTGTAGCCGCTCGACGGCCAGCCGCCGGATCAGTGCAGCGATGGTGGTAATGAAGACAGGGGCGCTTCCGGTCGATACGATGGTGTCGATCTGGTTCTTGTAGTAAACCGCCTTGAACTCCGAACCGTCCTGGTCATAGAGCAATTCCTCGATCGTGTCCGCCAGATGGCTCGGGAGGAAACTGCGTACCGTCGAGCGCCGGTACTTCGCCGTCAGGCTGCGGCAAAATTTGACCAGGCGAACGATCTTCAGGCGAAACCATTCTTCCTTGTCTTCGACCGTCTGCAGCATCAGCGGAATCTTGAGCTCCGGGTAATAGACCAGCGTGGCCAGGTTGCGCCGTTCCGACTTGGACAACGTGTTGCCGAACATTTCCTCGATCTGGCGCCAGATGGCTCCGGCACCATTCCGGATGACATGGTTGAAGGCTTCATGTTCACCGTGGACGTCGGACAGGAAGTGTTCGGTTCCTTTGGGCAACTGCAACTGCGCAGAGAAGTTGATGATCGCCGTCGATGCCGACTGGATCGTCGGGTATTTCTCGGACAGGAGTTGCAGATATTTGAGTGATGGTCTCGGCATGATGGGCTCTTGTTTGAAGTTGTAGGAAGGCAGACAGGAGCAGAGCGATTTTGTTCCTATGGGAATGACGTGGCAACGAACCAAGTATCTCCGCGTGCCCGGTCGGGGTCAATCCGTTTTCGGGCTGCTGTTGGCCGGGGCTGTGAGCGCGTTTCCGGCAGCGGCGGTAATTGCCCGCGTCAGTGCGTCAAGCAGAGGCGAGTCGAGGTTCCAGCAGTGCCAGTACAAGTTGACCGGCAGCGCGGCTGTTGGCGCCAGGTTGATCAACTGGCCCGTTTCCAGCAGTGGGCGGACCAGCAATTCGGGCACCACACTGGCCCCCCAGCCGGCCAGAACTGCCCGGACTTGGCCCTCGGAACTGGGAACGAAGCACTGCCGGAGATTGACCTGCTTCAGGTGGAATGTGCGGCGGACGAATTCTGCCTGCAAATCGTCCTTGCGGTTGAAAGCAATAAAAGGCATCTGCCGCACGCGTTGTGGAGACACGCCGGCGGAGCAATGTTTTTGCAACGTGTGCGGAGTGGCGACCGCGACATAATCCATCGCTCCCAGCGGAACGACCTTGCACCCGCGCAAGGCTTGGGCGAGGGTGGTTACGCAGCCGAGAACCTGCCCTTCGCGCAGCCAGTCCTGGGTGAAGTCCTGGTCGTCGGCAATGATCTCCAGGGGCAGTCCTTCATTCACCAGCACGTCGAAGGTGGGTAGCGCCCAGGTGGCGATGCTGTCGGCGTTGACCGCGATCGAGATGCGTTCCTGATTGCGCGCGCTACCCGCAGCGCCCGGGCTCAGCTTGCGCAGGTCAACTTCGAGATCGGTGTGCAGCAGGCGCATCTGCATGGCATGGCGTAGCAGGATACGGCCTGCCGGCGTCGGGCGCAACGGCCGGCCGCGCACGATGAGCACCGTTCCGGCCTGGGTTTCCAGGGAATGCAGTCGCTGGGAAACGGCCGATTGGGTAATCGAGAGTCGTTTGGCTGCGCGTTCGAACCCGCCTTCCTCGACGATGGCGGCGAGACATTCGAGCAGGTCGGGGGTGAAAGGGGTCATGACCGGAATCGGTGGGGAAAGTCTGATGCGGCTGTTGTATTAGTGTTTCTTATGATTCATTCGGAATACTTATAATTTGCTTGCCATCGGTCGGGGCTGTGCGGCTATACTTTTCGGCTGTCTGGCGCACCGTAAAGCAAAACCATCAGAAACGCCAGGCCAAGTGAGGTTTCCGTCGCAGAACACACATACTCGTGGGGGGGTAAACAACAATGAATCCGCTTAACCTGTCGGTTGCAGTCGATGATTTCTTCTGGAGCCAGATCATGATTTACGGCTGCCTGGGCGCCGGAATCTTTTTCTCCGTGCTCATGCGCTTCCCGCAGCTTCGCCTGATCAAGGACATGGTCGCCCAGTTGTTTGGCGGCAAGGCGTCTTCCAGCGGGGTGTCGTCGTTTCAGGGCTTTGCGATGGCGCTTGGCGGTCGAGTGGGTACGGGGAACATCACCGGCGTGGCTTCCGCGATTTTTTTCGGCGGCCCCGGCGCCGTGTTCTGGATGTGGGCCATCGCGTTCCTCGGGGCCGGATCGGCCTACATCGAGTCGGCCCTGTCACAGGTCTGGAAGGAAGAAGTCCACGGCGAATACCGCGGTGGACCGGCGTATTACATCGAGAAGGGGCTGAAAAGCCGTCCCCTCGGCATTGCCTTCGCGGTCCTGACCATCTTCGGTTGCGGCCTGGCCTTGCCCGGCATCCAGACCAACGCCTTTGCCCAGGCGGCCAAGCTGTCGCTGGGCATGGAGTCGTGGATGTCCGGCCTGCTGTATACAGTATTGGTGGCGTACGTGATCTTCGGCGGCGGGCGCCGGATTGCCAAGGCGGCGGAACGCATCGTCCCGTTCATGGCCATTGCCTACATCCTGATGGCGGTGGTAATCCTGCTGGTGCATTACGACCGTATCGTCGGCGTCTTCGAACTGATTTTCAGCAGCGCCTTCAACATGAATGCAGCGTACGGCGCGGTGTTCGGCAAGGCCGTGCAGTGGGGCGTGAAGCGCGGCATCTTCTCGAACG
>CAZCJW010000331.1:0-2739 GCA_964499185.1 uncultured Propionivibrio sp. | reverse complement strand
GCTGCTACGTCACGCACGACCACGGCTCGTACATGAACCTGCTGCACAAGGTCGAGGAACGGCAGCATTTGACCGCCAGCCTGCTGCCGGCGATCGAGGTATGGGCGATGGTACAATCGCGCCCCGAACCCGGTCTGGCCATCCTGACCTGCGGCAAACGCGACATCTCCTACGACCTTGAGCTGCCCATGGCGCTGTTCCACCACCGTCCCGGCCAGACCGCGCCGCAAACTATTCCGGAAAACTGGAAGCTGGCCGCACTGAACGACCAGCACGCCTACCTGCGCTTCCCGGAATCAGACCCTGGCCCGACGGTCGGCGACCTGATCGGCCTTGGCATCTCGCACCCGTGCACCACCTTCGACAAATGGCGCTGGCTACCGGTGGTCGACGACCGCTACAACGTCATCGACGCCGTCACCACGCGCTTCTGAACGCCATGAACACACTCCCGCCCCGCCTGCTGCAGCGGCTGAAGGAACAGTACGCCGACCTTCCGGACGCCCAGCAACGCGTCGTCGACATCATCGTCCGCGACCCTCAAAGCGCTGTCGGCGCCACGGTCGAGCAACTCGCCCAGCAGGCCGGTGTGTCGATGCCCACCATCGTGCGCACCTGCCGCTCGTTCGGGTTCGACAACGTGCGCGAGTTCATGGTCGCGCTGGCCCAGGACATCGCGCTCGGCGGCTCGTATTTGCACCGCAGCGTGCAGCCGGACGACACCCCGGGCGAAATCGCCAGCAAGATCGTGCGCTCGGCCACGGCCTCGATGGCCGCCCTCGAACGCGAATTCAACATCGCCGCGCTGGAGCGGGCCGCTGCCGCGATCGCCGAAGCCGAGCGCGTGGATTGCTATTCCTCCGGCGCCACCTCGACCTTCATCGCCAACGACCTGCAGGCACGGCTGTTCCGCCTCGGCATCCATTCCAACGCCTACTTCGACGCGCACCAGCAACTGATCTCGGCCTGCACCCTCGGCCCGCGCGGCGTGGCCGTCGCCATTTCGCACGTCGGCCGCATGCCGACCCTGCTCGAAGCGACGCATTTCGCGCGCTCGCAGGGCGCCACGGTGATCGCCCTGACGCAGCCGGACACGCCACTGGCCAAAGACGCCGACATCGTGCTCGGCACCTCGGTACCGGAGGACGCAGTGATGCGCGTCGGCACCGAAGCCTACATCGCCCACCTGCTAGCCGTCGAAATCCTCACCGTGCTCGTCGGCCAGCGCCTCGGTCCCAAGGCGGCGGAACGCCTGCGCCAGTTCCGCAGCGTGCTGGCCGAACATGGCATCGACAGCGAATCTCATGTCGCCATGACCATGTCGTGGTCACGGGCGGAGCGGGAACAGGAGTGACCGTCGACAGGGAGCACATGTTTTCTCCGTCATTCCGGCGAAAGCCGGAATCCAGCAGAGATCCGAAAGCCTGGATGACCCACCGAAGGATGGAAAAATGTCTGAAACAACCTTGCTGAAAAACGGCCTGCTCATCGACGGCACCGGCAAGGCCGGCTATCGCGCCGACGTACTGCTCGACGGCGATTCCATCGCGCAGATCGGTACCATTTCCCAACCCGCTGCCGAGCAAGTAATCGACTGTACTGGACTCGCTATTGCCCCCGGCTTCATCGACGTGCACACCCACGACGACGCCATCGTCCTCGATGCACCGGGCATGTTGCCGAAGATCTCGCAAGGCGTAACCACAGTTATCGTCGGCAACTGCGGCATCTCGCTGGCGCCACTGGTCACCGAAAAACCGATCGAACCGCTCGGCCTGCTCGGCACACAGCGCTTCCGCTTCGAGCGCCTGGCGGCGTATGCCGACGCCGTCAATGCCACCCGGCCGGCGATCAACGTCGCCGCGCTGATCGGCCACACCAGCCTGCGCGCCGCGACCATGGCGCAACTCGATCGACCGGCTAAGGCGGACGAACGCGCTGCCATGGCACAGCACCTGCGCCGGGCCATGGATGACGGCGCCCTCGGACTGTCGTCGGGGGTCTTCTACGAAAACGCCTATGCCGCCGACGAGCGCGAATTGGCCGAGGTCGCTGCCGCCGTCGCACAAGGGGGTGGCGTATACGTCACGCATATCCGCACCGAACTCGACGGCATTCTCGACGCCATGGAGGAAGCGGCACGCACCGCGCGCCACAACAAACTGCCGCTCGTGCTTTCGCACCACAAATGCGCCGGCCCGGCCAACTGGGGACGCACGCGCGAAACCCTGGCACTGATGGACCGCCTGGCCACGCGCCAGCCGATCGGCCTCGACGTATATCCCTACACCGCCGGATCGACAGTTCTGCGCGAGGATCTGGTCGACGGCGTCATCGACATTATCATCACCGGCTCGGAACCGCACCCGGAGATGGCCGGCAAATTGCTCTCGGACATCGCCGCGCTGTGGGGCGTCGACCAACGGGAAGCCTGCCGCCGCCTGCTGCCAGGCGGCGCCTGCTACTTCCAGATGACAGAGGAGGACGTTCAGCGCGTGCTGGCCCACCCGCGCACGATGATCGGCTCCGACGGCCTCCCGCACGACGTCCGCCCGCACCCCCGCCTGTGGGGCACTTTCCCGCGCGTGCTCGGCTACTACTGCCGCGACATCGGTTTGCTGCAACTGGAAAGCGCCGTGTTCAAGATGACCGGCCTGCCGGCCGCACAGTTCGGGCTGGAGAAGCGCGGGACGATCGCTCCGGATCACCCCGCCGACATCACCGTGTTCGACCCGCAGC
>CAZCJW010000330.1:0-2744 GCA_964499185.1 uncultured Propionivibrio sp. | reverse complement strand
CGAGAGGAAAGTCCGGGCTTCACAGAGCAAGATGCCGGTTAACGACCGGGCACCGTGAGGTGACGGAAAGTGCAACAGAGAGTAGACCGCCTAAGACCGGGGCAACCCGGGACGGTAAGGGTGAAACGGCGAGGTAAGAGCTCACCGCGGACGTGGTAACACGGACGGCACGGCAAACCCCATCTGAAGCAAGGCCAAATAGGGAAGCGCATGGCGTGGCTCGCGTTGCTTCCGGGTAGGCTGCTTGAGCGTACTGGCAACAGTGCGCCTAGAGGAATGGTTGTCCGCGACAGAACCCGGCTTATCGGCCGGCTTCCCCCCTTGTCTTTTTCGTTGCGATGCGCGGGAGGCTCGGTGGTAGACTGCCCAACGGATTCTGTTTCCTGATATTCCATTCTCATTCTTAGGGGGCGCATGATGTTGAGAGGTATCCGCTTGGCTTTTGTTTCGTCGCTGTTGGCACTGTCGGCAATGAGTGTTCATGCCGATACGTGGCCGACTCAGGCCGTTCGTCTGGTCGTGCCCACGCCAGCAGGCAGTTCCGTCGATATTGTGGCCCGAGTGGTGGCCGAAAAACTGGGTGGCATGCTTGGTCAAACGGTCATCGTCGACAACAAGGGCGGGGCCGGTGGAACGATCGGTGCCGATGCCGTGGTCAAGGCGCGTGATGGGCACACCTTCCTGCTGGCCTACAACGGTCCGGTGACCGTTGCGCCGGCAATGTTTCCGAAGCTGCCCTACAGTCCGCAACGCGACCTCACCCCGATCATCCTGGCGGTGACCCAGCCCAACGTGCTGGCCGTGCGCTCCGACCTCAAGGTCAATTCGGTCAAGGAACTCATCGCCCTAGCCAAGACCCGGCCGGGCAAAATTGATTACGCCTCGGTCGGCAACGGCTCGCTGTCGCACTTGGCCATGGAAATGCTCAAGATGAAGAGCGATACGTTTCTTCTGCATATTCCATTCAATGGTGGTCCGGCCGCTTCGCTGGCCCTCGGGCGTGGCGACGTGCAGGTGCTGTTTGCCGCCCTGTCCAACGTGCAGGCACTGGTGAAGGATGGCCGGGTCAAGCTCCTGGCAGTGTCCAACGCCAAGCGCTCGGCAGCCGTTCCCGATCTGCCGACGATTGCCGAACAGGGGTTCCCCGGATTTGACGCAACGACGTGGAATGGCTTCATGGCGCCGGCGAGTACGCCGAAGGAAGTGGTGCTCCGCCTCAACAAGGCGATCGACCAAATTCTCGCCATGCCGGACGTGAAGCAGAAATTGCTCGTGGCTGGTGCGGAAACGGCAGGCGGCTCGGTGGAGCAGTTCGCTGCCCTACTTAAGAGCGAGACGGCGACGTGGTCGGCGGTTATAGAGCGCACGGGTATCAAGCCGGATTGATGAGAAGAATCCGGCTTTGCCGGTAGGTGTTGGCGATTCCTGCTGACGGAGGGCAGGCGAAGTCGGATCATTGAACGGCGATCAGGAAGTGGCGGCAGTCCCGGCTCGGGGCTGCCGCTTTTTTTATGGGGTTTCGTTGTTGTTGTTTTCTCTTGGAGATGGCGTTGCCGGGCGAAGAAGTTGTATCTCTGCCTTATTGCATACTCTCGTGACAAACAACTTTAACTAGATATTTTTCCCTATTGTTTTTAAAAGATATTTTGTTTGTGTTTTTTCTGGAAAATACGTTGTAAGTCCTTGTACTCATTGGAAAAATTGACAAAAAACTTCTTGCTTTGCGCTGATCTATGCCTTAAAGTGGGGTCCAGTGGTAAAAAGTGGGGGAGACGGGGGTTTCCCGTCGATCGGCAGGGAGTTGAAATTTGATGTTTCAGGGAGCGACAGCGCTGAGTCTCGATGTCAAGGGGCGACTTGCCATTCCGGCGCGTCACCGCGAGGCGCTCCTGAAGGCTTCGGCCGGTCAGCTCGTGCTGACGTCGCATCCTCATCGCTGCCTTCTCCTTTATCCGGCGGCGGCCTGGGAGCCGATTCGCGACAAGGTGTTGGCGGCGTCCAGTCTTGATCCGAAGTCCGCAGCGATCAAGCGCCTGCTGGTCGGTAATGCACGGGAGGAATCCCTGGATTCCGCCGGGCGCCTGCTCGTTTCTCCGGAATTGCGTCAGTTCGCCCAGTTTGACAAGCAGGTCTGGCTAGTCGGTCAGGGTTCGCATTTCGAAATCTGGTCCGACGCTGGCTGGCAGCAGCAGCAGGAAGTCTTCCTTGGCATGGGCGACCAATCCCTTCCGCCCGGTCTTGAGGATCTGGCGCTGTGAGCGCCGCCCTGGTGCATCGAACCGTATTGTTGCGGGAGGCGGTCGAGGCGCTTGCGGTAAAACCCTCCGGTATCTACGTCGATGGCACGTTCGGACGCGGCGGACATGCCCGTGCGATTCTCGAACGGTTGGGGCCGGACGGGCGCTTGCTGGCGCTGGACCGCGATCCGCAAGCCGTCGCCTCGGCCCGGCAAATCAATGATCACCGGCTGATCGTCGAGCATCGCCCCTTTGCGGAACTAAGGGATGCGGTGCGGCAGGCAGGTTTCGTGTCTGTGGATGGCGTGCTCCTGGATATCGGGGTGTCTTCGCCGCAGATCGATGAGGGAGGGCGGGGCTTCAGTTTCCGCTTTGATGCGGCGCTCGATATGCGCATGGACACATCGCAGGGGGAGACGGCGGCGTCGTTTTTGGCGCGGGCCGATATTAAGGAAATCACGGAGGTCATCAGAAATTATGGCGAAGAACGGTTTGCTTTCCAGATTG
>CAZCJW010000329.1:0-2765 GCA_964499185.1 uncultured Propionivibrio sp. | reverse complement strand
TCCGGCACCCGCGACGTCTTCGACCGGGCACTGGCCAGCGCCAGCCTGCCGCGCCGCATCGCCTTCGAACTCGAACAACCGGAAGCGATCCGCCAGTGCGTCCGCAACGGCCTCGGCATCGGCTGCCTCTCGGCCCTCGAACTGCGCGACGCCTTCCAGTCCGGCTGGCTCGCCCCGGTATCGACGCCCTTTCTCAATCTCGAACGCCAATTCCAGGTCGTCCTCCACCGCGACAAACACCTCAGCCCGGGACTGCGGGCGATCCTCGCGCTGTGCGGGGTCGATGGAGTTTGAAGCAAGGAGTGCCAATACCTCACGCTTTCATTTCTGGCAGGCCGTGAGTGAAGGTAAACTCCGCACACCTTTCGCCGCCATCCATTGCCATGCCGTTATCCCAGATTCTGGACCTTCGCACGCTGCTGGCCATCAACATCGTCAATCTGGGCCTTTGCGTCGGCGTGATGAGCATTGCCTGGCACGACAACCGGCACAAATTCCCCGTCACCGCATTCTGGGTCCGGGCGTTGGCACTCCAGTTTCTGTCGTTCTTGTTGTTCCTGCTGCGCGGCCAGGTTCCCGACTTCTTGTCGATCATCGTAGCGGCAGGCCTTGTCACCACGGGTTTCACGCAACTCATCGCCGGCCTGGCCGTGCATCTCGATTTCGCCCTCCCGTCCCGGCGCCTGTACGTGGGGCAAGCCGTTTTTCTGGGACTCCATGCGTTCTTGACGTATGTCGAACCCAGCTTCTATTGGCGCTGTATCAATTATTCCGTGGTGCTGGCATGGCTCAGTCTGGAGGCTGTGCGCCTTGTCGTTCTTGCGCCTGCCAGCAAGCAGCACGGGACCCGGTTCTTTGCCGTCGTGATGACGACGTATGCCGCACTCTTCGCCGGGCGGGCCGTTTACTACCTGTCGGTCGTGCCGACGAATGCGGATTTTTTCCATCCGAACGATTTCGACCTGTTGATGTATCTCGTCATTCAGTTGCTGGCCATCGCCCTGGTTTTCAGCCTGATCATGATCGTCAACCGCCGCCTGCATCGCGACGTGGAAGACGACATCAAGCGCCGGCTCGAGGTGGAGGCGTTGATGCAACTCAACCTCGATCGCCTGGCGCGCGCTGAATTGATCTCGAAGACAGGCAATTGGGAACTTCATCTCGATTCACAGGATATCGTCGCCTCCCCCGGAGCCGCCATGATTTACGAAATGAAAGGGGAGCGTTTTGCGCTTGAACAGATCAAGCGCGTGGCAATGCCGGAATATCGGCCGGTGCTCGACGCCGCAATGAAAGGACTGCTTGAGGAAGGGGTGCCATACGATGTCGAGTTCCGCATCCAGGCCCCTCGCACCGGGCAAATCAGGGATATTCACTCCATCGCCGTCTATGACCCGGCGCAGAACGCCGTCTTCGGGGTACTGCAGGATGTCACGCAGCAAAAGAATGTCGAGCGGGAACTGGAGCGCATCGTGCAGACAGACCCGCTCACACAGCTTTTCAGCCGACGATTTTTCATGGAGCTCGCGGAGCGCGAACTGGCGACAGCAACGCGATATGGCCGCGAGTTGTCCGTATTGATGCTCGATGTCGATCATTTCAAGGCGATCAATGACGTGCACGGACACCAGACCGGCGATCTTGTGTTGCGATCCCTTGGCCAGGTGTTTCGCGACATGCTTCGCGAAGTGGATATCGTGGGCCGGATCGGCGGCGAGGAATTCGCCGCGGTCTTGCCGGAAACCAGCGTGCTGCGCGCATTCGCTGTGGCGGAGCGCTTGCGGCGTGCCGTCGAGACTACGGAAATCCCGTTGAAGCGGGGGTTGCCGATCAAGATCACCGTGTCGATCGGCGTCACGGCAGCGAGCAAGTCCCAGGAGAACATCGACACCCTGCTGGCGCGGGCCGATCAAGCGCTTTACGACGCGAAACACCAGGGGCGCAATCAGGTCGCTGTGTACGAGATTCGCGCTGATGGAAGCGTTGCCGCTCCCGATAACTGAAGCATCCCGACCGGTAACACCAGTGAACGTGGTAGGATGACGCCTCCTCGCAGCGCCATTCATCAGTCTTGGCGTGCGTCCGATCAGGCCCGGCAGCTTCGCCCGGCCTGACCCCACAATCCCTGAGCATCTTCCCAGACTGGTTCGTGCATCCGCGGTCGTCCGCGCACGCAGGGCGGATGCCTGGAGTTCCCACACGTGAAATTCACCGAACTGGGTCTCGCCCCCGAGATCCTGCGCGCCATTGCCGACCAAGGCTACGAAACCCCCACCCCGATCCAGGCCCAGGCCATCCCCGTCGTTCTCGCCGGGCATGACCTGATGGCCTGCGCCCAGACGGGCACCGGCAAGACCGCCGGCTTCACCCTGCCGATCCTCAACCGCCTGGCGAACAGCAAGACCACCGGCCCGCGCAAGATCCGCGTGCTGATCCTGACCCCAACGCGCGAACTCGCGGCGCAGGTCGAGGAGAGCGTCCGCACCTACGGCGCCCACCTGCCTGTCAAGTCGCTGGTGATCTTTGGCGGCGTCGGCATCAACCCGCAGATCGCCGCGCTCAAGAAAGGCGTCGACATCCTGGTGGCCACGCCCGGCCGCCTGCTCGACCACGCGCAGCAGCGCACCGTCGACCTGTCGGGCATCGACGTGTTGGTACTCGACGAGGCCGACCGCATGCTCGACATGGGCTTCATCCACGACATCCGCAAGGTGCTTGCCCTGCTCCCGAAGAAGCGCCAGAACCTGCTGTTCTCGGCGACCTTC
>CAZCJW010000328.1:0-2768 GCA_964499185.1 uncultured Propionivibrio sp. | reverse complement strand
AACTGCTGGAATCGACCGAGCCGGACGGCCCCATCGGCAAGTTCATCGAAAAGAAGGGTGAAGGCATCCAGCACCTGGCCATCGCCGTCGAAGGCCTGCAGGAAAACCTGACCGAACTCGAAGGCAAGGGCGTGCAACTGATCGACAAGGCTCCGCGCAAGGGCGCCGAAGGGTTGGATATTGCCTTCCTGCACCCGAAGTCCACCTTCGGCGTGTTGCTGGAACTGTGTGAAGATCCAAAGAAATAATATTCTCTGGTAGTATCCCGAGAGAATCAGGGCCGCACCAGCCGGCGAGACCGGCCGGCCCTTGATGGATGTGACCGAAAACCGCCCGCTCTGGGCGGTTTTAACTCTCAGGGGAGGCGTCGATGACCGGTTTCTCGCTGCCGTCGACTCGGGCGACGAATCTGGCGGACTTCCGCGATGCCGAGAGTGCGGCGAAATGGCTTGCAGCCCAGCCGCAGGCGAATGTCGCGGCCATGCTGGCCAGCCTCGTGAAGCAGGTCGACGCGTTCAATCACTACGAAGTTGCCGCGCGCGAGCGTTTCAAGACCATGGAGGTGCTGCGCAAGGCCATCTTCGCGGTCGATAACGATTGTCGCCGCCGCTTCGAGAACAAGCCCTTGCCGCTCGCGCCTGCGGAGCGATCCACGCTCGATGCAGTACGCCGTTTATGGCGGCTCTGTGCCGTTGCCTACCAGCACTGCCTGAAATCCTGCGTGGACGGCGATGCCGCGCTGTCTGCGCATGCCGCGCGCGTGGCGCACCGTGTCCTGTTCTGCCTGCGCGTTGAACAGCTGGATGGATACGCCGCGGCGGTCGAGCCGGAGCCGGGGTTCTGGCGGAACCTGCATGCCGTGTTGATTGCAGCCGAGGGGCTCGGCGTGGCGGGCGAACCGGTCGAGGACCGTTTGCTCGGCGAGACCAGCGAGTCGACGGTCTCAGGACAATATGCCATGGCGCTGCTGCTGCATCTGGCGCGGCCGTTTTCGCTGACGGGCGGGCAGCTTGCCGCTGCTGTGCGTTGGCTGGCGCGCTGGCGCGAACAGGTTTCGATTGCCGATGGACCGGATCAGGGTGCCAAATCGATTTCCATTCCTCTGGATCTGTCGGTGGACCGGCCGATCCATCTTTCACCGGACCCGGCCTATCTTCCGCGCTGGCTGTCTCTCGGCAGCGTCCTGCGCAAGATACGGCGGCGGATCGAGTCCCTGGATGCCGGCGAGTCTCCGGAAAGCCTCAAGCTGGGCAGCGGCCTTTCGGTGGAAGCCTGTCGGACACTGCTGGAGACGCTGGGCCACCATCTGCAGCATCCTGCACCGGATCTGAATGCATTGGACAGCATGCCGACGCTGTCCATTGGTGCCGGGCTGGTCAATATCTACCATCTGCTCGGCGGCGAGGGGCTGGAGGATGCGCTGCATCCGGCGTCCTCGGCGGACAATCATCTTTCCAAGGAGCAACTGGCCGTGTTCGGGCATGTCGTGCGCGAACAGCAGGCTCCCCCGGAGGCAAAGCTCGAGACCTGGCGGTTGGGACGCGATGATGGAAATGAGTGGGTACTGTTGCGTCCGGCAGGGGCTGGATTGTCGCGGCTGTCGCTGCGCGGTCTGCTCGCCATCCTGTGGCAGGGACGTTGCCGGCTCGCGGTGATCGCTAGCCTGGAGCAACGTGCGGACGGGATGTTGCGCGCTACCCTCAACCCGCTTCCGGGCGATGTTGTTCCGCGTGTGGCCGAAATACGCGAGAGAGTCTCCGGCAAGAGTTCCCGCCATCCGGCCTTTTTGCTGTCGGCAAACGAAGATGGTCAGCAGAATCTGCTCCTGCCGACAGGCATGATGGCGCGGGCGACTGCCGTCCGGTTTTACGATGGCGTTGGACAGGCCTTGCCGGGACTGCGCCTTGTCGACTGCCTGGAGCGGAGTGGCGAGATCGAATATTGGCGGGTCACGGCCGGAAAATGAACGAAACCGCGGGTTGAAGGGCCGAAACACTGCTAATGGAATGAACTCCCGATGAATGTCCTGCTTGTCTTGACCAATCTGCCTGACCGTGAATCCGCCGAAACCCTGGCTCGGAGCCTGGTGGAAACGCAACTGGCTGCCTGCGTCAATATCCTGCCATCCTGTCGTTCGGTGTATCGCTGGGAAGGTTCCGTGGAGTGGGCGGACGAGGTGCCGCTACTGATCAAGACCACCGAAGCGCGCTACCCGGCGCTGGAGGCCGCGATACGCGAGCAACATCCCTACGAGATTCCTGAAATCGTTGCCGTGCCGGTGGTGAACGGCTTGCCCGAGTACCTGGCCTGGCTCGTTGCCGAGACAGAGGCCGACAACTGGTTGTCCGCATGATCCGTTTTCTCGCTTTTATCCTGCTGTGGATGGCGAGCCCACTGGTGGGGTCAGCCGAGCTTCTGCATCCATCGGAAGCCTTCAAGCCTTCGGCGCGCGCACTCGACGGACGGACGATCGAGGTGCGCTTCGAAATTGCCAAGGGCTATTACCTGTACCGCGACAAGTTCCGTTTCGCGGTCGAAGTGGAAAACGTGACGCTGGGTAACCCCTCCCTCCCGAGAGGGAAGGAGAAGATGGACGAGACTTTCGGCAAGGTCGAGGTCTATTATCGCGAGGCGCTGGTCAGGGTGCCGGTGGAGCGCAACAGTTCGGGGCTCTTGCCGCTGACTCTGCAGATTACCTCGCAAGGGTGCGCCGATGTCGGAGTGTGCTATCCACCGCAGAAGCAGCAGGTCAGTGTCCAGTTGCCCGA
>CAZCJW010000327.1:0-2769 GCA_964499185.1 uncultured Propionivibrio sp. | reverse complement strand
TGTTAACGAAGGCCAGACGCGGAACGCCGTACTTGTTTGCCTGCCGCCAGACCGTTTCCGACTGCGGCTGCACGCCGCCAACGGCGCAGTAAACCATGCAGGCGCCATCCAGCACACGCATCGAACGCTCGACTTCGATCGTAAAATCGACGTGCCCGGGGGTGTCGATAATATTGAAGCGGTGCTCCGGAAACTGCATTTCCATGCCTTTCCAGAAGCAGGTGGTCGCGGCCGACGTGATCGTAATACCACGCTCCTGCTCTTGCTCCATCCAGTCCATGGTGGCGGCGCCATCGTGAACCTCACCGATCTTGTGATTGACCCCGGTGTAGTAAAGAATGCGCTCGGTCGTCGTTGTCTTACCGGCGTCGATGTGCGCGCTGATACCGATATTGCGGTAGCGCTCGATAGGAGTTTTGCGTGCCACTTTTTAAGCCTTCACTGATAAAGAACGCAGACCGGCAGCACAACGCTGCCGGCGGCAAGAAACATTAGAAACGGAAATGCGCGAACGCCTTGTTCGCATCTGCCATACGATGCACCTCGTCGCGCTTCTTGACGGCCCCACCGCGGTTCTCCGACGCCTCAAGCATTTCGGCAGCCAAACGCTGATCCATCGACTTCTCGGAGCGCTTCCGGGCAGATTCGCGCAACCAGCGCATTGCCAACGCCATACGACGGTTCGGCCGAACCTCCACCGGAACCTGGTA
Organism: uncultured Propionivibrio sp.; assembly: GCA_964499185.1. Lineage (GTDB taxonomy): Bacteria > Pseudomonadota > Gammaproteobacteria > Burkholderiales > Rhodocyclaceae > Propionivibrio. Next base: position 2,059 of record CAZCJW010000327.1, on the reverse strand, counting down.
ATTAGCCCCCCCAACGCGCCGGCTCTTGACCTCAACCAACGGCTTCACGTTCCCCATCGCCAACCCGAAAACCTCAAGCGGATCCTTGCCGTCCTTGGCAGCGATAATGTCAAACGCGCCATACACGATCCGCTCGGCGACAGACTTCTTGCCGCTCATCATGATGGTATTAATAAATTTGGACACTTCGATATTGCCGAACTTTGGATCCGGGAGAATATCGCGCTTGGGTACTTCACGACGACGTGGCATGACGGCACAACCTTTCAGACTATGAATTCAGTTGAGGGGCTACAACACCCCACTCGGCGGCCCATCGGAACCGCCACTTACTAGAGCGGTTTTTACGCCGCCTTGGGACGCTTGGTCCCGTACTTCGAACGACTCTGCTTACGATCCTTGACCCCCTGGGTATCAAGGGATCCACGCACGGTATGGTAGCGAACACCCGGCAAGTCCTTAACACGACCGCCGCGAATCAAGACCACCGAGTGCTCCTGCAGGTTATGCCCTTCGCCACCAATGTACGAAATAACCTCGAAGCCGTTGGTCAAGCGCACCTTGCACACCTTACGCAGAGCCGAGTTCGGCTTCTTTGGCGTAGTGGTATAAACACGGGTGCAAACACCACGCTTCTGCGGACACCCCTCCAATGCGGGGACCTTGCTATTGCTGCGCACCGCTTCGCGGGGCTTACGGACCAGCTGATTAATGGTCGGCATATCTCTTTCCCTAAAATCCTGCAAGCCCGCTTACAAAATAACGAAGCCCGCGACGAGCCAAGCCATAGACGACATGACTCGGCAAAGTTTTTTATAACAAGCGCGCACACTGATTAGTGCGCTCTGACAAAGACCGGCGATTCTATGATCAAACCAAAGGCAAGTCAACCAACGGCCTCACCCTGTCCTGCGACTGTGGAAGAGTCTTCAACGAGGCCGTTATCCGCACCGAGATCCACGCCGGCCGAGTTGTCCTTTCTCATCCGGTGATACGCCAAGCCGGTACCCGCAGGAATCAAGCGCCCGACAATAACATTCTCTTTGAGACCACGCAGTTCGTCCCGCTTGCCCATGATCGCCGCCTCGGTCAACACGCGTGTGGTTTCCTGGAATGATGCCGCGGAGATGAAGGAGTCGGTCGACAACGAGGCTTTGGTGATACCAAGGAGAACCGGTTCGAAGGTTGCGGGCAGTTTGCCCTGAGCAAGCATCTGGTCATTCTCGTCCAGGATATGCGCCCGCTCCACCTGCTCTCCCCGAATGAACTTCGTATCGCCCGGATCAACGACCAGCGCCCGTCGCAGCATCTGCCTGACGATGACTTCAATATGCTTGTCGTTGATCTTTACGCCTTGAAGACGATAGACATCCTGCACTTCATCAGTGATGTACACCGCCAACGCCTCAACACCTTGCAAGCGGAGAATATCGTGGGGATCCGGCGCACCATCAACGATCATTTCACCCTTATTCACCACTTGACCGTCATGCACCAGAACGTGCTTGTCTTTCGGGATTAGGTACTCGTGCGAGACCCCTTCCATGTCGGTGATGACGAGTCGTTGTTTACCCTTGGTATCCTTGCCGAACGATGCAGTACCCGTGTATTCCGCAAGCATGCCGGCATCCTTCGGCGTACGCGCTTCGAACAATTCAGCCACCCGGGGCAAGCCGCCCGTAATATCGCGTGTTTTGGCGGACTCCTGGGGCAAACGAGCAAGCACGTCACCAACGGAAATTTCCTGCCCGTCGATCACGTTGATAATCGCACCAACCTGGAAGGTGATCATGACTGGGTGATCGCTTCCGTGTATCCGCACCTCATCACCACTGGCATCGTACAACTTGACCTGCGGCCGCAATCCCTTGGTCTGAGCTTTTCCGCCACGCTTCGGGTCGATAACGACGAGGGTCGAAAGACCTGTCACTTCATCGATCTGCTTGGCAACTGTCACCCCTTCTTCGACGTTCTCGAACTTCACCCGGCCGGAGTACTCGGCAATAATCGGCCGCGTATGCGGATCCCAGGTTGCCAGCTTGGTTCCGGCCTTCACCTG
>CAZCJW010000326.1:0-2816 GCA_964499185.1 uncultured Propionivibrio sp. | reverse complement strand
ACGCGCCAGAACATGCAGCTCAACTGGCCGAAGTTCGAGGAAACGCCGGAAATCCTCGGCGAACTGGCAACCGTCGAAATGCACGCCATCCAGACCTCCGGCAACTGCATCCGCAACATCACCACCGACAAGTTCGCTGGCGTTGCGCCCGACGAAATGACCGATCCGCGCCCGTACTGCGAAATCCTGCGCCAGTGGTCGACCTTTCATCCCGAATTCGCATTCCTGCCGCGCAAGTTCAAGATCGCCGTCAATGCGGCAGCGGAAGACCGCGCGGTGATCCGCACGCACGACGTCGGATTGGAACTTGTCCGCGCTGAATCGGGCGAAATCGGCGTGCGCGTATTCGCCGGTGGCGGCATGGGGCGCACCCCGGTCATCGGCAAGGTCGTGCGCGATTTCCTCCCGCGCAAGCACCTGCTCACCTACCTCGATGCGCTGATCCGCGTATACAACCGCTACGGCCGTCGCGACAACATTTACAAGGCGCGCATCAAGATTCTGGTCAACGCACTTGGCGTCGAGGAGTTTGCCCGGCAGGTCGAGGAAGAATGGGCGTTCCTGAAAAACGGCCCGGCAACGCTTACGGATACCGAGTTCAATCGTGTCGCCGCGCATTTCCAGCCCCCCGTCTACGAGTCGCTTCCCAATAACGATCCCGCTTTCACCGCCGCCCAGATCGCGGATAAGGCGTTTGCCAGTTGGGCGCGCCGCAGTGCCCACGCGCACAAGGTGTCGGGCTACGCGGCGATCACCCTTTCGCTCAAGGCGCCGGGAGTCGCACCCGGCGACATCACCGACACGCAGATGGATGCCGTCGCCGACCTCGCCGACCGCTTCAGCTTTGGTGAACTGCGCGTCACGCACGAGCAGAATGTAGTACTCGCCGACGTCCGTCAGCGCGACCTGTTCGACGTCTGGAAGATCGCCCGCGCGCACGGCCTCGCCACCGCCAACATCGGCTTGCTCACCGACATGATCTGCTGCCCCGGCGGCGACCTCTGCTCGCTGGCCAACGCCCGCTCGGTGCCGATTGCCCAAGCCGTGCATGAGAAGTTCGACAACCTCGATTACCTGCACGACGTCGGCGAACTGTCACTGAACATTTCCGGCTGCATGAATTCCTGCGGCCACCACCACGTCGCCAACATCGGCGTGCTTGGCGTCGATAAGAACAACGAGGAGTGGTACCAGATCACCATCGGCGGCCAGCAAGGCAACGACGCGGCCATCGGTAAGGTGATCGGCCCCTCGTTCTCGGCAGAGGAAGTGGCGGACGTCGTCGAGGCGCTGGTCAACGTCTATGTCGAACAGCGCACCCCGAGCGAGCGCTTCATCGACACCTTCCACCGCCTGGGCATCGAACCGTTCAAGGAACGCGCCTACGCCGGGCGCGACCGCAAGAAACCGGCCGCCACCCCGCACGCGCAAGGAGCCATTCATGAGTAGGATCATCAAGAACCGCCAGATCGTCGACGACACCTGGAACGTCCTCAAACTGTCCGAAGGCGAAACGCCGGAATCGGTCGACGTGCTAGGCGACAACCCCATCGTTCCGCTGGCCGTCTGGCTGGCGCGCCGGGACGAACTTCTCGCGCGCCAATGGCCTGTCGGCGTCTGGCTCGACAGCCACGAAGGACCGGAAGCCATCGCCGCCGACATCGAACGATTCGCGGTCATCGCCGTCAATTTCCCGAAATTCGCCGACGGCCGCGGCTACTCGACGGCCCGCCTGCTGCGCGAACGCCACGGCTACACGGGCGAACTGCGCGCCATCGGCGACGTGCTGCAAGACCAGCTCTATTACATGAAGCGTTGCGGCTTCGACGCCTACGCCGTGCGCGCCGACAAGGACATCGTCGCGGCACTGGCCGGGCTCGACGACTTCAGCGACAGCTACCAGGCCGCCGCCGACCAGCCGCAGCCGCTGTTTCTGCGCCGCACCGCCTGAGGTTCCGCCCATGCCACCGATCCGGACCATCAACCTCGACGACACCGCGTTGCTCGATGCGGTATCGCACAAGACCGATCAGGCCATCGCCGTGCTGCGGCGAATCGCCGACGACTATTCGCCGGCGGTTCTGGCGAACAGCCTCGGTGCCGAAGACATGATCCTCACCGACCTGATCCACACCGAACGCCTCGGGATCGAGATCTTCTCGCTCGACACCGGCCGGCTCCCCCCGGAAACCTACGACCTCATTGCCGACATCCGCAAACACTACGGGCTGACCCTCACGCTTTACTACCCGCAGCATGAACAGGTCGAAACCTACACGCGCACGCACGGCATCAACGCCTTCTACGAATCGGTCGAACTGCGCAAGGGCTGCTGCCACGTGCGCAAGGTCGAACCGCTGCAGCGCGCGCTGGCCGGCAAGAAAGCCTGGATCACCGGCATGCGTGCCCAGCAATCGGCCACACGCCAGGGCTTACCGGTGCAGGCGTTCGACGAAGGCAACGGACTGGAGAAATTCAACCCGCTGGCCGACTGGACGGAGAAGGAAGTCTGGGCCTACATCAAGCTCAACAACGTCCCGTACAACGCCCTGCACGACCGCTTCTACCCCAGCATCGGCTGCGCTCCCTGTACCCGCGCCATCACCGTCGGCGAAGACATCCGCGCCGGACGCTGGTGGTGGGAGCAGCCGGAAAGCAAAGAATGCGGATTGCATGTGAAAAAAGCCTGACCAACGAAAGCGACGAATGACCACGCTGACACAACAAACGGGAAAACAGACCCTCTCCCACCTCGACTGGCTCGAATCCGAGGCCATCCACATCATGCGCGAGGTCGCCGGCCAGTGCGCCAACCC
>CAZCJW010000325.1:0-2816 GCA_964499185.1 uncultured Propionivibrio sp. | reverse complement strand
TCAGGCGTTCACGCCCATTTTTGCATATCGAGTTCGTTTTCGCCTTTGGCGACGATGGCGGTGCAGACCATATCGCCGCCGACGTTGAGGCAGGTGCGGCCCATGTCGAGGAGGGCGTCGATGCCGAGGATCATGGCGTAGGCCGCGGCGACGGCGGAGCCGGCTTCGACTTTCAGGCCCACGGACTCGAGCACCATCAGCAGCATGATGGCGCCGGCGCCGGGAACACCCGCCGTACCGATGGCCGCCAGCGTGGCGGTGGTCACCACCGTCATCTGCTGCGCGAAGGTCAGCGGCTGGCCGATGGCGTAGCCGACGAACATGGCGCAGATGCCCAGGTAGATGGCCGTGCCGTTCATGTTGATGGTCGCGCCCAGCGGCAGGGTGAAGGACGAGATGGAGCGCGGGATGCCCAGGTTCTCTTCGCACACGCGCATCGTCACCGGCAGCGTGCCGCTCGACGAACGCGTGACGAAAGCCGTGATCAGCGCTTCATTGGCCCCCTTCATGAACTTGAAGAAGCCCAGCCGGAACACCGCGAGCAAACCGCCATAGCCGATGATGGTCAGGGCGATCAGGGCCAGGTATACCGTCAGCGTCACCAGCAGCAGCGGGCCGAGGGCCTTGGCGCCTTGCTGGGCGAAGACGATGGCGATCAGGAAGAACACACCGATCGGGGCGTACTGCATGATGCCATGCACGATCTTGTACATCGTTTCCGCCGCGGCATTAACCACGTCATAGAGCGTATTCGCGCCCTTGACCAGGGTGGCGTCCTTGGAATCCTTGAGGAAAGCGATGGACAGGCCGAAGAGCAACGCGAAGAAGATGATCGGCAGCACGTCGCCCTTGGCCAGCGATTCGGCTGGGTTGGTCGGGATGATGTTCATGAATACGGTGGCCAGCGACGGAGCCGCGGCGGCCTTGCCGGCCGCTCCGGCGCTACCGACCAGGTTCATGCCGGAGCCCGGTTGCAGCAAGTTGGCGAAGAACAGGCCAAGGGTCACCGACAGGGCCGAGGTGGCCATGTAGAAGGCGATGATCTTGACGCCGATGCGCCCGAGCTTGGACGGGGCGATGCTGGCCGCGCCACCGATCAGCGAGAACAGGATGACCGGCACGACGATCATCTTGAGCAGGCGGATGAAGATGTCGCCAAGGAACTTGGTGTTATCGACGAAGGCCTTGCTGGTTGCCGGGTCGCCATAACCCAGCGCAATGCCCACTACCACGCCGGCAATCAGCGCGATCATGATGCGTGACAGCAGATTGGACTTGAAGTACCAATCGAGCATGCCTTTCTTTTCAGCCATGAGAGACTCCTCCTTGATGTACTACTGTTGAAAATCCTTCCTGGGGGCGCCGGAGCGCAGCGTGTCCGTGCCGCGCCCCGGCGTTTTGACGCTTACTTCTCGAACTTGGGGTTGATCAGGTTCTCGAACGAGAACACTTCGTCCCAGTGGGCCTGGGTGAGCAGTTTCCGCTCCTTGACCACCACGTCGTGCAGGGACTTGCCGGTCTGGTGGCACTCGCGGGCAATCTCGGCACATTGCTTGTAGCCGAGCGAGGGCTTCAGCACGGTGATGATGCCCAGCGAGTTGAGGACCATGTTGCGCGTGTGCTCGGCGTTGGCGGTGATGCCGTCGATGCAGTTCACGCGCAGGCTGTTGACCGCGTTTTCCATGGTGAAGATGGATTTGAACAGGGCGTAGGTGATGACCGGTTCCATTACGTTCAACTGCAGCTGCCCGGCCGAGGCGGCGAGCGTCACCGTGAGGTCCAGCCCGATGACCAGGAAGCCGGTCTGGTTGACCACTTCGGGGATCACCGGATTGACCTTGCCCGGCATGATCGAGCTGCCCGGCTGCATCTGCGGCAGGTTGATCTCGTTGAAGCCGCAGCGCGGGCCGGAGGCGAGCATCCGGATGTCGTTGCAGATCTTGGTCAGCTTGGTCGAGGTGCGCTTCAGGACGCCGGAGAGCTGTACGTAGGCGCCGGTGTCGGAGGTGGCTTCGACCAGGTCGTGGCCAAGGATGAACTGGACGTCGGTCAGTTCGGAGAGGTACTTGGTGGCCAGTTCCGGGTAGCCCGGCGCGGCAGTGACGGTGGTGCCGATGGCGGTCGCGCCGAGGTTGATCTCGCGCAGCAGGTTGCGCACTTCGGTAATGCGTTCGACTTCTTCACCGATGGTGGTGCCCCAGCCGTGGAATTCCTGGCCGAGCGACATCGGCACGGCGTCCTGCAGGTGGGTGCGCCCCATCTTGAGGACCTTTTCGAATTCCTTGGCCTTGGCAAAAAAGGATCCTTGCAGGTTGCGCAGCGCTTCCATGTAGCTGGACAGGCGCAGGATCAGCGCCAGGCGGAAGGCCGTGGGATAGACGTCGTTGGTCGATTGCCCGAAATTGACGTGGTCGTTGGGGTTGATGACGTGGTAGTCGCCCTTGTTGTGCCCCAGCGCTTCGAGCGCCACGTTGGCGATCACTTCGTTGGCGTTCATGTTCACCGAGGTGCCGGCCCCGCCCTGGATGAAGTCGGTGACGAAGTGCTCGCGCAACTCGCCGGCAATCAGCCGGTCGCACGCGCCAATGATGGCGTTGGCAATCTGGCCATCCAGGCACCCGAGGTCGCGGTTGGCCAGCGCCGCCGCTTTCTTCACATACCCAAACGCCTTGACAAAGTACGGCTCCGCCGACATCAGCGTCCCCGTAATGTGAAAATTGTCCTTCCCGCGCTGCGTCTGCACCCCGTAGTACGCGTCCACCGGAATCTGCTTCTCGCCCAGAAAATCCTTCTCAATTCGATAGGTCGTTTTGTTC
>CAZCJW010000324.1:0-2817 GCA_964499185.1 uncultured Propionivibrio sp. | reverse complement strand
ACAACCCGGTAACACGGGTTGTACGCCTTGCCCGGCAGTTTCATGCGGCTCTGTTCGACGAATGAGGCCAGGAGGGCGTCCATCGGCCCCATGATTGTGGCATCGCCGTGGATTTCGAACGGGCCGTGCTGCTCGATCTCGCGGATGCCGCTGGCCTTGACGTTGCCCGCAACGATACCGGAGAAGGCGCGGCGGAGATTGGCGGCCAGCGCGTGGTTCGGCTGGTTCTTGTGCAGATCGAGGGTCCGCATGGCGTCATGAGTCGGACGAAAACGGTACTGAAAGTCGGTATCGACGTGCAACAGCCAATTGAAGTTGTAGGCATCGCGCCGGCTCTTGCGGAAATCGCGCACGGTTTCCAGTCCGCCCTTGATCTCGCGCGCCACACGCTCCGGATCGTCGATGATGATCTTGTAGAGGCGCTGCGCCTCGACCCCGAGAGTTTCGCCGATGAACTGGTCGATGCGGCGGAAATAATCCTCCGCGGTCCGCGGTCCGGTGAACACCAGAGGAAACGGCAAATCCGCATTCTCCGGGTGCAGCAGGATACCGAGCAGATACAGGATTTCCTCCGCCGTGCCCGCGCCGCCGGGGAAGACGACAATACCATGGCCGACACGGACGAACGCTTCGAGCCGCTTTTCAATATCGGGAAAAATGACCAGCGCATTGACAATCGGGTTCGGCGATTCGGCGGCAATGATCCCGGGCTCTGAAAACCCGAGATAACGCCCGCTGATGCGCTGCTTGGCGTGACCGATGGCGGCTCCCTTCATCGGCCCCTTCATGGCCCCCGGACCGCAGCCGGTGCAGATATCGAGGCCACGCAGACCGAGTTGGTAGCCGACCCACTTGCTGTAGTCGTATTCCTCGCGCGCGATGGAATGGCCTCCCCAGCAAACCACGATGTTCGTATCGGTCACGGGCTGCAGGATGGCGGCATTGCGCAGAATGTGAAATACGGTGTCGGTCACACCCTCGGGGGTCGACTGGTCGAATTTCGGGTTGTGGCGAATTTCATCACCCAGGTACACAACATCGCGCAGCACCGCAAAGAGATGTTCGCGAATACCCGCGATCATCTTCCCATCGACGAACGCGCTGGCCGGCGCGCCGCGAATATCGAGCTTGATGCCGCGCTCGCGCCGCATTAGTCGAATACCGAAGGATTTGTAGCGCTCCAGCAACTCCTTGCCATCATCGAGCTCATTGCCGCAGTTCAGGACGGCCAGCGCGCAGTCGCGGAAAAGTTCATGCAGGCCACCATGACTGCCGTCCAGCAGGCTGGCGACTTCGGCACGGGAGAGCACTTCCATCTTTCCGGTGGGTGACACCTGGGTATCCACAATATCGTAGGGCATGGTGTTCGCGTTTTCTTGTAATCGGGAAATGAACGATAGCAGAAGGATGCGGCTGGAGAAAACGGGAGCAAGTTGCCGGACTCGCTTTTGTCATGCCGAGTGTGCTATATATGACGCAGTTTCCCAACAACCGGCGATAACATCATGAGCCCAAAAGAAAAAACCGTTGTTTTCGGCACCGAGGATCTGCTCGTCAGCCTGTGTGATTCGGTGACCAAGGTTCTCACCCTGGCCACGCACAGCCAGATCCGCTATTCGGCGATGGTGCAGCGCATCAGCAAGACCTGCCTGAAGCCGGATATCGGCTGTTTCGTGCTGTTCGACGGGGGCTTTTCCGGACTGGTGATCCTCAATTTCTCGGCTCAGGCGGCCATGGAACTCTACGAGCGCTACATGCTGAGCATGGGCATCCCCAAGGACGGGCTGGCCAGTTCCTTTACTTCCGACGAGGTCTCCAACGTCATGGGGGAACTGATGAACCAGATCGTCGGCGACTTCACCGGCAAGATCGGACGTGAGTTGCAAACTCACATCACCCAGAACCAGCCGAAGATGTTGGCCATCAACAAGCAAGTGATGCTCAGCGTCGACGCCAACCTCGACCAGCCCGAAGCGCGCCGCGTGACCTTCTATACCGGCGGCAACAACATCTTTTATCTCGAACTGGCCATCGACCACACGGAGTTCATCAAAATCCATGACTTCGAGCCGCATGCCGAGCCCGATCCCGATGAGCTGATAGCGCAGGCCAACGGCGACACGAAAGCCAGCGAACCGCCATCAGCCATGCCGAACAATAACGACAACGACGAACTTCTGAAATCGCTCGGCATGTAGAAGACACGACATTCCGAAACGAGGGCGGCAATTGGGCCGCCCTCGTTTTTTGCGTGAGTCTTTTCCCGGGCAAACCGGGCACCGGCTTTCGCCGGTGCGACAGCCTACCAGGCACGCGCACAGATTTCGGCCAGACGCGCGATCCCGTCGCGAATGGAGCGCACATCCGCGTTCGAGAAGTTGAGGCGCATGTGATTTTCCCCGCCGCCGCATGGGAAGAAATCAGCGCCAGGAACGAAAGCGACCCCTTGGTCGATCGCCTCGGCAAGGACGGCCATTGCATCTATCGTCTTGGGGCCGCTCACCCAGAGGAACATGCCGCCCTCCGGGCGCGTCCAGGAAAAGCCTTCCGGCATGTGCCGGCGCAAGGCTTCGTCCATCACCGCGTAGCGCTCTCCGTACGCCGCGCAAACCCGCTCGACATGCTGCCGGTTGTCGAAATCCCGGAGATAGCGGTCGAGCACCAACTGATCGAAGCTCGACGTGTGCAGGTCCGCCGCCTGTTTGGCGATCACCAGCTTGTCGCGCATCGGCCCGGACGCCACGATCCAGCCGGTGCGGAAGCCCGGCGCGACGGTCTTCGAGAAGGTGCTCAGGTAGATCACCTGTCCGCTGGCAT
>CAZCJW010000323.1:0-2835 GCA_964499185.1 uncultured Propionivibrio sp. | reverse complement strand
CGCGGCAGGTCGACCACCCGGCCCTGCGGCGTCATCACGTAGATCGTCTCGTCGAGCGCGGCTTCCTTGTAGTTCTTGACCCAGTCCGACGAATCCGAGACTTCGTCCTTCCACGCCAGCAGCTGGCGCAGCCAGGCGATCTTCTCGTCGTAGGTGCTGTCCGCCGAAGTCTTGGCGCCTTCCTTGTAGCGCCAGTGCGCCGCCACGCCGAGTTCGGCATGCTTGTGCATCTCGCGGGTGCGGATCTGTACTTCGAGCGAACGCCCGTCCGGGCAGCTCACCGCCGTGTGCAGCGAACGGTAGTTGTTGCCCTTGGGATTGGAGATGTAGTCGTCGAACTCCTTGGGAATCGGTGACCACATGTTGTGCACGATACCCAGCGCGGTGTAGCAGTCCTTGACCTCGTCGACGATGACGCGCAGCGCACGCACGTCATAAACTTCGGAAAACTCGACGCCTTTCTTGCGCATCTTGTTCCAGATGCTGTAGATGTGCTTGGGCCTCCCGTATACCTCCGCCCCCCGGATGCCCACCGCTTCCAGTTCGCTCTTCAGGCGCTCGACGGCATCGGCGATGAACTGCTCGCGCTCGGCCCGTTTCTCGTCGAGTTGCTTGGCGACCTTCTTGTAGGTATCCGGATGGAGGAAACGGAACGACAGGTCTTCCAGCTCCCATTTCAACTCCCAAACCCCAAGCCGGTTGGCCAGCGGCGAGTAGAGTTCAAGCGTTTCACGCGCCACCTGCACCCGCAAGTCGTCGGGCTCCTCCGCATAGTGGCGCAGCGTCTGCGTGCGCGACGCCAGTCGCAGAAGAACCACCCGGATATCCTCAACGACGGCCAGGAACATCTTGCGCAGGATTTCGATCTGCGCCTTCATTTCGGTCAGGTTTTCCTGGCCGCTTTCGGGCGAATGCGCGACGAAACCACGCGTAATCGGGCGCATGCGGTTCAGCCGGGAGATTCCTCCCACCAGATGCGCCGCCGCCTCGCCGAAACGTTTCTCGATGTGTTCCAACCCGTGGTCATCGTAGGTCGGCACGGCGAACAGCAATGCCGCCAGCCGGCAATCGACGTCGAGCCGCAAGCCGACGAGGATCAGCGCCATGCCCTGCGCGTGATGCCACACGCCTTCGCCGCTGCCCAGCGTGCGATCGCCGTAGATTGATTGGGCAAACTCGGTGGCCCGGCCAATCCGTTCGGATTCTTCGGGCGAAAGGCCGGCGCAGAGGGTTTGCAGGGTATGTTCGATGCCGCTCTGGGCGGCGACGGAGTGGGTAACGGAAACCATGGCGTGATTATAGTGAAACGCAACCTTGAAACATGAAAGGTGAAAGGCGAAATGTGGAAAACCCCAACGCTTCTATGTTTCACCTTTCATATTTCACTTTTTTCACTCCCTCCTTGCCTTCAAGCATAATGCTCAAATTTCGAGACCTTCCCCCATGTTCGACCGTTTTCACCACCCTTACCTGCTGTTGACGCTCACCACCCTGTTCTGGTCGGGCAACATGGTCGTCGGTCGTGCCGTACGCGGCGAAGTCCCTCCCTTTTCACTGGCGTTCTGGCGGTGGGCTATCGCTTTTCTCCTGACGCTTCCGCTGGCTCTGCCGCATCTCAAGGCGCAATGGCCGCTACTCAGGAAAGGCTGGAAAGCCATCCTCGCGCTCGGACTTCTTGGCGTCGGCGGGTACAACACGCTGGCCTACATCGCGTTGCAATACACCGGCGCGACCAATGCATCGCTGCTCAACTCCTTCATCCCGGTCGCCACCATCGCACTCTCGTGGGTTTTCCTGAAGAAGCATCTGCGAGGCATCGAATGGCTGGGCGTGATCATATCGCTTTGCGGCGTCCTCACCATCGTCGGTCGCGGCGAACCGGCCACGCTCGCCGCTTTGACCTTCAATGCAGGCGACCTGTGGATGCTCGGTGCGGTGTTCGTCTGGGCGCTGTATACCATCGGCCTGCAGTGGCGGCCTGTTGGCGTGCATCCGATGCTACTGCTCGCCGCGTTCACCGCCGTCGGATTGGTGGCGCTCGCACCTGCTTACGCCTGGGAAATAGCACAAGGACGGCATATACACTTGTCCACAAACTCCCTGGCGGCCATCGTCTATACCGGAACCCTGCCCAGCTTCGTCGGGTACATCTTCTACAACCGCGCGGTCGGCGAGGTCGGCGCCAGCAAGGCCAGCCTCTTCATCCATCTCATGCCGGTTTTCGGGACGCTACTGTCTGCCCTCTTTCTTGACGAAGTACCGCGGCTATTCCATTTCGTCGGCATCGGCCTGATTTTCCTCGGCATCTATCTGACGACTTCGCGGACGCCGCAGTGAGCCAACCATGGTTATAGGCAATCTGATCAACTGGCTGAGCGGCAAGCGCGAGAAAAATCCGTTGCCCGAAGCCCTGTGGCAGGACACGGTGGCCAGCCTGCCATTTCTAGCCCGGCTGACGGAAGAAGAAAAATCGCGTCTCCGCGACCTCACCGAAACGTTTTTGGCCGAAAAGGAATTCACTTCGGCCGGCGGACTCGAACTCACCGACGCCATGTGTGTCTCGATCGCCGTTCAGGGTTGCCTGCCAATCCTCAACCTCGGGCTTGCCTGCTACCGCGACTGGGTCGGCATCGTTGTCTATCCCGACGAGTTCGTCATCCCGCGCACCGTCGAGGATGAATTTGGCGTCGTCCATGAATACGACGACATCGCCTCCGGCGAAGCCTGGGAAGGCGGACCGCTGCTCATTTCCTGGCGCGACGCCCAGATGGCCGGCGCAGGCTACAACGTAGTGATCCACGAATTCGCCCACAAACTGGACATGCTCAATGGCGA
>CAZCJW010000322.1:0-2857 GCA_964499185.1 uncultured Propionivibrio sp. | reverse complement strand
AAGGTTATAGGATTGTTATCGCGATTCCTGGGTTGAGCGTTTGGTCATTCACTAGGGAAACACCGAATAAGTATCGAAAATGGTGAACGATTCTTTTGTCATAGAGTCTGAAGAAGGAAGCGGATCACCGGGAATGAAACGATGAAGCAACTGACGCTGGCGGCAAGCAGAGGATTCGAGAAGCACGATCGTGCGACGCGCAAGGCGGAGTTTCTGGCGCGCATGGAAGGACTGATGCCATGGGCCGAATTCTGCGCGTTGATCGAACCGCATTACCCGAAGGCGGGTAACGGCCGGCCTCCGGTGGGAGTTGAGCGAATGCTGCGCATGTACTGCATCGCCAACTGGTTCAATCTGAGCGACGTCGCCTGTGAGGACGCCCTGTACGATGTTCCGCTCTTCCGGGAGTTTTGCCGGATTGACCTGGGCCAAGAGCGCGTTCCGGATGCCACGACCCTGATGAACTTCCGTCACCTGCTGGAAGCCCATCAATTGGGGGCGGCGCTCTTCGCCAAAGTCGGCGAGTTGCTGATGGCCAACGGCATGAGGCTTTCTGGCGGCACGATTGTCGATGCAACGCTGATTGCCGCGCCACCCTCGACCAAGAATCAGCACAAAGCCCGTGACCCCGAGATGCATCAGACCAAGAAAGGCAAGGATTGGCACTTCGGCATGAAGGTGCACATCGGCGCGGACAGCAAGACGGGATTGGTCCATAGCGCCAGCGTCACGGCGGCCAATGTTCATGACAGCCACGAGGTCCCGAATCTGTTGCATGGGAAGGAAACTCGGCTCTATGGCGACTGCGCCTACCGGGGCAAGGCACAGCGGGAACGGCTCAGAGAACTCGCGCCGAAGGCGAAAGACTTCACTCACAAGCGGGCCTACAAGAACCGCCCGCTGACCGAGGCCGACAAAGCAACGAACCGCCGCAAGTCCAGTATTCGCTCCAGAGTCGAGCATCCCTTCCTGACGCTCAAACGTCTCTGGGGCTTTGCCGAGGTGCGTTATCGTGGCCTCGCCAAGAACGCCAACCGGGCCTTCGCCATGCTGGCGATGATCAATCTCAACAAATGGGGCCGACCTCTGACAGGAGAGGTGCGTCCGGCATGAGCTGGATACGCGGGAACGCCCCGCTTTCATACCCAAAACCGGCAACTTGGACGATGAAAAATCGATTTCTTTCACCATTTCGGCTCAATCTTTACGTGCCACCAAGTTTTTCAATGGCTTGTTCGGCGTTTCCCTAGATTTGTTCAATCGCCTTTTCATTACGCGTGATCCAGTCGAGCGCCGATGATTCGACACCGTCAACCGCACCACCTCTTTCATCCAGGCGCCGATGGGCCTCGTAGATGATCTCGCGCAGTTGCCAACGGACTTCGCCGAGCAGGATGTTCAGTTCAATCATGGCCTCGGGATCGTCCTGGAGGATCGCGATCAGGATTCCCACGTTGCTGACGTCAAAGCCGGCGTGCAGCAACATTCGCTGCAAGTCCTGGATTCGCTCATCAATGACCGAAGGAAGGGTTAGTGCCTCCTGGCGCGATTCAAGGGCGGAATGACATTGCGCTCGGGTGACCTTCCAGTCCTTGAAGATACCGGCGACTTCGCGCAAGCGTGATTCGAGCGTTGGCGCCGAGGCAAAAGCCGAGGACTGCGCCTCCACGTGATCCTCGTCGTCGCTCTGCATTTTCTGAACGAGCGCCAGCAGGCAGTTGCTTAGCTCGCTGTTGAATTTCTTCTGATTCAGCTTCAACAGGACCGAGAACCGGGCGAGGTTTTTCGCCTTGTGGCCTTGTTCAAAGATCGTATTGGCCGCTTCTGCCAGCATGAGGATCTGGGCGCCGAGGCAAATTTGTTCTTCCTTAAGACCTCTTGGGTAGCCGCTTCCGTCAAGACGTTCGTGATGTTCGAAGACGGTCCGGCTGATTTCCGGATGATATTCGGCAAACTCGCGCAAGATCAGGTAACCCGTGATCGGGTGGGCGTACAAGTGGTGCCGCTCCGATCTCTCGAGGCGTCTGCCGGGACGCAGGAGTTCCGGTGCGACGTGCAGGATGCCGATATCGTGGAACACCGCAGCAGCGGCGAGGGTTGCCAGTTCCTTCACGGAGAGGAAGAAATTCCGGATCGCCAGCGACAGCGCGATCAGTGCAACGCGAATCGAGTGATCGAATACTTCCGGGCGTTGACTCCAGGCCACCGTCAGCTTGAACGCCATCGGCTCGCAGAGCGGGATTTCATCAAACGCACGCGCGATGCGACTTCGTACCTTGGCGTCCCCGCGCAGCACGTCGAGCCCCGGATCGGTGTCGAGCAGGTTCATCGCATACGCTTTGATACGTTCGCGACTGATGCCGTTTTCGACGGCAAGGCAGTGGTCAATCTTGGGAATCAGCTTGTGACTGACCAGACGTTCAAACAAGGCGGAATTGACCCGAACGCCTTTCTCGATGAGCTTGATTTTCCTTGTCGTGAAAATAGCCTGGCTGGTCACCA
Organism: uncultured Propionivibrio sp.; assembly: GCA_964499185.1. Taxonomy (GTDB): domain Bacteria; phylum Pseudomonadota; class Gammaproteobacteria; order Burkholderiales; family Rhodocyclaceae; genus Propionivibrio. The sequence goes on along the minus strand of CAZCJW010000322.1, from coordinate 355 downwards.
CGTTCTGGGTATCCCCCATCTGCGTGATCGACCGGATGTAATGCTCGTCGTATCGCTGTTCCATCAATGACCATTCTGTTCGTTGGTGGGCAGTCACCCATTATTGCGACGTAGCGACACAATTCCGACCACCACGTTTTGCCGCATAGACCCCAAGATCAGCCGCCTTGATCAGCGCCTCATATCCCGACATCTCGCACGATCGGGATGCAACACCGACGCTAATGCTGCCAATCCATTTTCCGTCACCAACAGGCACACGAAGCGTAGCGACCTCTGCACGGACGGTTTCTGCCAGTTGCAGCGCGCCGTCAAACGGCGTCCTGGTACAGATGATCAAAAACTCGTCGCCGCC
>CAZCJW010000321.1:1795-2883 GCA_964499185.1 uncultured Propionivibrio sp. | reverse complement strand
ACCGGCCCGCTTTCGTTCCAGTACGGCGACAGCTTGCGCAACTGGGCGATGATCGGCGGAACAGCCTGGATGACGCGGTCGATTTCCTCCTCGGTGTTGTAGCGCGAGAGGGAAAAACGGATCGTGCCGTGCGCCGCCGTATAGGGAATGCCCATGGCACGCATGACGTGCGACGGTTCCAGCGACCCCGAGGTACACGCCGAACCGCTGGACGCAGCAATCCCCTGTTTATTGAGCAACAGCAGGATCGCCTCGCCCTCGACGTACTCGAAGGCAATGTTCGCGGTGTTCGGCAAACGGTTGGCGGGATCGCCAGTGACGAAGGCGTGCGGCACCTGCGCGAGGATGCCGGCTTCCAGCCTGTCGCGCAGGCGACTGACCTCGGTGTTCTCGAATTCCATGTGCTCGAGCGCCTGTTCAGCGGCCTTGCCGAGCCCAACGATCGACGCCGAGTTTTCCGTCCCGGCACGCCGGCCCCGCTCCTGATGACCGCCGCGCAGCAAGGGGCGGAAGCGCGTATTGCGCCGAAGATAGAGCACGCCGATGCCCTTGGGAGCGTGCAATTTGTGACCGGAAAGCGACAGCATGTCGATCTTGCTCCTCTTGAGATCGATGGGCACCTTGCCGACCGCCTGAACGGCATCGGTGTGGAACATGGCGCCGACCGTGCGCGCCATCGCCGCCATCTGTTCGACCGGGAACAGCGTGCCGGTTTCGTTGTTGGCCCACATCGCCGACACGATGGCCGTGCGCGGCGAGAGCAGCGACTTGTACTCGTCGAGGTCCAGGCGGCCTTTCTTGTCGACCTTCAGGCGATGAACGACGACGCCCTCCTTCTCCAGATGCTCGCACAGCGCCAGGATCGCCGGATGCTCGACCACCGTGGTGATGATCTGGTTGCGTTCCGGCTGGGCCTTGAGTGCGGAGAGGATCGCCGTCGAATCGGACTCGGTTCCGCAAGAGGTGAAGACGATCTCGGTATCGTGCTCGGCACCGATCAGCTTCTGCACAGCGACGCGCGCTTCCTTCAACCCCTGCGCCACCTTGTTGCCGAAGCTGTGCATCGACGAGGCGTTGCCGAACTGTTC
>CAZCJW010000321.1:0-1695 GCA_964499185.1 uncultured Propionivibrio sp. | reverse complement strand
AGCGCATCGACGAGCTGTGCCTGGATGCCCGAGAGCGTGGCCTGCTCCATCATGCAGCCCTGGCAGGCGCCCTTGAGGTTGACGTAAATGTTCTTACCGTCGATCTCGACGACCTCGATGTCGCCGTGGTCGCGCTGCAGCATCGGGCGGATCGCCTCGATGGTTTCCTCGATCTTGCGCATGCGCTGGAAGTTGGTCAGGCGTGGCCTGGCAGCTGGCTCCACCGCAGTCTTGGCAGCGTGAACCGCAATCGGCTGAGCAACCGGTTTCGGCGAATCGGCCAGCGACGGCGGCATCGGTGCGGTACACCGCTCCGCCGAAACATTGGCCAGGATCTCCTCGATGCCTTCATGGCAGCTGCAACAGCCGCCGCCGGCCTTCGTGAAATGGGTTACCTGTTCCACCGTGGTCAGATTGTTGGCGCGCACCACATCCTCGATCAGCACCGAATCAACGGCGAAGCACTTGCAAACCATCGCGCCTTCCTCGTGGTCGTCGACCCACGCCTCGCCGCGATAGTTAGCCACGGCGGCTTGCAACGCCTCGCGCCCCATCACCGAGCAATGCATCTTCTCGGGCGGCAGGCCATCGAGATAGTCGGCAATCTGCTGGTTGGAGACCTGCAAGGCTTCGTCCAGCGTCATGCCCTTGACGATCTCGGTCAGCGCCGACGACGAGGCGATGGCCGAACCGCAGCCGAAGGTCTGGAAATGCGCATCCAGAATGCGCTCGGTTTCGGGATCGACCTTGAGCATCAGGCGCAGCGCGTCGCCGCACTGGATCGAACCGACGTCCCCGACGGCATTGGCGCCGTCCAAGGGACCGGCGTTACGCGGATTGAAGAAATGCTCACGGACTTTTTCGGTGTAATCCCACATGATGCGGCTCCTTTGATCCTGGTCGATTCACAAGATGGCGGGCCCGGAAGGCATGGCCCGTACTTCTGCGACTACGCCTGCACCGGCAACGCCGCGTAGCTGTAACAGCCTTTCGGGCAGACACGGCCGCAAGCGCCGCAACCGATGCAATCCCCGGCGTTCTTGAGGGTCATGACCGAGGCGGTATCGTCCTCGTCGTAATCCTCGTCTTCCATCTCCATGTCCTCGCCGCGATCGATCAGGTCGAGCACGTCGCGGGGACAGACCTTGTAGCAGCGGCCGCAGCCGATGCATTTCTTGGGGTCCAGCGCCGTGACGAACTCGGGCGTCCAGGGGGTACCGTTCAGGGTCAAGCCAGTGATTGCTTCCATTTCCATTCCTTCCAGTCAGTTGATAATCAAAGTCCGGCCACGTCGGGAAACTTGCCGATGATTTCCAGCGCCACCGCGAGGTGCTTGTCGGCTTCGTGCTTCATTTTCGACAAGCTCTCGAAGCCGAAGCGGTGCGCGTCGCGCAGGGTGCGGTCGAGGACCACCAGCTTGCCAACGGTGATCAGTACCCGCCCGAAACCCTCGTGGCTCAGATGGACCAGGCTGACGGCCATCAACCCGCACTCCTTCTCGATCATCACGGCGATGCCGTTGTAGAACGCCTTGATGCAGGCCAGGGTGAGGTCGTCGGGATCGCCGATGATCGGAATCTCGGCCTTGCGTTCCTTGCTCAGAACGAAGGGTTCGAGCAGGCTGCTTACGGGTTTTCCGTCGTACTGGCCGTAGCTGTCGAGCGCCCGCATCTGCCGCACCATTTCGCGGATGAA
>CAZCJW010000320.1:0-2918 GCA_964499185.1 uncultured Propionivibrio sp. | reverse complement strand
TTTCTCGGGCACAGCCGCAAAGCCGAGATTGAGCCCCGGCCTGGCAGTCCGGCTGTCGGTGTAATACATGGATAGCGGGCGTGAGACGACGCCCTCGGCCAACGCCTGCGCGGCAATCTGCGCGTCGTCCGCCGGAGTATTAAAGCGATAGAGCAACTGCAGGCCGGCGTGGCCCCCTGACACACTGACGGCATCACCCAACCGAGATTCCATCTCCTGCCGCAGGATGTCTCGTCTTCCTTGATAAAGAGCACGCATGCGCTTGATATGAGCGGTGAAATGCCCGTCGTCGATGAACTCGGCCAGCGCCGCCTGCTCGGTCATCCGACCGCCGCGGTACAACTCCGAGTTGCCAATGACGAAGGCGTCGACCAGATCCTCGGGCAGCACCATGTAGGCGAGACGGATGCCGGGGAACATCACCTTGCTCAGGGTACCCATGTAGATCACCCGTTGCCGGCGGCACAGGCCGAACAGCGAGGCGACAGGTCGGTCGTCGTAGCGCAGTTCGTTGTCGTAGTCGTCCTCGATGATCCACGAGCCACATTCGAAGGCCCGTTCCAGAAGCTCCAGGCGCCGGTCGAGCGCCATCACGATGCCGGTGGGGTACTGGCTGGACGGCGAGGTGAACACGAGACGCGGCGGTTCGGCCCAGTCTTCCGGCGTCGGCGCCAGCCCCTTGGCGTCGAGCAGCACCGGGCGAATGCTCAGGCCGGCGGCGCTGAGCACGTTGCGCGCGCCCCAGTAACCCGGCTCCTCGATCCAGACGCTATCGCCCGGGTCGGCGAGCAGGCGCGCGCAGAGATCAAGCGCCTGATGCGAACCGTTGACCACGACGATCTGCTTCGGGTCAACGACCATCATCCGCGTCACGCGCAGGTAGCTGGCCAGCGCCACCTTGAGCGGCCCGTAACCGAGATGGCTGTAGTGCAGCAGGCGCGCCTGCCCGGCGTGCAGGTACTTGGCCAGCAGGCGGCGCCACAAGCCGAAGGGGAACTGCTCGACATCGGGCACGCCGGGCATGAATGCACCATTCTGGATCACGCTGCTGGCGGCGCTGTTGACGATCCCGGTGCCGCGCCGCGACAGCCCCTCGCGCCGCGTGCCGATCAGCCGCCTCGGTGTCGCCGGCTTGCTGGCGGAGTCAACCACGTCCGAGACGTAGGTGCCATCACCAGTCCGGCCTTCCAGGTAGCCCTCGACCAGCAGCTGTTCGTAGGCGCGCACCGCGGTATTCCGCCCGATCCGCAGTTCCGCCGCCAGGGCACGCGTCGGCGGCAGCTTCACGCCCTGCGGCAGGGTGCGGTCGAGAATGGCCTGGCGCAGGGCCATGTACAGCCGGATACGCAGTTTGTCGCTGGCCGGCTGCCGGTCCAGATATTGCATTACCAGTTCGATGACGAGGTGCGGTTCCATGGCTCCACCCAGAATTGGTCCCAGCAAAGTGGGGAAAATTGGTTCTCATTTTGACCAATAGACCCCCTATGATCAACTCAACGCCGGAAGGCAAGTTGTTATTCCGGCCGGACATCCCGCCTGCGATCCGCACGAGATACGCGGACTGAATGGAGGCAATACGCGATGGCAGCACAACGCACCGATGACGCACCGCACGTGACCTTCCGCAAGGTGCAAAAAACCTACGACGGCGAGAACCTGATCGTGCGCGACCTGAACCTCGACATCCGGCGCGGCGAGTTCCTGACGCTGCTCGGTCCGTCCGGTTCGGGCAAAACGACCTGCCTGATGATGCTCGCCGGTTTCGAAACGCCGACCAGCGGCGAGATCCGCCTCGGCGACAAGGTCATCAATACCGTACCCCCGCACAAACGCAACATCGGCATGGTCTTCCAGAACTATGCGCTGTTCCCGCACATGAATGTGCGGGACAACCTGCGTTTCCCGCTGGCCATCCGCAAGCTGTCAAATGCCGATATCGACAAGAAGGTCGCGCGCGCCCTGGACATGGTTCAGCTCGGCGCTTTCGCCGATCGCTACCCGCAGCAGATGTCGGGAGGCCAGCAGCAACGCGTCGCCCTGGCCCGCGCCCTGGTTTTCGACCCCGAGCTGGTGCTGATGGACGAACCACTCGGCGCGCTCGACAAGCAGTTGCGCGAACACATGCAGATCGAGATCAAGCACATCCATGAAGAGCTGGGCATCACGGTCGTCTTCGTCACCCACGACCAGAGCGAGGCGCTGACCATGTCCGACCGCATCGCGGTGTTCAACAACGGCGTGATCCAGCAGATCGACAGTCCGACGGCGCTCTACGAGAAGCCGGCCAACAATTTCGTCGCCAACTTCATCGGCGAGAACAACGCCTTCGACGGCTACGTCGAGTCGGTGCACGGCGAAACCTGCCAGGTGAAGCTGGACAACGGGTCGCGCGTACAGGCCAGTCTCGGCAACCCGGTCAAGCGCGGCGACCGCACCGTCCTCTCGGTGCGCCCGGAATGCGTCCAGCTCAACGTCCAGTCCCTGGGCTGTGCCAACCGCCTGGGCGGCTATGTGCGCGAAGTCATCTACCTCGGCGATCACCTGCGCGTCCGCGTCGAACTGGCCGGACGCAAACAGATCATCGTCAAGGCGCCCGCCGCTCAACATAAACATCGTTTCGACACGGGAGATGCCATCCATGTCGGAATCAACCCCGAGCAACTGCGCGCGCTCGATCCGGCGATCAGCGCGTGAGATGCGTCATCGCAATCGTGTTTGTCCACCCACCCCAAGCGCCTGTAATCATCAAGACCAGGAGAATCAAATGAAGCACTCCCCCTCCAAAGTACGCCCGATCGCTGCCGTTCTCGCCGCCATGAGTCTTCTGGCTGGCGCGGCGCACGCCGATATCACCGTAATCTCGTTCGGCGGCACCAACCAGAAAGCGCAAGCCAAGGCATTCTATGAGCCCTATGCCA
>CAZCJW010000319.1:0-2927 GCA_964499185.1 uncultured Propionivibrio sp. | reverse complement strand
TACTCGGCGACGAAATGCTCCGGGTAGCGCTCGGCCATCAGTGGCAGCGAGGTGAGCAGGGCGCGCAAATGATTTTCCATGCGTTGCGCGGCGAGGTCAGCGTTTCCGGCTTCGATGGCGTCAACGACTTCGGAATGTTCCGCGGTCAATTGCGGCATTGGGGTGGCGGAGTCGAAAGTCAGGAAGCGCACGCGGTTCATCTGCGCCTTGATGCCTTCGGTAACGCGCCACATATACTCGCGTCCGGCATGCAGGGCGAGCGTCCGGTGAAATTCCTCATCGAGCAGTAGATAGGCCTGATTGTCGCCGTGCTTGACCTTTCGTTGCTCGGCAATAAGGGAACGGAGTGTCTTGATCAGCGCAGCGTCGTGCTTTTCCGCGACCTCCCGCACAATCGAGACCTCGATGACCTCGCGCAGATGGCGCGCATCGAGAACTTCCTTGACCGAGATCTTGCGGATGTAGGTTCCACGCTGGGGAAGCACCTCGATCAGCCGTTCCTCGCCAAGCTTGATGAACGCTTCCCGAACCGGTTGCCGGCTGATGGCGAATTTCTTGCTCATCTCGATTTCCGAGATTGCCTGGCCGGGGACCAACTCGCCACGGATGATGGCGGCACGCAGGATGCGGTGCAGCTGAGCGCCGATGGAAAGAGACTCCTGCGGGCGGAAGCTCGCTGCGTTCAGGGTGTCGCCGGTATCAATTTCCATCGATCTATTCTACGTTGAAAACTCGGCGGCCAGTCGGTGCCCGAGTACGTCTGAAATACTACTATACAAGTATACATTTTTCAATTAGAGTAGTGCTGTCCTTATCAGCGGAGGTTAAAAATGCGTTTGAATGAAAAGAATCTGTCGCAGTTGCCGGCCACTATCCAGCGACCCGCTTACGATCGCAGCAAGGTGCTTCCCTCTATCGTTCATCTGGGCATTGGGGCCTTTCACCGGGCGCACCAGGCGATGTTTACGGATATCGTTTTGGCGTCAGGAGATCTCGACTGGGGAATCGTCGGGGCCGGGGTCATCTCGGCGGACATGAAAAACGCACTGCTGCCACAGGATTGTCTCTACGCACTCGCGGAGATGGGGGCCGACTCCGAAAAAGTGAAGGTGATCGGGTCGATCGTCGATGTGCTGGGCGGCCCCGAGGATGCAGAAAAACTGCTGGCGCGCATGAGCGATATCGCGACGCGCATCGTCAGCATTACCGTGACCGAAAAGGGCTACTACCTCGATCCGGCTACCGGCAAGCTGCTGATGCAGGCTCCGGCCATTGCCGCCGACCTCGCGACGCCGGCCCAGCCGAAGACGATCCTCGGCCTGATCGTGCAGGCACTGAAGGCTCGCAAGGCAGCGGGCATTCCGCCATTTACCGTGTTGAGCTGCGACAACCTCCCGAACAACGGGAAACTGGCAAAAGCCGCAGTGCTCGCGTTTGCCCGTGAAATCGATGCGGAACTTGCAACCTGGATTGAAGCCAACGTCTGCTTCCCGTGCACCATGGTTGACCGCATTACACCGGCAACCACTGACGCCGACCGAGTCCACGTCAATGGAGTGACCGGGCTGGAAGACGCGTGGCCGGTCGTTACCGAAGAATTCGTGCAATGGGTCATCGAAGATCAATTCACGATGGGACGGCCGAACTGGAATATCGGCGGGGCGATCTTCTCGGACGAAATCGAGTGCTGGGAAAACATGAAGCTGCGCTGCCTCAACGGCGCGCATTCGACGCTGTCCTACCTCGGCCAGCTGACCGGCCGTGAAACGGTTGCCGATGCAATGCAGCTGCCGCTGATTACCAACATCCTCGACCCGCTGTGGGTGGAAATCCGCGAAGTGCTGCACGCGCCCAAGGGCGTCAATTCGGCGGATTACGTGGAAAGCCTGAAGAAGCGCTTCCGCAATCCGGCGCTCAAGCACCGCACCGCGCAGATCGCCTCTGATGGCTCTCAGAAGCTGCCGCAGCGCCTGCTTGCGCCGTTACGCGACCGCATCGCCAAAGGCCTGTCCTCGCCGGCGATTGCCACGGCGATTGCTGCGTGGATGCACTTCGCGGTCAAGACGGCCCACACCGCCGGTGGAGTGCTCAACGATCCGATGTCGGCCGAAATTCTGGCGCAGGCCGGCAAGAACGTCGAACCGTCGGCGATCGTCGACGACCTGTTGTCACTCGACAAAATCTTTGGCAAGGACTTGCCGGCCAACGCCGCTTTCCGTGCCGAGCTGCTGGGCAAGTTCGTCGAACTCGCCAAGAATCCCGCCGTCGCGACGGCTGAACAAATCAAGGCCTGAAACGCCTATTTTTTTGCAACGATAGCAGGAGACCCAGAAATTGAAGATGACCTTCCGCTGGTACGGCGAGTCCGACCCGGTCAAACTTGAAGACATCCGCCAGATCCCCGGCATGTACGGCATCGTGTCCGCGATCTACGACGTGCCGGTCGGAGACATTTGGCCAGTTGAAAAGCTGCGGGCACTGCGTGACCGCATCGAGGGTGCCGGGCTTAAGTTCGAAGTGGTGGAGAGTGTTCCTACCCATGAGGACATAAAACTCGGCAAGCCCACGCGTGACCGCCTGATCGCCAACTTCCAGCAGAACATCCGCAACTGTGCTGCTGTTGGCGTGAAGGTCATCTGCTACAACTTCATGCCCGTCTTCGACTGGACGCGCACGGAAATGGCCAAGGTTCTGCCCGACGGCTCGACCACGTTGGCGTTCGACGCCAAGGAAGTGGCCAGGATCGATCCCGAGCAGGGCATCTCCCTGCCCGGGTGGGACGCCAGCTACAAGCCCGAAGAGCTCAAGGCCCTGCTGGAAGAGTACAAGTCGGTCGGTGAAGCCCAGTTGTGGGCCAATCTCGAATACTTCCTCAAGGCCATCATTCCGGTGGCTGAGGAAGTTGGCGTGAAGATGGCCATGCACCC
>CAZCJW010000318.1:0-2943 GCA_964499185.1 uncultured Propionivibrio sp. | reverse complement strand
GTTCCCGAAGCCGAGTTGCAGAAGCGCCGCGCCGCGATGGACGCCCGCGGCGAACAGGCCTGGCAGCCGGCCGTCAAGCGCCAGCGCCTCGTTTCGGCCTCGCTTCAAGCCTATTCGCTGATGGCCACCTCGGCCGCCAAGGGCGCGGTGCGCGACGTCAGCCAACTCAAGCGGCGTTAACCCATGGCTCTGACGACCTGGCTGGCTTTCCTTCTGGCGGCGATCCTTATCGCCGTCTCGCCGGGCCCCGGCGCCGCGACGAGCATGAGCGTCGGGATGCGCCACGGCTACCTGGCGGCGCTGCGCGCCATCTTCGGTCTGCAAAGCGCACTGGTCATCCAGTTGTGCGTCGTCGCAGCCGGACTCGGCGCCCTACTGGCCGCGTCGACGACCGCCTTCAACGTCATGAAGTTTCTCGGCGCCGGCTACCTGATCTGGCTCGGCATCCAGAAATGGCGCGATACGACTCAGGCGATCGACGACGAGAGCCTCGCGGTACCGCCGAGCGGCCTGTTCATGCAAGGGCTGCTGGTCAACCTCACCAACCCCAAGGCGATCGTCTTCATTGCCGCGCTGACGCCGCAGTTCATCGATCCGGCGCGCCCGCAGTGGCTGCAGTTCCTGATCCTCGCCGCGACCATGTGCGGTGTCGATACCGTCGTGATGTCCGGCTACGCCCTGCTGGCCACGCGCCTGCGCCGCTGGCTGCACGACCGGAGCGCGATGAAAGCGCAGAACCGTTTCTTCGGCGGCATTTTCGTCGGGGCCGGCGTGCTGCTCGCCACCTCTGCGCGAAACTGAACTTTGCCAGTTCACGACGGTCACAACGAGGTTTTTTCTGCCAAGCCACCCAAACCATTGAACGGAGCGAATGAATGAAAGTCATCCACGTGTCCATGTTGATCGCCGCCGGCCTCCTATCTTCGGGAGCCAGCCTGGCCGACGAAGCCCTGGCCAAGGCCAAGGGCTGTCTGGCCTGTCACACGGTCGACAAGAAGCTGATCGGACCCACCTACAAGGAAGTTGCCCAGAAGTACGCCGGGCAGAAAGATGCCGAATCCAGAATGGCCACGGCCATCACCAAGGGTACTCCGGTACCGGCCGGAGTCGGCTGGCAGAAGGAAGGCAAGGCGACGCTCCCGTTCATGCCGCCCAACGCTGCGGTCAAACCGGATGAGGCAGCGAAGCTCGCCAAGTGGATCCTGGGGCTGAAGTAATCGGTCACCTGCCCAGAACCAAGCCTCCGGCAACGGAGGCTTTCTTGCACCACAGAAACCCCGCGCCATCAGCCGCGAAAAGACTCCGGGTCAAGCTGGTGCCGCGCCAGTTTGTCGTACAGCGTCTTTTTTGGAAGATGCAGGAGTTCTGAAGCCGCCGCCACGTTGCCTTGCGAACCGCGCAGCGCCTCCCGGATCAGGCTGCGTTCATAATTGTCGAGACGGGCAGCGAGCGAGACAGCCTCGGCCTGGATACCATCCAGGCCATCGCCAACTCCCAAGCACAAGCGCTCCGCAACTGCCTTCAGTTCACGCACGTTGCCCGGCCAGTCGTGATGCTGCCAGCGGAACAGATCCTGCTCGGTCCAGGCCGGAATCTCGCGATTGAAGCGTCGTGCAGCCTGCGAGAGAAAATAGGTCATCAACGGCGCGATATCGTTGAGGCGCTGCCGTAGCGGCGGCAGTTCGATGGTCACCACGTTCAGCCGGTAGTACAGGTCGGCGCGAAAACCGCCCTGGTCCGATAATCGCTTGAGGTCGGACTTGGTCGCAGCAACTATGCGACAGGTCACAGGAATGCTGACGTTGCTGCCAAGCCTCTCGACGCGGCGTTCCTGAAGCACACGCAGAAGCTTAACCTGAAGCGCCAGCGGCATCGACTCGATTTCGTCGAGGAACAGCGTGCCATCGCTCGCGTACTCGATCTTGCCGATGCGCCGCTTGTCGGCACCGGTAAAGGCACCGGTCTCGTGCCCAAAGATTTCGCTTTCGAAGACCGACTCAGGCAAGGCGCCGCAGTTAAGTGCCACGAACGGGCCTTTGCGCCCGCTGCGCGTATGCAACGCATGCGCGACGACCTCCTTGCCGGTACCAGTCTCTCCGTAGACCAGGATGTCCACATCGGTGGCTGCCAGCGAATCGATCGTCCTGGCCACCCGCTGGATACTCTCGGACGAGCCGATCAACGGCATCTCTCGCATGGTGCCGAGTTGTTGGCGCAGGACACGGTTTTCCGTGAGCAGCGCGCGCCGCTCGAGCGCGCGGCGCACGACGTCCACGAGACGCGGCGAGCTGAAAGGCTTTTCGATAAAGTCGTAGGCATGTGCGCGCATGGCCTGGACCGCCATCGACACGTCGCCGTGACCGGTGATCAGGATGACTGGCACGTCGCGATCGCGCTGCCAGATGACGTCCAGCAGCTCCAGCCCACTCATGCCCGGCATGCGTACGTCGCTGACGACTACTGCCGGAGGATCCTCGCCAAACGCGGCCAGCGCCTTTTCCGCGCTGCCAAACGTACGCACTTCCAGATCGGCCAGTTTCAAAGCCTGCGTGCAGGCGCGCATAACCGATTCGTCATCTTCGATCAGATAGACCGGTCGCATTACCAGCGCACCAGTATCGTCGGGGGTCATGCTTCCTCCAGTTCCACAGTGAATTCTGCCCCTCCAGCCTCGCTGTTGCGACCGTTGAGATCACCACCTAATTCGCTGGCGATCATGCGCGAGATGGCCAGTCCCAAACCAAGCCCTTGCCCTGTCGCCTTGGTGGTAAAGAACGGTTCGAACAGGTGGGGCAGCGCCGCCTCGGCGATCCCGCTCCCGCAGTCCCGGACAACGATACGCACCCGCCCGTCAACGCGGCTGGCCGAAACCTCGACCCGCTTCTCGCCCGACTCCGCCAAGGCGTCGAGCGCGTTGAGCAACAAATTGACCAGCACCTGTTC
>CAZCJW010000317.1:0-2957 GCA_964499185.1 uncultured Propionivibrio sp. | reverse complement strand
AAGTAGTACATCATGCCGAGGAAGCCGGCCGTCAGGAAGAAACCAACGGCGTTGTGGCCGTACCACCACTGGATCATGGCGTCCTGCACCCCGGCATAGGCAGAATAGGACTTGGTCAGCGACACCGGGATCGCCACGCTATTGACGATGTGCAGCAGCGCCACGGCCAGGATAAACCCGCCGTAGAACCAATTGGCCACGTAGATATGCGACACCTTGCGCTTGAAGATCGTCCCGAAGAAGACGATGGCGTAGGACACCCAGACCGCCGCGATGAGGATGTCGATCGGCCATTCCAGTTCGGCGTATTCCTTGCCTTGCGTAAAGCCGAGCGGCAACGTAATGGCGGCCAGCACGATGACCAGTTGCCAGCCCCAGAACACGAAGGCGGCCAGGGCGTCGGAAAATATTCGCGTATGGCACGTCCGCTGGACAACGTAGAAGGACGTCCCCATCAACGCACATCCCCCGAAGGCGAAGATGACGGCATTGGTATGCAGCGGGCGCAACCGGCCGAAATGCAGGAAGCCGATATTCAGATCCGGCCACACCAGTTGCGCGGCGATGATCACGCCGACCAGCATGCCCACAATGCCCCACACAACCGCCATCACGGTGAATTGCCGCACAACCTTGTAGTTATAGGCAGACTGAGTTTCCGACATGAACCCACCTCATGATTATCAAAGGAACTGGTTTGATAAGACTATGGCACGCAAGAGAAATACTTTGACCGCAGGCTATCGACTCGCCTCAAAACCGTCAACTTGCTACTGATCGACGTTGCGTGCTTCATGCTTTGAGGAAGCACATCAACCATGTTACCAACATTGTTATTTAGCGACACCAATTGATTAATATCAATTTATCAAACGCGAATATTTTAACAGCACCCTGAACAACCGTTGCAATAAAGAGACACTTCACCACCCTCAGCCACCCATAAATTGCTTTATATCAATTCCCCGCGACCAACGGAATATAATTCCCACACTCATCGGCATGGTTTTTATCAACCCAGTCTGGGCAGCCCGGAGGCTCTGTCCAGAGGACGACATGAACTGTGGAAAAACTTAGAACTTGTACGGCCTGGCGCGGCAATGCCAATTGCCTCGCCTGCGATGGTCGAGAGAATTCGTTTTTTGCTGGCCTGTCCCCGGACGCCATCGCCGGCCTGCATGTGGACGTCAACAACACCGGCAGACCGTCCGGTGAAATCCTTTATCGGGCCGGCACCAAGGCCGAATACCTCTGGGTACTGCGCACCGGCGTGATCAAACTGATCGCGTCCGCCTGGGACGGCGAACCGCGCATCGTCCGCGTTCTCAAACCCGGTGACGTGGCGGGGATCGAGGCCCTCCTGGCTGGCAGCTATGCGCACACTGCCGTAACCGTCGGCGAGGTGCACGCCTGCCAGACCCCCATCCGCGCGGTACAGCGTGTCTGTCAGGAACAGGCCAGCTTTCAGTGGAATCTGATGCAGAAGTGGTACACAGCCCTGCGGGAGACCGAGCAGTGGCTGGTGGACATGACCAGCGCCGGGGCAACGGCACGCGTGCGCATGGCTCGATTGCTGTTGCATCTGCGCGACGGAGAGAGCAACCGCATCTACAACTTCAGCCGCGAGGACTTGAGCCTGATGCTCGGAATCACGGTCGAAACCGCCAGCCGGATCGTCGCTGCCTTCCTGCGTGAGCGCCTGCTGGTGCGGCGCGAGCCCGGAAGCCGCTTCTACGATGCCGACATCGTCCGGCTGCAGTGGGTCGCCCAAGGGCAGTAGGCCGCGATCACTCGCGCGGAGTCCAATCCGGCCTGCCTTTTTCAGGGGGCATCCCCGATTTATCCCGGGCCTTGTCGTCGTCCATCAGGACCCGATGACCCGGCCCTTCCAGGTCGTCGTACTGGCCGCTGCGCAAGGACCACCAGAAGGCGACGCCAATGGCGAATACCAAGACCACTGACAGAGGAATCAGCAGGTAGAGGATTTCCATGCTACCGCCCTTCCCGGGGCTGCAGGCGCAATGAGTTGAGCACTACCAGCAGCGAACTGCCGGACATGCCGATCCCGGCCATCCACGGCGTGACGAAACCGAGCATCGCCAGCGGCAAAGCCAAGAAATTGTAGACGAAGGACCAAACGAGGTTCTGCCGGATCACCCGCAGGCTGCGCCGCGCCAGGAAATAGCCGCGCGCAAGATGTTCAAGGTTCTCCGAAAGCAGCACGAGGTCGGCCTGTGTCCGCGCCAGCTGGGAACCTCCGCCCATGGCCACCGACACCTGCGCCCGGGCGAGGACTGGCGCGTCGTTCACCCCGTCACCCACCATCGCGACCACCGCGCCCTGTTTCTGTAGCGATTCGACGTAGGCATGCTTGTCCTGCGGCGTCGCCTCGGCTTGCACATCGTCGATGCCGAGCGCTTGCGCGATCCGCGCCGCAACGGGCGCCGCGTCGCCGGTCAGCAGCGCCAGGCGCAGCCCCGTCGCGCGCAACGCGCTCACCATCGCCGTCGCACCCGGACGGATGTCGTCGCCGAAACGGAACAGCGCCAGCCAGCCGGTTGCATCGGCCAGCGCCACCACCGTATCAGGCGACGCCATCAAAGCACGCGCCGACTCCGGTAACGGCTGACCGTGCAGGTCGGCGGCCCAATCGGGCCGCCCAATACGCACTGTCCTGTCACCAAACGAAGCCTGCATGCCACAGCCCGGAGTGTTGGTCGCGCCCGACACGGCAAATGCCGACGATCCCGCCACCTCCCGCAATGCCGCGCCGAGGGGATGCTCTGAAGTGTGTTCAATGCCTGCCGCCAGCGCCGTGCACGCGGCGCGGTCCAGCCCACCGAGGGGCAACACTTCGAGCAACGCCGGACGGCCGTACGTCAGCGTCCCGGTCTTGTCGAAGACGAAATGCGTCGCCCGCGCCAGCGTCTCGACGGCGTGGCTGCGCGTCACCAGCA
>CAZCJW010000316.1:0-2968 GCA_964499185.1 uncultured Propionivibrio sp. | reverse complement strand
TCTGCTCAACATGTTTGAATTGGGCGTGTATGGAATTACCGTTGGCGTCGCATTCGGGTTCGTTGTTCGTTATCTTGTTGTGACAGTACTGCTTATCCGGAGTATCACTATTGCGCCGAAGGCGCTGTTGTTGTCGACAGCGAAGCCGTTTGCTCTGCTGCTGATCGGCCTAGCTCCGTCGACTCTGTGGCTTGGCCTGCCTGATCCAAGTATAAATTGGCGCGAGGCGACGCAGCATATCCTGGCGGGCTGGATGATCTGGGGTCTTGGATCCTGGGTCTTTGTCTTAAACAAACTTCAACGCGCTTATGTTACTTCATGGATTCGACAACACCTTTTCCACTGACATCCGACCGACTGCATGATGTGGCGCGCGGATTGCGCGAATTTTCGCTTTCTTGCACCACGCCGGAGTTGGATTTTCGCTTGACAAGGGGGGGCGATCCCAGCGTGTACGCGCTGTGCTTCGGCATCTTCACACTTCATCTGACGAAAAATCTGGATTGTATCGACAACAAAAAGGAGTTGGCCCGGCGCCTAACCGCACTTGTTCGCAAAACACGCGCGGGTCGCAACGAGCGCCCCCTCGACAAGCCCTATCGGCAACTGCTTGCCTTTTGCTTTAGCGCTTTGAAGGTTCTCGATGCCAACCAAGAGGATTACCTGGATGACCTAGTCAGGGAGCAAGTGGACTGCGACCTGAAGTCCGAATTGGAGCGTCATGGCTGTCTGATTGGAAAGGCAGGCGCCGGTAATCAGGCGATGTTTCTTGCGATTTTTCTGCTTCATGCGAGAGACGAGCTTGGTATTGATACGCAGCCGAAGATCGATGAATGGGTTGCATTGCACCGGCAGCATATGAACCGCTTCGGTTTCTGGGGATCTGATGCCGGGATGACCCATCTGCAGTTCCAGAACGGTTATCACCAGCACGAGATTCTCGAATACCTGGGGGTGGAGAACCACCGGCTGGAACAAACGATGGCCGCTGTGCGGGGACTGGCAGATCCGGAGGGACATTTCGCACCCTATCCGGGCGGCGGCGGGTGTTACGACTACGACGCCGTGTTTATGCTGACACCCGAAGGACGGGTGCCGGACGCGGATACCCGGGCGCTGCTGCTCCGAACTGCCGCCACCGTCGCGTCGGAACAGCGGCAGGACGGCGGATTTTCCGAGTCGATCCGTGTGCGGCCGCGTTCCCTGACCAACCTGCGCATGTTTGCGTCGCATACCCTGGATGCATTCGGCAAAGGTCCATTGTTCTTCGAGCGTTTGCGTTACTGCCTGACTTTGCAGCGTCCAAAACACGACCGCATCCATACCCACTGGTCCCAATACTCTCGCCGCTGGGATGAATCGGATCTGTGGGACAGTTGGTTTCGCATGCTGACCCTGGCTCGCATCGATGTCGCCCTTCATCCCGAACATGCCGATCACTGGGACTTCATTGACTATCCGGGTATCGGTTACCACCCCTCGCTCCGGGCAGGAAAACAGGCGGATTAATGCGATTCCACTACATATCGCCATCGACGTTACCGTCCCGTGCAGCGAATTCGGTCCACGTTGTCTGGCAGTGTGATGGTTTGTGTCGGGCGGGTGCCGACGTCACTCTGTATGCCAAGCGCGCCATGCCTGAATCGCAGCAGCTGGTGGAGGCACTCAATAGTGCGTACGGCATTAAGTCGTCGGCTTTGCGTCTCGAAACCGTTTACAACGCGTCTTGGTACGGAGACACCTTGCGCATCGCCTATCACGCAGTGCGCCAAATTCGGCGTGGCGGCGGTGGCGATGCCATCCTGTCGCGTAACCTCTATGCGGCTTTCGCGTTGGCGGTCTTGTACAAAGTTCCTCTCTTGTTCGAAACGCACCAGCTGGAAACGGGTTTTCGCAAGTGGATGCAAAAGCTGGTCGTTCGCTGTCCCAGGGTCACAACTATCATCATTTCGGACCATCTGGCCAGCTACTTGACGCAGCATCTTGGTGGCGCACCGCGCCGCACCCTTGTTCTGCATGATGCGGCGCCCGAGGGCATATCTCCGGTTCCCGCTTCCGAGCGGCGTACGCGCCTGTGCATGCTCGTAGAGGCGGCACACAGGCCATGGAAGCTGGTTTGCGGTTATTTCGGTCATCTCTACCCCGGCCGGGGAATCGAGGTCGTTGAAGCCATGGCGGCGGCCCGTCCCGACGTCCTGTTCCTTGTGTACGGCGGCACAGAAGCCGATCTGGCTGTACGCCGCAGTGCCTGCCACTTGGCCAACCTCTCCTTCATGGGGCACGTGCCGCATCCGGCCGCTCGCGAATTGATGTGCTTGATGGATGTATTGCTGATGCCTTATCAGGAAAGTGTGTCCATCGGCGTCGCGGGACACGATACTGCACGCTGGATGTCCCCGATGAAGATGTTCGAGTATTTGGGCGCTGGAGTGCCAATCATTTCGTCGGATCTTCCCGTGCTGCGCGAGGTGCTGAGCGATGGCCACAACTGCTTGCTGGCACCACCGTCAAATGTCAGCGCATGGATCAGCGCACTTGCGCGTCTGGACAACGATCCAGATTTGGCCGTCCGCATTGGTGCCGCTGCACATGTCGAGTATCAGGAAAAGCATACTTGGACACGCAGGGCCGAGCAGATTATCGCGGCGGTCAAGCAGCTATGATACGAACTGTTTTTATTCTGGTGCCATCGCCATCTCCGACGGGGCCGATCAAGGGCGCGTATGCCCTAGCCAACGCGCTGGCACCGATGCGGCGCGTCGTACTGGTATTCCTGAAACAGGGTCCGGGTGTGGATGCGCCGTTGGACGAGCGCGTCGAGACCGTCTCGCTGGCCAAGACGCTGGGCGGTTGGCGCGCCCACGTTGAAGCCTACCGGGAACTCTTGCGCAATGCCGGGGGGCGGAAAGAGGTTGGTTCCGTTTCAATGTGTTTTTCCGCCGATTGGATCAACCGCTTTTGCCGCGAG
>CAZCJW010000315.1:0-3008 GCA_964499185.1 uncultured Propionivibrio sp. | reverse complement strand
AAGATGCGATAGCGGAAATCGACGTCCGGTCGGCTGGTCTTTTCGACGAGCAAAAGCTGATCGCAGCCAACACCAAAATGGCGATCAGCAATCAACCGGATCTGCTCGGGCGTCAGCGCAACTAATTGGCGAACCCCGTCGATCACGACGAAATCGTTGCCGAGCCCGTGCATCTTGGAAAAGCGGATTATCATGGACACCTGCCTGGTGAGCATTTGCCTTCGTGAGGCATCAATCCGTGCATTATAAGGGGAAGAACAAGGACGGTATGGAACGCGAAGGGCAACGGCAATACAATGCCGCCCCTGCAAGCTGTGCCACAATGCCGTTCATCATCAACCGACTTCCTGGCGTTCCCCATCCATGCTTCGTCGCCTCCTGAGCCAACCCGCCGTCCTTCTGTTCTGGCTGCTGCATTTCCTGCCGCTACCGCTTCTCGCCACGATTGGAAACGGGTTCGGCCGGGTGCTTTTTTTTCTGGGAAGTCATCGCCGGAACGTGGTCAACATCAATCTTGAATGGTGCTTTCCGGAACTCGACCGCGCAGCGCGAGAACGGCTCGCCAGGGACCATTTCCGTGTGCTCGGCCGCTCGATCCTCGAGCGCAGTATCCTCTGGTGGGGAAGTCGCGAACGGCTGGAACGCATGATCCGCATTGAAGGCGCGGAGAAAATCCGCGCGCTGCTCGATGCGGGGAAGCCAGTCATCCTGCTCGCGCCACATTTTGTCGGACTGGACGCAGGAGGTGTAGCCGTCGCCATGCGCTTCGACTCGCTCAGCATGTATGCCGAGCAGGCCAACCCGGTGTTTGATCGCCTGCTCCTGAACGGCCGCCGCCGTTTTGGCGACCAGATGCTGCTGACCCGGCAGGACGGCATCCGCGCCACGGTCAAGGCCATGAAGTCCGGCCGCCCCTTCTATTACCTCCCTGATCTGAACGCGCGCCGCCGCGAATCGATCTTCGTGCCCTTCTTCGGCATCCGAACCGCCACGATCACCGGGCTTTCCCGCCTTGCGCGCACCGCCGGCGCCACGGTACTGACCTGCGTTACGCGCGTGCTGCCAGACGGTCAAGGCTACGTCACCGAGATCGGCGACGCCTGGGAAAATTTCCCGACCTCTGACGCCGAAGCGGATACCGCACGGATGAACGCCTGGATCGAAGCCGCCATACGCACCATGCCGGAGCAGTACTACTGGGTTCATCGCCGGTTCAAGACGCGGCCGGTGGGCGAAAAACGCCCTTACTGAAAATCTATCCCCGAGCGACGCCCCGCGCGACGCTCTTCCGCGCGGAGCGCGCGACAACGCTTCTCCACAGCCATTTGGCGTAGGCATTCAACTTCGGGATTCCCAGGTACTGCCTGAAAAACCAGACACGGTCCGTGCGGCTCCAGGCGGACGAGGAATAGTGGCTCAGGGAATACAGATCGCGCAGGGCGCACATCACCTGCAACGGACGGCGGCGTGATTTTTCCAGGTCGATCACACGCGCTTCTACCGATCCGTCGCGGTCAATACGGATGAAGACGTGCTTGGGGAAGAAACACCCGTGTCGTATTCCGTGGGCGTGCATCACCTTCAACAATTCGGCCACGGCCTTGAGAATGGGCAGGCGTTCCGCGCGAGGCGGAGACCCATCGCGGATCCAGCCCTGCACACGATCCTCGAGAGACACAAAGCCTGTCAACTCTTCGGTTGCGAGAATGGCCCGCTGATCGCTTCCCCGTCCGCGCATCCCAAAGAAAACGGGTTCCAGCGTGGGAATCGAATGCCTGCGATACGCCATGATCCGTTTAAATTCGCGCAGGAAGGTCGGCACGCCGCTGAACGGATGCCAGAACGATCGCGTTCCGTGATTCTCCTGACGCTTGAGAAAGATCGCCGCGGTGCCGCCTTGCGGCAGTTTCAACTCACAACGCGCAACCCCGCTCCATCCGCCGCGGCGCTGGTTGGGCGCCTCGAACCAATCGGCCTCCAGCTGCCACAGTGTATCGAACCCCGTCAGCCCGTTGTGGGCAAGGATTGCGCGCCAGCGCTCGTTAACAAAATCTTTCATCGGAGAATCGCCCACGCAATGTGCCGCATCAAAAAAACGGGAGCGCTATTCTGAAAGATTTCGACCGGCAAGGGAACTCCCGTACCTATCCCGAAACAGCTCGCAGCGACACACGGCGGCGAAACAGCCTGCAGACGGGTATACTTGACGCCTCAATCGACCGGTACGACATTTTTCCCGGTACGCAGAACAACCCGCGAGAGACGCAAACTTGGCACTGACAATACTTGGACTATCCGGCGCGCTGACCCACGACCCATCGGCCGCGCTGTACATTGACGGCAAACTGGTCGCGGCAGCGGAAGAAGAACGCTTCGTGCGCGACAAGCACGCCAAGAACCGCATGCCGTACGAGGCGGCGAAATTCTGCCTGCAGTTCGCCGGCATCAAACCTGCCGATGTCGACGCGGTGGCCATCCCGTTCGCACCGATCAGCCTTGGAGAAAAAGCCCGTTGGCACTATGCGAAGCGCTACTGGTACGCACCGGACCGTTCCCTGGACGCCATTTTCGCCGGGAATCGTCGCTACTATCGCTACAAGCGGCGCGTCGAGTGGTGCCTGGTCCAACTTGGTTTCGACCTGAAGAAGATCGAGATCGTGCCCGTCGAGCACCACTTGGCGCATGCCGCCAGCGCCTACCACTGCTCGGGATTCAAGGAAAAGACGGCAATCCTCGGGATCGACGGTAAGGGCGAATATGCCACCACCTTCTTCGGCTACGGCGAGAACGGCAAGATCCACAAGATCAAGGAATTCTACGACCCCGATTCGCTCGGCGGCCTCTACGGCGCAATCACCGAATTCCTCGGCTTCGAGATGCTCGACGGCGAATACAAGGTGATGGGCATGGCACCCTATGGCGACCCGAACAAGTACGACTTCTCGCGCCTCGCCAAGTTCGAGAACGGCGAACTGGTCATCAACACCGACTACGCCAACGTGATCGGC
>CAZCJW010000314.1:0-3036 GCA_964499185.1 uncultured Propionivibrio sp. | reverse complement strand
GCATATTGACAAGGTCGTGCCAGCCCCTGATAATTTTCATCAAACATCATACATCGGGCGTTTGTTGAAAATCTCGACCGACAACCAAAACTGCCTCCCCATTTCAATCACCATCGACGGACACACCATGATCGGACTCAGTACCTACGCTTTTTTCTGGCAGATTTCTGACCGCGCCCCGAAAGCGCTGAGCCTTCAGGAAGTGCTCTCCCGAACGCGTGATCTTGATGCGGGGGTTTTCCAGATATGCGATTACCTGCCGCTCCACGCGTATTCCGACACGCAACTGCGAGACTTGAAAAAATACGCCGATGACTTGGGAATAACGCTGGAACTCGGGACCAAAGGCATCAAAACCGAGCATCTGGCGAACTATCTGCGTATGGCCGACATGCTCGGTGCCAAGATCATCCGCAGCATGGTGACAGCACCCGACCACCGGCCTACGCTGGCCGAAGCGGAAGCGCTGCTGAAGCAGTCGATGCCGTCCTTCGAGGCTTCCGGCGTGACAGTGGCGTTGGAAACATACGAGCAATTGAGTTCGACCGATCTGGTCGCGCTGGTCGAGTCAGTGGGCAGCACGAGCCTCGGCATTTGTCTGGATCCCGCGAATTGCGTTGCCAATCTGGAACATCCGATTGCCGTGATCGATCGCTGCGCGCCGTATGTGGCCAATCTGCACGTCAAGGATTTCGCCTTTACCCGGCGCGGCGGCTGGGTCGGCTTCACGCTCGAAGGGTCTGAACTCGGGAAAGGATTGCTGCCCTACGATTACATGATCAGCAAGGTGAATCCGGAAGCGCGGGGTATCAACCAGGTGGTCGAACACTGGTTGACCTGGCAGGACGATTACGAGAAAACCAGCCGTATCGAAAACGAATGGAATGCGCATAACCTTGCGAGGATGCGCAGCAGATAAGATTCGGATTCGTTCTCCCGGTTTCCGCGGTAAACTCCGCCGGCTATTGAATATGGATTTCGGCGGCGCATTGTTTCCGGTCAACCAAGGCGAAAAAAAATGGCGACACAGGCTGTAGCGAACGAACCTGATCTTTCGGAGTTTCTCGAATCGAGGCCCGTGGCTTCGTCGGTGGATTTCGTGGTCAACAGCATCAAGGATCTGCTGCTGACCAAGAAAGTCCGTCCGGGCGACCGGTTGCCCGCGGAAACCGAGTTGACCCGTTTGCTTTCGGTAAGCCGCGGTTCGGTGCGTGAGGCGATGAAAATCCTTTCGGCGCTGGGAATCGTCGAAGTCAGGCGAGGGGACGGGACATATATATCCAATGGCGGCGGCGAAGTGATGTTCGATCCGCTGCTCTTTAGTCTGATCGTGTCCCAGCCCGAGTTCGCCGAACTGAAAGAACTGCGGCAGATTCTCGAAAAGAACGTGGTGCGGCTGGCCATCCGGAATGCTACCGATGACGACCTGCAGCAATTGCGCGAATGCGTGCAGAAGACGCATTCGCTGAAGGACCGAACGGAGAAGAACTACGAGGAACTCCTGGCACTCGATCTGGAGTTTCACGCGATTCTCGGCCGGGCCTGCAAGAATCGTCCGTTGGAGACGATTTACCGCTTTGTCATGCAATATTTCCGTCCTTACATCGCCCAAAGCCTGACGAAACAGAGCAATTTCAGCATCGAGTCGAGCAACGCGCACCAGACCATTCTCGCGGCAATCGAACGCCACGACACTGCCGCGGCAGAAAAAGCGGTTGAAGATTCGACTGAAGTCTGGGAGTTCCTGATTTTCAAGCCGTAGTTCGCCGCAAGCATGGCGCCCCGCCTGAGCGCCATGTCATTGCCTAGTTCGCTCCAAGGGCGGCACGAGACAAACCACCAAGAAAGACGTTGACAGGGAAAAATGCGCCGTGCTAATTTTGTCAAACGTCAAACGTCTGTTGTATGAGAGGCTGTCGGGAGCGGTCCATAACAAAACCCGTGCGGGTTTGGGTTTCTGCGTTTTCATTTATCGGTAGTTCTTAATTTCCAAGGAAGGTTGTCATGAGCAATAAGATCGTTGTCAGCGTTATCGGTGCCGGCGGCAAGATGGGTACCCGGGTCACCAACAATCTGGCCAAACATCCGGATTCCATCGATCTGCACTTCTGCGAGGCCTCCGAAGCCGGGATTGCTTCGATCCAGGCACGCGGGTTTTCGGTCGTTGCTGCCGAGCAGGCTGTTCCGAAGAGCGATATCGTCGTTCTTGCTGTTCCCGATGTCATCATCAAGAAGGTCTCGGTGGGCATCGTGGCGATGATGCGCCCGGGCGCCACGATGATCATTCTCGATCCGGCGGCCGCCGTGGCCAGGGAACTGGCACTGCGTGACGATTGCACGTTCGTCGTTTCTCATCCCTGTCATCCGTCCTTCTTCGTGGCGCAGGAAACGCCGGAAGCACGCGCCGACGCGTTTGGCGGAATTGCGGCCACGCAAGATATCGTCATGGCCAAGATTCAGGGAGACGACAACAATTTCGCCGATGCCAAGAAAGTCAGCGAAATCATGTTCGCTCCGGTGACGAACGCCTACGTGATGGGTATTCGCGATATTGCCTTTCTGGAGCCGACGCTCGTCGAAATTCTTGGTGCGTCGACCCTGTACGCAATGGCCGAAACGGTCAATGAGGCCGAGCGGCGGGGGATTCAGCGTGAAGCCGCGATTTCCTTCCTGGCCGGGCACATCAATGTCCTCTCCTCGATCTTCTTGGGTCGACTGGGGAACGTAAAGGTTTCCGATGCCTGCCAGGTCGCCATCGGACTGGGTAACCGCCTCGTTCTGCGTGACGACTGGAAACGTATCTGGGAGGACGACGTCCTCGACAAAGCGATCGCCACCATGCTTCATCCGGAAGATCCGAAGATCTGATCTCCGGTCGAATCGAAGGGCCCGTTACGAATCGCGATTTGCAACGGGCCTTTTAGCTTCTGTGCAAAATTTCGAGCTCTACAACAAGAAAAATCGAGCAACTCTTTTTAACGGCTGTTAATCGCTGGCTGAGCTATTCAGGCGGTGTTGTCTGGGGGCAGGGGCTGG
>CAZCJW010000313.1:0-3039 GCA_964499185.1 uncultured Propionivibrio sp. | reverse complement strand
AACAGCCACTTGAAGACAAAAACCGCTGCCATCGCCAACAAGGCGATCATCAGCATGTTAGCCATGCCGGCACCCATGCCGAATTTGGAGAGCAGCGCGGCAATGCCTAACCCGGCCGCAAGTCCGGCCAGTGGCCCAAGCCAGTTACGTTTAGGCGTGGCGGCGGGTGCGCCGACAGGAGCCGATGGGGCAGCCGGAGCCGCCTGGGCTGGACTGACCGGTCTCGGCGCGAGCGACTGGCGCTGCATACCGACCGACTTGCTGCCGCCCAAGCGCGCGGCTTCGGCGTCGCCGATACCGAACCCGAGAGCGATTATGGTCATAAAAGCGGCGATGAACATGTTTTTCATTTGCTTCTCCTTCAATGATGCGCGACGACAATCCTTATCTGCGATTGCCGGGTTGCGTGACTTAAGCTGAGGGGGGCCGTGTTCTTTCCTATCAACCTTCTTCCGTGGATTGCACTATTCTTCTCCCGCCGTTGAAACGCTTGCGCCAATAGCTGATATCCATGCTCTCGATGCGGACCACCCCGCCAGTCGAGGGGGAGTGCAGGAATCGGCTGTTTCCGAGATAGATGCCGACATGTGAAAACGCTCGGTTCAACGTATTGAAGAAAACGAGATCACCCGGCATCAATTCTTGCTTGCTGACCTTGTCTCCGGCCTTGGCCATCTCGGCGGAGGTTCTGGGCAACGACACTCCCATTGCGGTACCGAACACTTTTTTGACGAGCCCGCTGCAATCGAAACCGCCCGATTCAGGACCGTTCCCACCTTTCCGATAACGGATTCCCAGATAACCGAGTCCCGTATCGATCAGAGAGACAATACCGTCCGAAGTTGATGAAATTACCGTCTTGGTGCCGGAGGTCACCCGCTGCAGCAGCTGCTCGCGACTGGATCTAGCGATCGGGACCGGGACGCCTGTTGGCTCCTGCGCTTCCGCCACCTGGGTCATGGTGATCAATAACGCAATGGGAATAAAAACATTGGTAAATGAATTCATAGGCAAAGGGGTATATGGCCGTAACAGTTTCTCAACGGCTACCGGTCAAGAAAAGAATCAGATCGGCAACGGGAAATTGCGGCTGGCGCAGACGCTAACCAGCACGGCGGACAACTCATATACGACACACCGGGGACGGATAATCGCCGGAATTTCGCTAAGCCAGCAGCGTAGGACTGCCAGTCAGGGATGAACTGCGCGCCGGATTAGGCGTACAGCCGCCACTTGGGCCGATCGGGAGGGATGGAAAACGCGGAGAGATTGGGGCCAGCAGACGCAGGAGTTCGCAACGATGCGGTAGGCAGAGCCAACGGCCTTACTTCGCCATTCGCGACACCGCAATGCCCGAGGTGACAGAGCGTACAGTCGCCATGCAGCGTCGATGGGCCACTATCACCGTCGCTTCGTGATTCGCTCAGGTTCGACACTACGCCGACCCTGTGGGCACAACCCTCTGTGTGAGTGTGATTTGCGAGCGCTTCGTGCTGGGAATAGGACACGACTGCCGCCCAGGAACTCTGGAAAGGCAGAACCAGCATGAAGAGGATCAGAAAAAAGCGTTTCATCGGAAGCGGATTCTATATGGCAAAGTCTGTTTTCTGCAAATTAGGGAAACCCGCACGGTGCGAGATCCATCCGCCTTGAGAATATACGCACATTCTTCATGGCGAGAACTGATCAAGGCTTTTGGAGGCGACATTCGGTGTTCGTGGAAGCTCAAGTACCGCCGAGAATCCGTATTCTAGATGGTTGATGATCAGAAGATCCCCGTCATGCATGAGCGCGATATCCTTAGCGATTGAACAAGCCAGACCGGCGCCCCCGGCGTCCACGCTACGTAAGACACCCGGTCGACTGCATCGAGTAAAAATGCTACTTGGTTCCACAGATGGCATGCCAGGCCCGTTGTTCTCAACAATCAGACGAAGCATCGCCGGTCCATCCTCCACGCGGACGTGCGCGCCGTGACCGTACCTGACAGCATTGTCGATCAGATTCAACAAGGCGCGGCGTAACGCCGAGAGACGCCCGGTATAGGGCGTAAACGCCATTCCCACGATGTTAATCGGTCGGCCGAGCAATGCAGCGTTTTCGGCCAGGCTCTGCAATAGACCATTCATGTCGACCGGACACATTTCTTCACTGTCCCGCAGTTCGCGGAGATACTCGAGGGCTTGGTCGATCAAAGCGCTCATGGCATCGAGATCAGCCGCCAGTTGATCCCGCAATTGATCGTCGTCAACGAATTCGATTCGCAACCGCAGGCGGGTAAGCGGTGTTCGCAAATCGTGCGAAATAGCCACGAGCGCCTGTGTCCTTTCATTGACGAGGTATTTGATCCGCGCCTGCATGCGGTTGAAGGCCTGCGCGGCGAGTCGCGTTTCCACCAAGCCTTCCTCGGACAATGGTGGCGCGTCGAGATTGTGGCCCAGGGTGTCGGCTGCTCGGGCCAATTGATCGAGCGGTTTGGTAGCCAAACGGGCGGCCATCATCACAACGGAAATCACAGCGATGAACGCGATCAATAACTGCGCGATCAGCGTTTGTGACAAGGCTGGCAGGTCTGGTTCGGGTACCATGGATATTCGTACCCATTGCCCATCGTTCAAACGCACATCGAAAGCGCGGGCCGGAGTACCTCTCCTCAGGCCGCCTGGTCCGCCATACAGCGTTGCTTTCCCGCCCACGCCGGCCACACGAATCTCGCGTTCGCTACCGAGCAGTGCAGTGATCGCCGACTTGATCTGCCCGTGTGGGGGATTCTGGAACGCTGGGTTCTCTGGGATCAACTCAACGCGCAGGTGGTCTGATTGGAACCCCGAAACAACGGTGCTGCGTTGTGAAGAATCGGTGCCTTCAAGAACATGAACGGCTTGGGCAATGTGATCGGCAAAGCGTTGACCTCGCATTTGGGAGGCCACTGTCACGCGTTCGCTCCACTGCAGCCAGGTACTGGCCAATTGTGCCGCCAGCAACCCTGCGGCCAAAATCAGCGCCATGCGGACAACAAGGCTAGAGGGCAAAACACGC
>CAZCJW010000312.1:0-3061 GCA_964499185.1 uncultured Propionivibrio sp. | reverse complement strand
CCGTGCGCAAGAACTACAAGGCGTTCGGGCGCGGCACGCTGCGCTTCCTCGACCCGGGCAACCGCAAGGTCCTGGCCTACGTCCGCGAATGGGGCGACGAGATCATCCTCTGTGTCGTCAACCTTTCTCGCACGGCACAACCGGTCGAACTCGACCTGTCGGTCTGGAAGGGACGCGTCCCGGTCGAGCTGATGGGGCGCACCTCCTTCCCGCCCGCGGGAACATCGCCCTATCTGCTCACGCTGAAGGGATACGGTTATTACAGCTTCCGCATGGCTGCAGACGCCGAGATTCCCTACTGGCATGAACAACACCTGGCACGCGCCGAGCTCCCGATCCTGGTGTTGACAGAAGGATGGCTGACCTTCCTCGGCGGACGCTCCGATGCCAGCATGGTCCGGCGCACTATCGCGGCGGCCACCACCGACCAATTGCAGCACGAGGTGCTCGGCCCTTACCTCACCAGCAAGCGCTGGTTCTCCTCGCACAATCAGCCGATCGAAAGCATCCGCCTGGTGGAAAGCGCCGAGTGGACGACGGAGCGTGGCAGTTGGCTGGTGACCGTGATCGAAGTCCGGACCCGCAGCGACGATACCCCGCAGCTGTACTTCCTGCCGCTGGCCATTTGCTGGGAGGACGATGTCAGCGAGGAGAGGCTGCAGGCACTCGCCCAATGGACGCTTGCCCGCGTCCGGCAGCGCGCTCGCGTCGGCCTGCTGTATGGCGCTTTTGGCGACGACGGCTTCTGCCGTGCGCTGGTGCGCAGCATCGGCCGCAATCTCGATCTCCCGCTCGGAAAATCGCGCGTCGAGTTCCGCGCCGGCCCTGCCTACGCAGAATTTGCCGACGGCATCGATGCACCGGTGCGGCACCCCCTGCTGGAGCAAAGCAACACGAGCCTTTATTTCGGCAACCGGCTCTTCTTCAAGGGTTACCGGCGCCTGCAGGAAGGCACCAATACCGAGGTCGAGATGGGGTGTTTCCTCACCGAAACGTCACCGTTTGATCACGTCGCACCGTTCGCCGGTTCGATCGAGCTGCGCCGGTCGGACGGCAGTGTGCTGACGCTCGGGCTGTTGCAGGCTTACATGGATCACCAGAATAACGCCTGGAACTACACCGTGGAATACATCGAACGCTTCCTGGCCGAACGACTCTCACCGGACATCACCGGCCGGGAGGAAACCTCGGAGACGCCGCACGGTTTCTTCCTGTCGCTGATGCAGTTGCTCGGCCAGCGCACTGGCGAACTGCATCGGGCGCTCTACCGCAAGACAGGGAAGCCGGCCTTCGATCCGCAGCCGATCACGCCGGACGACATCGAGTACTGGAGCAGCCGCGCCCGCGACCGCCTGGTTGCCGCGCTCGATGCCCTGGAGTCCGGTAGCGAAAATTTCGCGCCCGACACCCGGGACGCCAGTCAGCAGATTCTCGAGCGGCGCCAGATCTTGCTGGACCGCCTCTCACCCAAGAGACTGCAAGGGGTCGCCGGATGCAGGATCCGCTGCCACGGCGACTTCCATCTCGGACAGATACTGCTGGCGCAGAACGATTTCCTGATCACCGACTTCGAAGGCAATACGGCGACTCCGCTCGAAGAACGCCGGCGCAAAACCAGCCCGCTGTACGACATCGCGTCGATGCTCGGTTGCTTCGCCTATGCGGCCGCTGTGGCGGTCAACCACGCCACCCAGGAACGTGCCGACGACCGCCATCGCCTCGGACCGTTCGCGCAGGCGTGGGAGAAGGAAACCGCCGATGCCTTCCTGGCCGGATATCAAGCGCTGTGCGCGGAGACGCCGGAATTGCTTGGCGACCCCGACTCCTCCGGACGCCTGCTCGACTTCTTCCTGCTCGACCGGATGATCACGCAGTTGCACCGCGAGCTCCAAACCCGGCCCGAATGGTTGCCGATTCCGCTCTTCGGCATCCTGCGCGGACTGGAAGACACGGAAGTTCCCCCATGAATCCGGGGAAAACAGCCAAGCCCGACGGGCACGGCGAACACCGCGGAGGCTTTGCATGAAACTCCGCCACGCCATGCCCTTCGGCCCGGAAATCATCCCTGACGAGGGTGTGCGCTTCCGCCTGTGGGCCCCCGCGGTCGAGAAGGTGCTCCTGTGCCTCGACACCGGACCTCCCCTGACAATGGGCAAGGACGGATGCGGGTGGCACGCATTGACCGTTGCCGAGGCCACTGCTGGAACCCGTTACTGCTTCCAACTGCCCGATGGCCTGCGTGTGCCCGACCCCGCCTCACGCCACAACCCGGACGACGTGCACGCCCCCTCGGAAGTCGTCGATCCGCTGGCGTTCGACTGGCCAGACGACGACTGGGCAGGTCGTCCGTGGGAGGAGGCCGTGATCTACGAACTGCACGTGGGCACATTCTCGCCGCGCGGCGATTTCACCGGCGTCATCGAACGGCTCGACTACCTTGCCGCGCTCGGTGTCACTGCCATCGAACTGATGCCGGTTGCCGATTTTCCAGGCCGACGCGGCTGGGGTTACGACGGCGTACTGCCCTTCGCCGTGGAAGCGGCGTATGGCCGCCCGGACGAACTCAAGCAACTGGTTGCCGCCGCACACGCGCGCCGGCTGATGGTTTTTCTTGATGTCGTTTACAACCACTTCGGCCCGGAAGGCAACTACCTGCATGTCTACGCGCCGGAATTCTTCAACCCCCGCCACCAGACGCCGTGGGGAGCGGCGATCAACTTCGACGGCCCCGGCAACCGTACGGTGCGCGACTTCTTCATCCACAACGCGCTGTTCTGGCTGGAGGAATACCGTTTCGACGGTCTGCGCCTCGACGCGGTACACGCCATCTGTGACGACAGCCCGACACACATCGTGTCCGAAATCGCCGCCGCCATTCGCCGGGGTCCGGGCCGCGACCGGCATGTGCACCTGATCCTGGAGAACGAGGACAACTCGGCACGCTACCTCGAACGCCACGCCGGGCGTGCCGAAAACTCGGCCACCGCCCAGTGGAACGACGACATTCACCACGCCTTCCACGTGCTCGCCACCGGCGAGACCGACGGCTACTACGTCGATT
>CAZCJW010000311.1:1686-3076 GCA_964499185.1 uncultured Propionivibrio sp. | reverse complement strand
GCGTGATCCATCACCTTGGTGATCTTGCGCGCGTGCATCAGGCCGAGCGACCCGCCGGCGACGGTGAAGTCCTGCGCGTAGATGCAGACCGGCCGGCCATTGATGGTTCCCGAACCGGTGACGACGCCATCCGCCGCCAATTCCTTGCCGGCCATGCCGAAGTCCTGGCACTTGTGCTCGACAAACAGGTCGTATTCGTGAAACGACCCCTCGTCGAGCAATGCGGCGATGCGCTCGCGGGCGGTCATCTTGCCGCCAGCTTTCTGTTTGTCGATGGCCTTTTCGCCACCCCCCTTGGTTACGGTCGATTTACGTGAAAAGAAATCGATGATGCGTTGCATGAAAGACATAAAAGGTCTCCTTCGATAATTCTGCTGAGTTACAGGATTCAGTCTGACGGTTGCGCCGTTCTGCTGGATGACGCAATCGCATTCCGGCCGGTGCATGACGTAACTGCGGTTTCCCCGGCGATGGCTTCAATTTGATGCCGTTTGACGCTTCCTTTTCCCGGTTTTCGGATTTTTGCAGGCGCGAGTGTAGCAGGATTGTAGCGAACAGACGCTAACGTGCAGACCGGATCATATTGATAAATCAGGCTTTTTTTGGCGCGTTGACCGAACTTGAAGGCAATTTGACAGCTATTTCATGCATTTTAGGCGCCTGTTCGCAGCTAATCGAAATATCGCCGAAAAAGGCAAAAAAATTGTTCCGCGCGGTAAAAACACAAAAATCCACACCGACGCGTGACGAATCAGCGGGATTCCTTGATGATGCGGTCGAACGATGGTTGCACCGGACGCGCATTGGGCCTGTACAAGCGTTGCAATATCGCCAGCTGTTCGGGAGAGACCTGCTGCGGCTGCTTGATAACCATCCACAGCACGCCCTCAGTGCAGGGAGGTGTGGTCAGGGAGCCCATAAAGGTGAAGTAGTTCTTGCTGGCCGGCAACAGCAGGTTGGCATCGATCGTCTGGCCAGGCGGCATGACTTCTCCGCCCTTTTCCAGCGGCAGGTTGTTCAGCGCGGCCTGGACCACGGGATTCTCCGTGCCTTTTTCCAGGAGGACGGAAACGATGGCAAGCTTTCCATCGTCAGCCTGATGCACCAGTTGCGCCTCCATGTCGAACGACCTTCCTTCGACGGTGAATTCGGACGGATGATGAAAATGGATGTGCGTGAGTTGGTATTGCTTGCCCATCACCATCAGGCCTCCCCCGTAGACAGCCAGTTGCAACCGGTGACCACTGTCGATCACCCGGTACGCGGAGGGCTTGTAGAAAAACTGGATGGGCTCGAGATCGACGGCCAGACCGTCGCGCAGGTCGATCGGGGATTGGCGCCGGCCAGCCGCGCAGATGGCGTATTCCTGACGCAGTCTGCTCCAGTGTTG
>CAZCJW010000311.1:0-1586 GCA_964499185.1 uncultured Propionivibrio sp. | reverse complement strand
GCGACCAGCGCTTCGTTGGCCTTGCGCAGGTCGCCGGACAACTCGTTGACCTTGTCGAGTGTCTGATTGACGGATTGAGCACTCCGCGCACTGCCCTTCGGCCGGCACGCTTCGCGCAGCAAGCGGTCATCCGGTGTGCCGCTGCGCACTGGCATCTCGAACGGGTTGCGCACTTCTTCCTGGCGCAACAGGGCACCCTCGTCCTTATAGTAGGTGCGCTTCAGTGTGGCGTGGGTGCGCTCGGCGCAATCGTAGCGGCCTTCTATTTCGATGATGCGATAAGCCGCCGATGTCTTCGGATCCATGATCGGCTTGTCGAGCACGATGCGTCCTTTCGCGATCATCGTCGCGCCCGGTCCGGGAATAATGCTTTCCCGATCGATATCAACGCGCTTGCCCTGTTCGACAGCCACCGACTGCCAAGCCGACAATGCCGCGGCCGGGAGCACTGCGGCAAGAATGGCGGCGATAACTCTCGCGGACATCGAAGGACTCCCGTTGCTTGTTTTTATGCTCATCATCCAATTCACGGAAAACCAGCGCAATACTTTAGTGGAAATTAGGGAAACTTCGTCGAGGATGCTTCGGTCGAACACCGCGAGCCTTGCCTGAAGCCTGTATTTCCAGTAACTTAGGCGATCTCTTTAGGGGTGCCGCGCAGAACATGGCGCAGCTGAGACAGTCCCTTTGAACCTGTACGGGTAATGCCGTCGTAGGGAAACAGAAGATTTTCGCATCGTCGCGTTTCAATTTTCCTGCTTCGCCATCCCCTGCCTGTTTTTGGCCTTTGACGCCAGCCGCATGCGTCGATTTGCAAGGAAACACCATGAACGCCAACGAAAAATTTATCGCCTCGGACGCCCATGTCGACGCGGCGGCCATCCAGCCCCTTCCCAATTCGCGCAAGATCTACGTCGAAGGCAGTCGCCCCGATATCCGCGTGCCGATGCGCGAGATTTCGCAGGCCGACACATCGACCGCCTTCGGTGGTGAGAAGAACCCACCGATCTTCGTCTATGACTGCTCCGGCCCCTACGGCGACCCAAGCGCGAAGATCGACATCCGCCAAGGACTGCCCGCCCTGCGTGCCGGCTGGATCGCCGAGCGCGGCGACACAGAGGAACTGGCCGACCTGACCTCCGAGTTCGGCCGCATGCGCGCCGCCGACAAGGAACTCGACGAATTGCGCTTCCCCGGCCTGCACCGCAAACCGCTGCGCGCCAAGCCGGGCAAGAACGTCACGCAGATCCACTACGCCCGGCAAGGCATCATCACGCCGGAGATGGAATTCATCGCCATCCGCGAGAACAACAACCGCCGCGCTTATATCGAATCGTTGAAAAGCGCTGGTCCGCAGGGGCAGAAATTGGCCGACCTGATGACCCGCCAGCATTCAGGGCAGAGCTTCGGCGCCAGCATTCCCGATGAAATCACCCCGGAATTCGTCCGCTCGGAAGTCGCCCGCGGCCGCGCCGTTATTCCGGCCAACATCAACCACCCGGAAGCCGAACCGATGATCATCGGCCGCAATTTCCTGACCAAGATCAACGCCAACATCGGCAACTCGGCGCTCGGCTCCTCCATTC
>CAZCJW010000310.1:0-3085 GCA_964499185.1 uncultured Propionivibrio sp. | reverse complement strand
GCCAGTCTGCAGAACTACCGCGAAGAGGAAAGGGCGCGCATCGCCCGCGAGTTGCACGATGAGCTTGGGCAACTGCTGACCGGTATCCGCATGGAGGTGGCGTGGCTGGGCGGACGCCTGAAGCCGGAGCAAACCGTGTTGGTCGACAAGGTGGCATCGGTCAAAGGGCAAATCGACCAGACCATCGCCACGGTGCGCCGGATTTCCGCGGAACTGCGCCCGCTGGTGCTCGACGATCTGGGTTTCGCTGCGGCTGCATCCTGGTATGTTGATCAGTTTTCCGCCAGGACCGGGCTGCCGGTCGATCTGTCCCTCCCGGATGTCGATCCGGAACGCGGGTATGCCGTGGCGACTGCCCTGTTCCGGGTGCTGCAGGAGTCGCTGACTAACGTGGCGCGGCATGCGCAGGCCACCCGGGTTTGGGTCCGTCTGATTCTCGAAAACGACGCCTGGGTGCTGAGCGTCAGGGATGACGGGATCGGCTTTGTGCATGAAGCGGGGAGAGTCGCGGATATTGGTCTGGTGGGAATGCGCGAACGGGCGCAGAATCTGGGCGGGCGTTTTTCCGTGATCTCGGCGCCGGGCCGGGGCACAACGATCGAAATCGCCATTCCCGCAAAGGAACTCCGGGAGGGTCAGTGATGGAAAAGCTGGACGTGTTGCTGGCGGATGACCACGCGATCATTCGCGACGGGCTGAAACAGATTCTGGCCGATACCGACGATCTCGTTGTCTCCGGCGAAGCGGCCAATGGCCTGGAGGTCATGCAAAAGGTGCGGGAGAGGGACTGGGGCGTGCTGGTTCTCGATATCTCCATGCCAGGCCGTAACGGATTGGAGCTGATCCACATGATCAAGGAGGAAAAGCCGGAACTGCCGATTCTTGTCCTCAGCATGCATCATGAAGAACAGTACGCTGTGAGGGCGCTCAAGGCGGGAGCCTCCGGCTATCTGACCAAGGAAAGCGATAGTGAGCTGCTGGTGGCCGCCGTCCGGCGGGTGGCCAAGGGTGGGGTGTATATCAGCGACAAGGTGGCTGAGTTGATGGTGCGCGGAATTCGCCCCGGAGAAAAATTGCTTCCCCACAACCTGCTGTCGGACCGCGAATACCAGGTGTTTAACATGCTGGTTTTGGGGCGCGGGGTTTCGGAGATAGGCGCTGAGCTTTCCCTCAGCGTCAAGACCATCAGCACCCATAAAACCCGCATTCTGCAGAAGATGAACCTGGCCAATAGCGCCGAACTGGTCCGTTACGCTGTTGCCCACGGACTCGCCGATCCTGAGGCATTCTGAAGTCTACTGCGGACTTTGTAGGATTATTCCTACATGGAAATTAATCCCGCTCCTATGTCGTGGGAATGGGTCATTCTTTACACTCATCGGCATCACCCTCTTCACCGTGGTGCTTTGCTTTTGGGGCAAGAGAATACCAACGGTGTCCCGACGAGGAGTGGTTATTCAGGGCAAATACTGGCGCAACCCGCCATCAATCAAGCGAGGTCAGACATGAAGAAAAAAATACTATGGGCGCAGATAGCTGCGATCGGTGTTGTCGGGGCGTTTGGCAGCGTCGCTGCCATGGGCGCCGATCCCGGCAAGATCAACTGGTCGAAGATCCCGGCGACAACGGTGTCCCTGTTCTATCCCGGGCAATCTTCATACGAATGGCTGATCAGCAAGGACCACGATGGGGCCAGCAAGGTAAAGCGTGGAGATGCCTGCACTTCGTGCCATGACGAGAAGGATGCCGAGAAGGAACTGGGTGAGAGTCTTGTCAAGGGCGGCCCGCTTGAACCAATGCCGGTCAGGGGCAAGGAAGGTTACAAGAGTCTAAAAGTTCAGGCGGCGTATGACGACAAGAACGCCTATCTGCGCTTCCAGTGGGAAACGCAGAATCCTTATCCCGGCACCGAACATCAATACCTGCGCTTTGACGGCAAGGAATGGAAGGTGTGGGGCTTCCCGAAGCTGGACAAGATCGTCCAGGATCGGCACATGCAGGGAATCTACGAAGACCGCATGTCGATCATGATCGACGATGGCAAGGTTGCCGGTTTCGATAAGCAGGGATGCTGGCTGACCTGTCACGACGGACAGCGCGACATGGCCAAGCAGTTCACCAAGAGCGAGGTCGAGGCCAACGCGTTGATGAAGGCGATCAAGCGAAATGACGTGCGCAAGTATCTGCCGGATAGCCGTACCAATCCTTCCGACTGGAAAACTGGCAAGACGGTTGATGAGATCAACAAGATCAAGGCGGCAGGCGGTTTCCTCGACCTGATCCAGTGGCGGGCGCATCGCAGCTATCCCGCGGGAATGGCCGACGATGGATACGTCTTGGAGTGGCGGAATTTCGACGCCGGCGCCAACATGTTCGCTGGAAATGTCGACTCCAAGACCCGTTTGCCAAAGTTCATGTGGGATGAGAAGAAGGTCGGCTACAAGTCGATTACCGTTGGTGACCTGCGCAAGGGCGACCACTTCCTGATCCCGGAAAAGAACGCAGTAAAGTTCGATCCGAGCGCTGGATGGAAAGAAGGCGACATGATTCCGGACTATGTTGTCTCGCGCGAGGGGGCTAAGGGGTCAGCCGCCGACAACAACGCGATTGCCAGTTGGAAAGACGGCGTATGGTCGGTCGTGGTGATCCGCCCGCTCGGGTTGACCAACGCCGATGACAAGACACTCAAGGAAGGCGGCGTCTATAACGTGGGCTTTGCCGTGCACGACGACAACATCACCACGCGTGGCCACCATGTGTCGTTCAACAAGACCCTCGGCCTGGGCGTCAAGAAAGGCACTCGCGTCGATATCAACGCGGTGAAGTTGCAGTAAGGTGTGTGAAGGGCTGCCCGGTCTTTGCGACCGGGCAGCGAGACCCCGCCCAGGTATCAGGTACGCATACCCGGGTTTATCCGCCGGAGGCGCTTTTCCGTGAACAGGTGAGGTCGGGTGCGAATGTTCTCCAATAAGGTGGTCGGCGTTTTGGTGTGGCTTTTTCTCGCCGCCGGGGTGGTTTTGCCGGCGCAATCCCAGGACCGTCCGCCCAGTGCTGAACAAGAAGAGAAGACCCGCCAGGCCAACGC
>CAZCJW010000309.1:0-3087 GCA_964499185.1 uncultured Propionivibrio sp. | reverse complement strand
CGAGTTCGGCTTCCACCGACACGCCGATGGCGTGCGAGAACTCGACGACCTTCTGGGTGGTGGCGACGTTGTACTCGTAGGAGGCGACGGATTTGCCGTCGGCTTCGAGCGAGCCGTCCATCATCACCGAGGTGAAGCCGGAACGGATCGCGGCCATGCACACGGCGGGCGACTGCCCGTGGTCCTGGTGCATGACGATCGGGATGTTCGGGTAGGCTTCCAGCGCGGCCAGGATCTGGTGGCGCAGGAAGGGTTCGCCGGCGTATTTGCGGGCGCCGGCCGAGGCCTGCATGATCACCGGGGCGTCGAGTTCGGCAGCGGCATCGACGATGGCCCAGACCTGTTCCATGTTGTTCACGTTGAAGGCCGGCAGACCATAGCCGTATTCGGCCGCATGGTCGAGCAGTTGTCTCAGGGATACGAGGGGCATCGATTTCTCCTTTCTGTATTACGACCGTCGTGGCGGACGGGCAGTCCGCCCCGTACACGGAACCATCACGACTTGCCGTCCTTCTGCGGCGATTCAGGGCATTATCTTTTTGCGGCCGCAAGTTCTCCGACCCGGACAATGGTCATCGTGTTGGTCCCTCCGCTCTGGCCCATCTTGTCACCGTAGGACAGCACAATGAGGTCTCCCTTGGCGACGACTCCGGCCTGCAGCAGCCGTTCCTCGGCGTTGCGGCGAAGAATGTCCCGGTCATTGTTCATATCGGTCATGAGCAGGGGGAATACTTCGCGGAACAGGGTCATGCGCGATTGCGCAGCGGGTTCCTCGGTCAGGCCGAAAATGGGGATCCCGCAATTCAGACGGCTCATCCACAAGGCAGTTGAACCGGTGGTGGTCAGGGCAGCGACTGCCTTGACGTTCAGATGATAGGCCGCGAAAAGCGAGGCCATGGCAATCGACTGGTCGATGCGGGTGAACGTGCGGTCGAGGAATCCGCGGTCGAGCGTGACGGGCTGCGATTTCTCGGCTTCTTCGCAGATCCGCGCCATGGCTTCCACGGTTTCCACGGGGAAACTCCCGGCTGCCGTTTCTCCAGAGAGCATCACGGCATCGGTTCCGTCCAGGACAGCGTTGGCAACATCGGAGACTTCCGCACGCGTGGGCGTCGGTGAATGCGTCATCGACTCCATCATCTGCGTAGCCGTGATCGCCAGCTTGTTCTTTTCGCGGGCCAGGCGAATCATCCGCTTTTGTAAAGCCGGGACAGCAGCGTCACCGACTTCCACGGCAAGATCGCCTCGCGCGACCATGAGGCCGTCCGATGCGTCGAGAATTTCTTCGAGTGCAGCAACGGCTTCGACACGCTCGATCTTGGCGATGGTCAGGGAACGCCCGCCGGCGGCGAGCATCAGCTGGCGCGCCATGTACATGTCGGAGGCGCTCTTGGGGAAGGAAATGGCCAGGAAGTCGGCACCGATCTGCGCCGCCGTCTTGATATCGTCCATGTCCTTGGCGGTCAGTGCCGGTGCCGAAAGACCGCCGCCCTGGCGGTTGATGCCCTTGTTGTTGGACAGGATGCCGCCGTGGCGCACGACCGTGAAGATTTCATGTCCAACGACCTGTTCCACCTCCAGAACGATGCGGCCGTCATCCAGCAGCAGAATGTTTCCCGCGCTGACGTCGCCAGGAAGGTCCTTGTAGTCGAGGCCGACGCGTTCCTGATTGCCAAGTTCGCATTTGGCGTCGAGAATCAGAGCGGCGCCGGTTTCCAGATGAATCTTGCCTTCCTCAAATTTGCCGATACGAATCTTCGGGCCTTGCAGATCGGCAAGAATGCCGACCGAACGGCCGACGCGGGCGGCGATTCGCCGGACTTCCGCGGCCAACTGGATGTGGTCTTCCGCCTTTCCGTGCGAGAAGTTGAGCCGTACGACATCGACTCCGGTGCGAATCAATGTTTCTAGGATCTGCGGGTCTTTGGAGGCGGGGCCGAGGGTGGCAACTATTTTGGTGTGGCGAGCCATGTGAGATCCTTTTTTCGTTTAACTAAATTACGCGGTATTCGAAGGGTATAAGTATCGACCAATTACGTTTCCAAATGATGAAAGTTTCGTGGTCTGGTTCAGAAACGATGCATTGGAGATCGTATCGGGTTGTCGTCGGCTTGAACACGTCTCTCACGGCAGACGTTCAGATATTTGCCGATCGC
The DNA here is from genome assembly GCA_964499185.1 of uncultured Propionivibrio sp. Taxonomy (GTDB): domain Bacteria; phylum Pseudomonadota; class Gammaproteobacteria; order Burkholderiales; family Rhodocyclaceae; genus Propionivibrio. The sequence goes on along the minus strand of CAZCJW010000309.1, from coordinate 931 downwards.
CACCATTGATCATGCCGTTGCTTGAGTTCGCGATGGGATGGCATCGGATAAAAAGCCATGTCGGGGCCGTTGCCGACATGGAACCCTTTCCTGACCATGCTGTACGGGAATTCGAGCGAATGCACGCGGTGCACCATCTTGCTTTCCTTCGCCCCGGGCTTGTCGCCCGACGGCTTTTCAAGCGTCATCAGCGTTTCGCGCAGATGATCGATGAACGGATAAGGCAGGGTTCCGGCATTTCCTTTCGCCGGATCGGCTGCCAATTCGCCAAGCTCGAGCTCGACAAAGAAAAGCCCCGGAAAGCGAATGAACTTCGTCGGGTTGATAGTCACGCTTTCGTAGTAAGCCTTCGGTCCGAGACTGCTCACGACCAGGCTGTTGACCGGCACGAGATCCTGATACAGGTGCAGGCCGACGCTTCCATCCGCAGGGATCTCCCCGCGTTCCAGGCCCAATGTGTGCCCGTAGGATGTGGTCAGATAGAGTTTCCCCAAGGCATGGACGGGCAGATGTTCCAGTACGCGATAGACGGACAGGTAGACCGAATGCTTGGGTGTTCCGGCGGGAGTTGGGCGGCATCTCTCGATGGCCGTGGCTATTTCGAAGTGTTCGTTACGGAAATCGGGCGATATCTCGAAAAAAAGACATTGGCCTTTGGATTTGTAGCCGCTGCCGGTGGCGTAATACTGTCCGAATTTCTCCGGCGGCAGATTGGAGGCAATCAGTGCCTCAGGGATCAGCGAGAAATAGAGATGGACATCCACCCGTGCGAGTCCTTCCAAAAGTCACGGCACCACTCTCGCCAAAAGCGACAGCGGTGCCGTATCACGAAGCGATGCAACCCGCGAAGGGGGGCATCAACAAGCGATCAATCGTTAAATCGCGATTCGAGGATATCCACCGCGGGCAGGCGCTTGCCTTCGAGGAACTC
>CAZCJW010000308.1:0-3087 GCA_964499185.1 uncultured Propionivibrio sp. | reverse complement strand
TCTGGATCATCAGCGCCACGGCGCAGATGAGCAGCGAAAAGGCGATCGGCGTCCCCAAGGCGATGACCACCAGGAGCACGCCGATGAAGGTCAGGATGGTCATGCGTTGTCTCCGTTATTGTTCTTTTGGGTTTTTTCCGCTTCTTCGAGGTGCTGGCTGTGCGGGACAAGTTCCTCCCGGGGCATGCGCCCGGTGAGCTGCCGCCACAGCGAGTACCCGAGCACCAGCACCATGCCGATGCCGGAAAAAAGCAGGGAAGACTGCACGTAGCCCATCGGGATGCCGGTCACCGGCGCCAGGTCATCCATGCCGATGATCACCTGCTTCCAGGTGCCATGCACCAGCAGTACGCAGCAGATGAACGTCAGTCCGTCGGACAGGAAGCGACAGATGCGTTGCCCGCGTTCGCCCAGTTTCTCGACGAAGCTCGTCACCCCCAGGTGCGCATGGTCCTTGAGTACGATCAACGCGCCGATCAGCGTCAGCCACATGAAGAGGAAGCGCGAAACTTCTTCCGAAAAGACGATTCCGGAGTTGAAACCGTAGCGCAATACAACGTTGCCGAAGACCAGGATGGCCATGATCGCAAACATCACGATCAGCACGTACTCGACGACCTTGATCAGTTTTCCTAGAAGTCTCATTGCCATTGCGGACGCTCCATGCGGTAGAAAGCCAGGGCATTGTCACACCAGATGGATTGTCGTGCACGATCATCCAGATGCGCGAGCGCCTCCGCCATCGCGCGTACCAGCGCCGGATAGCTGATACGCAAACCGGCCACCGGGAAATTGCTACCGAACATGGCACGCTGCCAGCCGAAGATCGACACCGCATCGCGGACCACCGGCAGATTGTCTGCGAGCCGCCACGGCCGGTCGCGCAGGCCGAACTCGGAAAGACGGACATGGACGTTGGGCAGCGCCGCCAAGGCTTCCATGCCGCGCCGCCAGGCGGCCAAGCCCGCGTCGCTACGGTCCCACGGCAGACCGGTATGCTGCAATACGACCGGCAGCACCGGGAAGTTGCGCAGCACCATCGCCGCTTCCTCCAGGTGCCAGAAGGGGACGCGCAGGTCCCAGGCCAGCCCGTGTTTTGCCAGAAGCGCCAGTGCCGCCGGCCAGCGCGGATCGTGCAATGAACCGGGCCTGTCCGCCACACTGTCTTCCGGGCGCCGGGACGTCGCCGGCTTGAAACGGATGGAGCGCACCAGAGGATAGGCCGCCTGCTCGGCCAGACGCTCGTCGGCATCCGGGGCCAGCAGGTCGACGTGGGCCACTGCCGCATTGGGCAAGCCGCTTTGGGCAGCCTGCTCATGCACCCACCGCGTCTCGGCCAGCGCCTGACGGCGTTCGCATTCGGCCTCGATATGCACGCTGGCCACCACCGGCATGCCGCTCCACGACTCGCGATAGTCCCGGGGCAAGTAGTCCCGGCACAACAGGTAGTACTCGCCCAGGATGAATTTCGCGGCATCGTACTCTGCTCCAAGCCAAGGGTAGCTGAGTCGCTCAAGATCCCACAGGTGGTGATGCGAATCGACGATGGCTGAGGGCAGGGCGGTCACAACAGGTTTCCTTTGGTTGCGCCGGGATGACGGACGATCAAGGCGGTGTGCATGACTCAACGCAGCGCGTCGATGGCCTTGAGCAGTTCGTCGCCGTTCTTCTCGACGAACATTTTGCGTACCTCGTCCTTGACGATCGCCTTTATGCCTTCAATGTCCGGCTTCTCGACGATCTGCATGCCGTTCTTGCGCAGTTCGGCCAGCGCCGACGCTTCGCTCTTCGCATTGAGGTCACGCTGGAACACCGCCGCGTTGGCGGCTTCCTGCAGCACAATTTGCTGGAACTCGGGCTTGAGCGACTCGAACTTGGCCTTGTTCATCACCACGATCAGTGCCGTGTAGGCATGCTTGGTCAGCGAAAGATGCTTCTGCACTTCGTACATCTTGGTGGAGGCCATCAGCGTCGGAGGATTCTCATGACCGTCGATGGCTTTCGTCTCCAGCGCCGAGAACACTTCAGAGAAAGGCATCGGCTGCGGCGCGGCGCCCAGTAACTGGAAGGCTTTGATGTGCGCCTGATTGGGCGTCGTGCGCAGCTTCAGTCCCTTGATGTCCTCGGCCTTGTTCACCGGCCGCCGGCTGTTGGCCAAGCTGCGATAGCCGACTTCCCAGAAGGCCAGCCCTTTCATCTGGTGGGCTTCGAGTTCGTTGAGCAGGGAACGGCCGATCGATCCGTCGAGCACCTTCGCCACCTGCGTCATGTTGTCGAACAGGTAAGGCAGATCGAGCACGTTGAGTTTCGGCACAATGCCGGTGAAGAACGGATTGCCCGAAGTTTCGATGTCGATGGTGCCCCCACGGACGCCGGCAATCATCGTGTTGTCGTTTCCCAGCTGATTGTTGGGGAATACCTGGATTTCGATTCCGCCTTCTGTCCGTTCCTTGACCTTCTTGGCGAACTCAAGCGCGGCGATGTGTTGAGAATCGGTCACCGGATGGGCATGCCCGAAACGCAGCTTGACGGGGGCGGTCTGCGCCGAGGCGGCGCTTGCCGTGATGCCGAACAAAACAGCGACGATTGAACGTACCAGGATGCTTTTCATGTTGAGTCCTCTCACTGTTGATCTGGATTGATATGGCACTCTCTACGGAATGCTTGATCGGATGACCGGATGCCGGGTGTCCGGCATCCGCTCTCCCCTGGGAGCAGCTATTTCGGCGCCTTGGCGATGGCGTCGAAGAACGCCTTGGCGGTTTCCTCGCCAACCGCCGTCTGGTGCTTGGCGATGACCGGCTGCAGCTTTTCGCGCATGCGCTGCCGTTCGGCATCCGACACGTCGTTGATCTGCATGCCGGCCTTGATCAACTCGGCACGGGCCTTGGCGTTCAGATCGCGGCTGGCCTGACGCTGGTATTCGGTCGCTTCGTGCGCGGCCTCCTTCATCAGCGCCTTGTCGGCATCGCTGAGCTTGTCCCAGAATTTCTTGGAGGCGATCAGAACCTGTGCGTCATAGGCATGCCCGGTCGTCGACAGGTATTTCTGCACGTCGTAGAACTTCTGCGCCTGCACCACGGTGTA
>CAZCJW010000307.1:0-3100 GCA_964499185.1 uncultured Propionivibrio sp. | reverse complement strand
CATCAGCAAGGCCGGCTGCCATTGCTTCTCGCTTCGGGACATGAAATAGGCGAAAGGGTAACCAATGATCAAACATATCGCCGCGGTGATCAGCGCGTATTTGACCGACACGAGGTAGGTCGCGAGATACAGGTCATCGGTGACCAGTTGCGCGAAGCTGGCCAGATGGAAGCGAATCGTCAGCACCCCTTCCGACAACGTCATGAGCGGAGTAACCAGCGCACCGTCCATCTGCGCCAGGCTTATTCTCAGGACGAGCAGGAACGGCAGCAGGAAGAATACGGACAACCAGAAAAAGGGGACGCCGATTACCGCCGCACGCGGTCCGGGCTTCCATGCACGGAAATTGTTTGGCATACCGCGTCGCCTCTCAATGCGTCAAGACAACCTGAGCGGACGAAGGCCAACTCGCCCAAACCGCATCCCCCCACGTCAGCTTGCCTTCGCGATGACGCTGATCGTTCTCTTCGCTGACCTTGAGCATCGCCCCGCTGGGCAACTCAAGGAAGTAGACGCTATAACTCCCGAAGTACGACATTTCCTTGACCGTTCCGCGGACGCGGTTGAACGGTCCGGGCGGCTCGTCCGGGCTCAGATAGATTTTCTCCGGTCGCAGGGCAACGCTGACCGGCAAACCGACGTGTCCGGTAATGCCGTGCCCGACGTAATGAGTGCAGTCCGCGCATTCGATCGTCACCGAACTCGGTAGATCGTCGACGACGACTCCGTCCATGAGATTTACGTTGCCAATGAAATCAGCCACGAATTTGCTATTGGGCGTTTCGTAGAGTTCACTGGGAACATCAACCTGCAGCAGCACCCCTTCATCCATGACCCCGATGCGGTCGGCCATGGTCATCGCCTCTTCCTGGTCGTGGGTAACCATCACGCACGTCACGCCAACGTCCTTAATGATGTTCACCAACTCGATCTGGGTCTCCTCCCTCAGTTTCTTGTCCAGGGCACCGAGAGGCTCATCGAGCAACAGGAGTTGCGGGCGTTTTACCAGACTGCGCGCCAATGCCACGCGCTGCTGTTGCCCCCCGGACAGTTGATGCGGCTTGCGCTTACCAAACTTCTCCAACTGCACGAGCTTGAGCATGGAATCGACCCGGCCAGCAATCTCATCCTTTGGCAAACCGTCCCGGCGTAATCCGAAAGCGATGTTGTCCCACACCGTCAGATGTGGAAACAAGGCGTAGGATTGAAACATCATGTTGATCGGCCGTTCATACGGAGCAAGACCGGCCAGATCCTCCCCATTCAGCACGATCTGGCCGGACGTCGGCGTCTCGAATCCTGCCAGCATTCTCAGCAGAGTGGTTTTCCCACAACCCGAGGAGCCAAGCAGGCCGAAAATTTCACCTCGAATGATATCCAGGCTGACCGAATCGACAGCCCGGATACCACCAAATTCCTTGACGACATCCCTGATCTGCAGGAAATGCAGATCAGGGGCGGGAGGGTTCGACGTCATTTCGTTGTTATCGGTTGGATTTGAAATTAGTGAAAGTCCGCGTGATGATGCGCCGTGTTGCCTGATCGGGAACTCCCGGGGACAGCATGGAACCGAGGACGCTTGCCGACGGAAATACCGCCTCGTTCTTGGCGATATCTCCCTTCACGTGCGGCAACGAGGCTTTGTTCGGATTGGCGTAGAACACCGTGTTGGTCAGGCTGGCATGGACTTCCGGCCGCATGATGTAGTCGATCCACTTGTGCGCATTGTCGACATTCTTAGCATCTTTCGGAATGGCCATCACGTCGAAGAACAGCAGTCCGCCGCTCTTGGGCACGAGCACCCGGACGTTTTGCTTGGTCTTGTTCTCCACCGCCCGGTTCGCGGCAATCATGATGTCACCGGACCAGCCCAGCACGACGCAGAGCCTGCCCTTGGCCATTTGATCGATGTAATCCGAACCCGACCCAACAAAACGCGTCACGTGCGGACGGGCCGCCTTGAGCATCTTGCCGGCTTCCGTGTAGTCCGCCTGATTCTTGCTGTAGGGATCCTTGCCGATGTAGTTGAGGGCAATGGGCAAGACTTCGGATGCAGAATCCAGGATCGCCACACCGCATTTCTTGAGCTTGCTCACATACTCCGGCTTGAACACCAAATCCCAGGCGTTTTCCGGAAGTTCCGCCGTGCCGAGCGCTTGCTTGACCTTGTCCACATTAATGCCAACGGTCGTGTATCCCCAAAGCCAATCGACCAGATAGTCGTTGCCCGGATCCATTTTTGCCAATTGGCTCTGAATTGCTGGATCCAAATTCTTCAGATTAGGGAGCTTGCTTTTGTCCAGCTTCTGCAGCAACCCCGCCTCGATCTGCTGTTTCGCGAAATGCGACCCCGGAACGACAATGTCGTAACCCGAGTTTCCGGCAACCAATTTCGCGTGCAGCGACTCATTGCTGTCGAAAATATCGTAACGAACCTTGATCCCCGTTTCCTTCTCAAAATTCTGGATCGTATCCGGAGCGATGTAGTCTGCCCAATTGTAGATGTTCAGTACACCAGCCTCCTGAGCTGTCGCCACGCCAGCAATTAATAACCCGGTCGCCACTGCCAGCAGCCTCTTGAGCTTCACAGCGAAATTAATCTCCATACGTATCCTCCTCGAAGAAAGAGTGCCAGAACAGGCACGTTATGATACCGAATCGGTTGACTATCAACTACAACGTTTTCAACAGAATTAACCACCCATCTGGCCCCAAGCAAATATCAGGCCGTCAAACACAATTCGCATCTATCGCCAGGGGACCGCCCTGACCTACCGAGCGTAAGTCCGATCGTCGAAGAGTGGGCCAAATATGCATCAATCGCGGGCATCGATGCACCAAAATGCCTCTTTGTGCCGTCGTCTGTACCACCCCACCGATAAGCGCCTACGCTTGCATTCTTGAACGAAGAAACAGAACGATTGATAACACGAACATTGCAACAAAACAGACCCCCGACCAGTTGGCGAGCGACAACCCAAGGAAAACCCAATCCTTCTCTTTGCACAGGCCCGTCACCATGAACATGGAAGGCCACAGCCCGCTCAACCAGTCGACCAGTCGCTCGATCAACGTCGGATCGCCGAAACCGCACTCAATA
>CAZCJW010000306.1:0-3109 GCA_964499185.1 uncultured Propionivibrio sp. | reverse complement strand
CGCGGCAGCGAGTTCGTCCGCTGCAAGCGGCGCCGCGTCTCCCGCGTGATAGGCCAGTACCCGCAGGTACTCCAGCCGCGCCACGTCAGCCAAGTAGGGAACGCTCGCCGCCGGAGGAAAACCGGCAATGAAATCGGGGAATCTTTCGCCGTAGAACGCCATCAGCCTCGACCTCGGCGGGTCGGAGAGTGCAAATACACGCGCCATGGCGCGGAAGAACGGCTCGCCGACCAGTTCCTGCGTGACCGTAAAGGTATCGGCCAGCGCATCGACCAGCGAAACGACGACGTTGTTGCGATACACGGCGAAACGGCGTGCCGGATCGGAGCCGTTCCAGGCGATCAATCCGTCCGGCGTCAGCATGCCCGGATCGAGCAGCGCGGTGGCAAAGGTGGTTTGTGTGCTCATGCCGGCACCGCGTCGGTTACCCGTGCCGCTTCGGTCAGCAAGTTTTCTGCCTGCCGCGCTTCAGCCTGCAGCACCGGGAAGGCCGGAATGTCGTTGTCGCGCTCGATTAGCGTCGGCAACGGCCCGGTGCGAGCCAATGTGTAGCGGTAGAGATCCCACACCGCCTGCGCCACCGGTGCACCGTGGCTGTCGATGAGCAGCGGATCGCCCGCCGCATCGGTATCGCGGGCGAAGCCGGCCAGGTGGATTTCCCCGGCTGCTTTCAGCGGCAAGGCATCAATGCAGGCATAGGGGTCGTGCCCGTGATTGGTGCAGGATACGTAGACGTTATTCACGTCGAGCAGCAGCCCGCAGCCGGTGCGCCGGATCACCTCGCCGATGAAATCGGATTCACTCATCGTCGAGGCAACGAACTCGACGTAAGTGGCCGGGTTCTCCAGCAACATGCGCCGTCCCAGCCGCTCCTGCACCCGGTCGATGTGTGCGCACACGCGGGAAAGTGTCGCCGCGTGGTAAGGCACGGGCAGCAGATCGTTGAGGAAACTCTCGCCGTGGCTGGACCACGCCAGGTGCTCGGAAAACGACTGCGGCGCGTAGCGTTCGAGCAGCGCGGCGAGCCGCTCGAGATGCGCTTCGTCCAGCGGTGATTCGCCGCCGATCGACAGCCCGACGCCGTGGATCGACAGCGGGTAGTCACGGCGGATCAATCCGAGGTAGTGATGAAATGGCCCGCCGTCAACCATGTAGTTCTCCGCATGAACCTCGAAGAAACCGAGTCGCGGACGGGTCTCGAGGACGTCGCGGAAGTGCTCCGGTTTCAGCCCGAGACCGGCGCGCGGCGGTAGTTTGGAAGGAGAGGCGGTCATCGGGAAAATTTCTGCGAGAAGATTAGCTTGGCTCCGTCATCCCGGCACAGGCCGGAATGAGGGACTCGACGAATTCGAGAAGAAATCAGGCCTTCTTCTCCTTGAACTCCATCAACTGACCAAAGCCGGTCGGCGACGTCGGCGACGCCGTTTTCTCGCAAGTTCCCTTCGGCACCATCGACCAGGCGTTGCCCTGGTAATCGGTCTTCGAGGTCCCGGCGCAGGAAGTCCCGGCACCGGCCTTGCAGTCGTTCTTGCCCTTCAGTGCCACGCCGTAGCATTTTTCCTTGGCAGCATCCTGTGCCAGAACAGGGGCGGAAGCGAGCGTCAGGGCGGTACCCAGCGCGAGTGCGAGCGAAGCGGCGGTCATCGTCTTGTTCATGGTCAGTCTCCTTGGTTGCGTTGGTCATCGGGCGGGGACCCGAACAGCCGGCCGAAATGCCGCACTGTTAATCATTAGTCGGAGCTAGCGGTGATTTCTTACAAGGAATTTCCGTTGCGGGCAGAAACGAGGATGGATTGGCTCATGCTGAACACTGCCAAAATTGGACAAAAGCAATTACAATGGCGCGCCCATCTCGCGATCGCGAGATTCGCTGCGGTTCAGCGCAAGTACTTGATCGAAATACAACACTCTTGGCTTTTAGTGCCGGTTTGGTATCGAACTCAAGCGCTTGTGATCAAAGGATGATTGTTTCAGAAGTCAAAAACGCCTAGGATTATTAGGTTGTCCGCGGACAACGCATTCAATTCGAAGAATCTCATGCGCAAGCTGGACCATCAATCTCGTAAATCCATCGGCCACCGCTTCCGGTCATACATCGCCAGGTCCGTACCTCAACGCGAAGATCTGGCCTGCTCACGCTGGCTGCGCCCGATTGCACACCTCGTCGTTCACGACGATTTATGGCGCTGCAGACGCGATACCGTTGCCCGCGGCGTGGCTATCGGCCTGTTCTGGGCCTTCCTGCTCCCGGTCGCCCAGATCCCGTTCAGCGTGATGCAGTGTGTTTTTCAACGCGGAATGATCACGGCGTCGATCATCGCGACATTTATCACCAACCCTCTCAATTTCCCGTTCTGGTGGTGGCTCGCCTACAAGGTCGGCAATGCCTTGATGGGAGGTGGCTTGGCATATGCGCCACCGTCCGCGAGTGTGGACTGGCTCGATTGGGCGCTGAGCATCGGGAAACCGACCTTCCTCGGGATGGTAATTTTTGCGCTGGCGTTTTCCGCGATCGGCTATTTCTCCGTCAAGCTGGTCTGGAATTTCCGGGTACTGCACAAGCGCCGGACCCGCCGATTGCAGTACCGTTTGATTGCGGAGGCACGCAACGCCTCTGCGGCAAGCTCCTGACTTACTGGCTTGCGTCGAGGCCCCCACCGCATAACAACCCTGATACTCAACGGATGGCACCGCCGGATACCATCGCCGCTGTCATGACGGAATAATCCGGTCCATCCATGATCCGCCGGTAATACGACTGCCACGCATCCGATTCCGGCGGCCAGTTGACGAGAAAACGCGCTTCCCACGCCGCGTGGTCATAGACGACCGGCAGCGCATGAACCTGCGCCCCGGCGCAAACGCTGCCATAAAGTGCTGTTTGCACCGGCGGCGTGATGCCGATTCGGGTAAGCACGCCGTGACGCAAACCGTGGAAGTTCGGCAGTCCGGCCGCGCCGTTGTTGATAACCCAGCCTTGAGCAAAGCGCCGCAACGCCGGCAGGCAGGTGTGGCTGCTGGCGAACACGTCGACCTGAGCGTCTTGAAACGCATCTTCCACCCATATGCGGTATTCCGACGCGTCCAACGCCTTGGCGTCGAAGCGCCA
>CAZCJW010000305.1:0-3117 GCA_964499185.1 uncultured Propionivibrio sp. | reverse complement strand
CCGGTGTTCCACGACGACCAGCACGGTACGGCGATCATTTCGGCGGCCGCCATGCTCAACGCCCTCATCGTGACGGGGAAGAAAATCGAGGACGTGAAGGTTGTCTGCTCGGGCGCCGGCGCGGCGGCGATTTCCTGCCTCGACCTGTGGTGCGATCTGGGCATTCGGCGCGAGAACGTCATGGTTTGCGACTCGAAGGGCGTGATCTTCGCCGGACGCGACGAGAACATGGAGCCGAACAAGGCGCGCTACGCTCGCCAAACCGACGCACGCACCCTGTCGGACGCCATTGACGGCGCCGACATCTTCCTCGGCCTGTCGGCCGCCGGCGTTTTGAAGGCGGAGATGATCGCAAAGATGGCCAAGCAGCCGATCGTTTTCGCGCTGTCCAACCCGACGCCTGAAATCATGCCGGAACTGGCCCGTGAAATCCGTCCAGACGTCATCATTGCCACCGGCCGTTCCGACTACCCGAATCAGGTCAACAACGTCCTCTGCTTCCCGTTCATCTTCCGCGGCGCACTGGATTGCGGCGCAACACGCATCACCGAGGAAATGAAGCTGGCCTGTGTGCGTGCCATCGCTGCCATGGCCCATGAAGCCGTCGATAGCGACGTAGCCTCGGCCTACCCAGGCCAGGAGCTCGAATTTGGTCCGGAGTACCTGATTCCCAAGCCCTTCGACCGGCGCCTGATCGCCGTCATTGCTCCCGCTGTGGCCCAGGCCGCCGTCGAGTCCGGCGTGGCGAAACGCCCGATCGCCGATCTGGCAGCCTACAAACAACGGCTGAAGGAATTCACTTACCGGACCGGCGTTGGCATGCGCGCCGTCTTCCATGCCGCACGAAACGGGAAACCGACGCGCATCGTTTTTCCCGATGGTGAGGACGAACGCGTTCTGCGTGCGGCGCAAATCGCCATCGATGAAAAACTGACCCGTCCTGTGCTGATCGGCCGCCCTGACGTCATCGCCGCACGATTGAAGAAAATCGGTTCGAAACTGAAGATCGGCGAAGACATCGAACTCATCGACCCGAACAACGACGAGCGCTACAACGAATGCTGGCAGACGTACCACCAGATGATGAAGCGCAAGGGGGTGACCATCGACATCGCCAAGACACGGCTGCGCAAGCACAATACGCTCATCGGCGCCATATTGATCCACTTGGGATACGCCGAAGGCATGGTCTGCGGTGTTACGGGGCGCTTCGATCACCACCTGCAGCAGATCGACGACGTCATCGGCAAGGCGCCGGGCTGTTCGACGCTGGCCACGATGAATCATCTGATTCTGCCAGGGCGTGCCTTGTTCATCTGCGACACGCACGTCAATGAGAACCCGACCGCCGAGCAACTCGCCGAGATTGCCGTCATGGCCGCGGAAGAAGTCCGCCGCTTCGGGATCGAACCCAAGGTGGCCATGTTGTCGCACTCCAATTTCGGAGCCTCGTCATCCGCTTCCGCGGTCAAGATGGCGCGAGCCGCCGCGCTGTTCCGTGAGATGGCACCGGAAATCGAATCGGATGGAGAAATGCACGGCGATGGCGCGCTGTCCCCGGAAATCCGCCAACGGTTCGACCCGGAATCTCCGCTGAAAGGCGAGGCCAACGTACTGATCATGCCAAATCTCGACGCGGCGAACATCTCCTATAGCCTGCTCAAGATGACCGGCGCCGACGGCATCACCATCGGCCCGGTCCTGCTCGGCGCCGCTCGCCCCGTTCACGTCATGACGCCAACGGCGACGGTTCGCCGGATCGTCAACATGACGGCACTTACAGTAGTAGACGCGGCCAGCAAGTAACGAAGTAGCCAACGCCACGCTTGTATCGCCACTCCGGCCTGCCCCGGGGTGGCGAAGTTTCACCCTTCCAGTCGAAAGAACTTCATGGCGCACATTGAACACATTGCACTGTGGACGCAGGACATCGAGCGGCTGGTGAGTTTCTATTCAGGCTATTTCGGCGCCACGGCTGGGCCTCCCTACACCAATCCGGCCAAAGGATTCGAATCCCGCTTTCTTCGCTTCGACAACGGTGCACGGATCGAGTTGATGAAAACAACCAGCCTTTCGCCAACGCCAATTGCGCCCGGCGAGCAACGCATGGGCTTGACGCATCTGGCCATCAACGTCGGATCGAAAGAGCAGGTGGATGCGCTCTCCAAACGTCTGCGCACGGAGGGTTACGCCATCCCCGACGGCCCCCGGCGCACGGGCGACGGTTACTACGAAAGCGTCGTTCTTGACCCGGACGGCAACCGCATCGAGATCACGGCGTGACCAATTGACCCCCGCAAGGTGTCACGACAGGGGTATCTCATTGCCACCGACATCGGTAAACACAATCTGTTCGCCGATCACGCCAAGACTCCCCGAAGCACAGGCGCGGCGCAAGCGCAGCAGCTTCTTGCCAAAAGCCACGTCAATGGCGCCTTCTATTCCGACGCCAACATTGACACGCGCGCCGGCAACCAGCGCCAGCTGCCTTTCGAGTTCATCTCGTTCGGGCAGCAGCTTTGCCCATGCCTGCAGCGCCTGCTGCCAGGAGTTTTTCGCACGTTCGGCCAAAGCCGCCTTGTCCGGCTGTTTGGACAGGTGCTTGACCAGTTTCTCCAGGTTCTGTTCATCCTCGCGCTGCTTCTCGATCTGGCGCAGAAGTTCCTGATAACGCGCATCCAGCACGGGGTTTACCCCGAGGAGGAGCTGAGTAACACCACCGGTCGATGATCCCAGGATGGGGGTCTGGATAAGCATCATCGCCCGTGCCGAGCCTCCCGCGAGACGGCCGCGCTGAGGAGACTTCACACCGACGATGATCTGGTTATTCGCCTGGAGGTCAGCCTGCAGGGCGGAATCGTCGACAACGACATTGGTTCCGGCCTGAACCTGCGCATTCTCGACGAAGCGCACAGAAACCGCGCCGCCCGCGCGTACCCGCGATTTGGCGATGATGCCGCCAGTCACCCGGATGTCACCACCGGCATCGAGGACCGCGTTATCGACCACCCCGGCGACGATAATGTCGCCGCTCGCATTGACCTTCATGCCAGGCAACACTTCGCCATCGATATTGACCGTACCGTCGAAGGCGATATTGCCCGTGGCCATGTTCAC
>CAZCJW010000304.1:1990-3138 GCA_964499185.1 uncultured Propionivibrio sp. | reverse complement strand
CAGGTTGTATTGCGCGGCGAGTGCCTGTATCGCCTGTGCGTGGTTATGGGCAATAACCCCCGTTCCAACCAGGCCGAAGCCAATCGTTCCTGTCAAGCCACTCATACGATTTCCCCATTGTTGAATTGTCACAACACTATTTTCGCGATCAGTGCCCCCGAGAGATTCTTCGAATTGCCCCTTTCGCTCCGGAAAGCTCTTCATTCCTGTAGACTAGCGAGCCTGCCCCGCACACTTCCTGCCCGCCTTTCGGATTGGTCACCAGGCCAATTCCATTATTGCAGAATTGTCATGGAACTCGTATTTCGAATCATCAGCATCATTACCCCGGTATTGATCATCTCCGCGTTTGGGTACGGTTACGCGAAGTTGCGCCAACCCGACATGACTCAGGTCAACCGTCTGAGCACGGACCTGCTTTACCCGTTGCTGATCTACACAGCGATGGCGTCCAAGGATTTCCACATCCTGGATTATCTCCCCCTGATTGGCGGAGGACTTGTCGTGCTTTTCGGATCGGGCTTGATCGGCTGGTGGTTTGCCAAGATGTTCAACTACAACCGGCGCGCCTTCATCCCTTCGATGATGTTCTCCAATGTGGCCAACATGGGCCTGCCGCTCACCTTGTTTGCCTTCGGACCGGAAATGCTGCCTGCGGCCGTTTCGCTGTTCATGACTTTCAGCCTCGCACATTTCACCTTCGGCATTCGGCTCTGTGCCCCGGACGCCAGCATGAAAGGAATCCTCCGCGGCCCGATGCTCTGGGCCATGGTAGGCGGGGTGATATCAAGCCTGTTGGGGATTACGCTTCCTGAATGGCTGGCGTCGAGCACCAAGATGCTGGGCGACGCGGCGATTCCGCTTGGACTGTTCACGGTGGGAGTCGGTTTTGCCGCTTTCCGCGTTGAACGGTGGAGCATCGGCATTGTGGGGGCCATCCTGTGCCCGCTTTCCGGGCTGGTCATCGCCTGGCCGCTCGTCCACCTGCTGCCCCTGAGCAAGGCCATGCAAGGCGTCCTGCTGCTTTATGCCGCGTTGCCGCCTGCCGTCATGAATTACATCTTTGCCGATCGTTACCAGCAGGATCCCGGCCTTGTATCGGCAATCGTGGTTGTGGGAAATATCGCGTCGATCTTCTTTGTGCCGTT
>CAZCJW010000304.1:0-1890 GCA_964499185.1 uncultured Propionivibrio sp. | reverse complement strand
ATACCAAACCCGCTTTCCGATGCCACCGGCGCCTGGAACAGCCTTGCGGCAAGACTTTCGTCCAACGCACTGCCGGTATCCCGAACCCGCAGGCTGTTCGCGTCCCGAGAAATCGAGGCAACAATCCGGAGGTCGCCTTCATTCAGTCGCTTGATCAACGCGTTGTGCAGCAAGTTATCTACAACACTGTCAAAAAGCCCGCCTGGGAGTCGCACCACTCCTTCGAAATGCACGGACTCGAACTCGATATTCTTCTGGGCGAATCGTTGCTGCAGCGCCGCCCACCAGGCATCAGCGGCGACAACCTCGCCAGACGCTGCCGGCTCCCCCTGTCCACTGGCAGGAGACTGTAGTTTGTCCAACGCCATATGCAGCCGCTGGCCGATCTGCGGCAACTGCCTCCGCAACAGCAATTGCAATTGCGCGGCATCGCCATCGCTCGAGGTTTGCATCAGGTAACAGAGATTATCAAGCGATTGCAGCAGATTCTTGACCTCATGCGTCAGGCGGGCTCCCGTCTGGTGCACAGCCTGCAGGTAGCTCATCTGCTGCAACTCGCGCGCCCGCCATTTGGCCAGGTAGTATTCGCTAGCCAACCGGGTCAGCAACTGCATGTGCCAGACCAGGACCGGACTCAACGCGTGCCGCGTATAGACGGTTAGCATCAGTGACCTGTTGGAATACTCCTGGGAGTAAGCAGACGACCTGCCGAACTCCCCCGCACCTGCCGTCATTCCCGGAGCCGGCGACCATTTTCCGCCAACGATCCATGGCAAATCGAGCAACAGACGCTCGCACGCCTCCTTGAAGAATCGGTCAGGATCATTCTCCTGTTCCGCACAGTCCATCAACTGGCGCAGCCAAGTATCGAATGGCAGCCCGATAGTCAATAGATACTGCGAGAAGAAAACCCCGACACCGCTGAAACCCGGTCGCGGATTCCAAGCCCAGGCGACCACCAGTAACAGAAGGGCCATTGAAAACAGGGTCCGAAACAGCGCTTCGAAATACAAACGCTTTTCGAGCAGCATGAAAGCCAGGCTCCCGAGAACGAGAACGGAAATGAGCAGGAAGATGAACAGGCTGTAGAAGAAATCGAATATCCCACGCCGAGACCAGGCGACCTCCTGCGGCCGAGGCAGGAGAAACATACCCAGAAACAGCAATGGGGCGGCCCAGGCGAACTCCCGCTCCAGGGAAGGACCAATCAGCGCCTGATCCGGCACGATCTTGGGGACCAACCAGATCAGGATCGCACCGATCAGGTAGGCGAACGCCAGCAGGTAGAACAGGCGCGTCGGCCGGTGGTTGATCAGCATGACACGCCCGCCTAGCAGCGACGCCAGGACGGAGACCCAGGCAATCAGCATCCACCAGCCGAACAGCCATGCCCCGAGCGCGAGAGCCAGCGCAATGAGTAGCAGATTGCCGTAGTCCAGCCGGCGCTCGGTACGGACAAACGGTTGCCAGAGGATGAAGAGACCAACGTCGACGAACCAGCACATCAGGCCGATGACCGATTTCCCGCCCGCCAGCAGGGTCAGATGCAACACCACCAGCATGCTCAGGAGAACACTGCGTCGGTGCTCACGCAGAAAATCACCAAACTGCTCCAAGGCACGACCCAGGATCACCCGAGACCTCCCAACCCTGTCCAAAAAACAGACATTTGTACAAAAACAAGACAGATTCTCGCCATGCGTGTCGAAAAACCGTCACATTTTCCACAAAATTGCCGTGGCAAACCGATAATTTCCTGGCACGTTATATGCGTCAACCATACTATAACCAACGTCACAGAACGGAGAACAACATGAAAAAGGCGCAGTCCGGCTTCACGCTGGTCGAGATTGCCATAGTACTCGTCATCATCGGCCTGCTGCTCGGCGG
>CAZCJW010000303.1:0-3141 GCA_964499185.1 uncultured Propionivibrio sp. | reverse complement strand
CGCGGGACAGGCGCTCGATGCCGTCGGCGAGCGGCCCGGCGAAAGTGTCCCATGTGGCCGGGGTCGGATCGTCGGCGAGTCGGTCCACCAACGTCCTGCTTTCGGCCAGAAGGTCGGTGATCGCCGGCTGGACATGAGCCGGAATAATGGCGTCGAAGCGGGGTAGTCCGGAGAAATCGAGCAGGGGATTTATATCGGTCATCTTCAATTCCAGAAAAGAAGCGGGCGGCCGTAGCCGCCCGTGAATGAGTATCGGCTATACGATCAATCGACCAGTTTCTTGCCGGTAAGTTGCTCGTAGGCCTCGATGTACTTGGCACTGGTGCGGGCAACAACTTCGGCCGGAAGCGACGGGCCCGGTGCCTTCTTGTTCCAGTCGAGCGTTTCCAGGTAGTCGCGCACGTACTGTTTGTCGTAGGAAGGCGGGTTGCTGCCGACCTGGTACAAGTCGGCGGGCCAGAAACGCGACGAATCGGGCGTCAGTGCCTCGTCGATCAGGTGCAGTGTGCCGGTGGTATCGACGCCGAACTCGAACTTGGTGTCGGCGATGATGATGCCCCGGGTCAGGGCGTAGTCGGCGGCCGTGGTGTACAAGGCGATTGCCGCGTTGCGCGCTTCGGTGGCAATCTGCGCGCCGTTCTTGCCGGTGCCCTTGAGCACGTCGGCGAGCGCCGCGCCGCAGTTGATCTGTGCCTGTTCGAAGGAGATGTTCTCGTCGTGCTCGCCCTGCTCGGCCTTGGTCGCCGGCGTAAAGATCGGCTCGGGCAGCTTGGCCGCGAGTTGCAGCTCGGCGGGCAGCTTGATGCCGCACACGGCGCCGGTCTGCTGGTAATCCTTCCAGCCGGAACCAATCAGGTAGCCGCGCACCACGGCCTCGATCGGCAGCGGCTTCAGGCGCTTGACGACCAGGCTTCGTCCCCGCACCTGCTCGCGCTCGTCGGCGGCCACCACGGTTTCCGGGTCGATGCCGGTGAGCTGATTGGGCAGGATTTGCGCCAGCTTGTCGAACCAGAAATTGGCAACCTGCGTGAGCACCTTGCCCTTGGCCGGGATCGGGTTGGGCAGGATGACGTCGAAGGCGGAAAGCCGGTCGCTGGTAACGATGAGCAGCTTGTCGTCGCTGACGGCATAAATGTCGCGGACCTTGCCGCGGCCGAGCAGCGGAAGGCTCTTGATGGACGATTCGTAGAGGGCTTGAGTCATGGTTTCGATCCGGAGAGAGGAGGGGATTGAGTTGGGAGAGCGATGGATTATAAGACAGTTTCAGGGGCTGGCCGGCGCTTCCGCTTCCTCTGCGGCCAAGGCCTTGCGCATGCGCTTGATACCGAACAGCGCCAGTATGGCAATGACCGGAATCGATGCTGCAGTGATGATTTCCGGCGAGATCACGGCGAAGAGGTGTTTGCTTCCCTTGGAAAGGTAAAAGACGAGTTGGGATGAATAATAGGTGATGGCGGCGATCGACAACCCTTCGACAGTCTCCTGCAGGCGCAACTGCACTTTGGCACGCTTGTTCATCTGGGCCAGGAGTTCCTGGTTCTGGCGTTCCAGTTCGATGTCGACGCGCGTGCGCAGTAACTGGCTGTTGCGCGCCACTCGGCTGGAAAGATCCTGCTGGCGGCTGGCCATGGCCGCACAGGTGTTCATCGCCGGCAGGAACCTGCGCTGCATGAATTCGTGCAGTGTGGGATAACCGGGAACACGGATTTCGCGAAGCTCGTCGATGCGCTGCAGGACGATGTTGTTATAGGCGCACGACGCGGTGAAGCGTACCGTTGTGCGGGCGACCGAGTGTTCGACTTCGGCCGCGATTTTGGACAGGTCGGCAAGGACAGCGCGCTCGTCCTCCGGGCTGCTGGCACTGCCGATGTGGTCCATCAGTTCAGCGAGACGACGTTCGGCCCCGTTGAGCCACCGGCCAACATCGGTGGCAATGGGCAACCCGAGCAATGCCAGCATACGGTAGGTTTCAATGTCGAACAGACGCTGAACGGCACGCCCGGGTTGTCTTCCCATCATGCTGTCGTCAAGAACGAGAAAGCGTGAGAACTTGTTGTCGAACATAAAGTCGGTAAACACCCACGCAGCGCCGTTGGCGATCCGTGAAACCACCACCTGTCGCCCAGCAATCGGCGAAAAACGGGACAGTACAGTTTCCGGGGATAAATCGGCGGTTGAGCGCAGCTCGACGTGAGTTGCGACGAGCAATTTTCCGGGAATACCGGTCAGCCAGCCGGGAAAAACCGCGTCGAGCGCTGTCGCGTCGGGATCGAGTGGTTCGCCTGCGATGAGGGGGCGAAAGAAAGTGTAGCTCGAGTATTCCGTGTGGACTTCCCAACGCAAGAGAAAACTTCCCGTGTCGATTGTCATGTGCGTCGCGGAGTTGTCCAGGAACTTGCAGGCGCTAGTCTGGCAAAGGCGCAGCACATTTTCCCGTTCCGTCTCGACCGATGTAACTTCCTGGAAAAATGCGAGGTGGGAGACCAGCGTGGGACTGGTCAGCGGTATCGGCGAACGTGCGTGAAACTCCTTGTTCAGACGGTCGCGCAATGGGTGTTCTTCAATCTCGCTCAGGTTGAAACCGGGAAACATGAGTGCTCCATAAATGAAAAGCCGCAATACCGGAGCTGCCTCCGATATCGCGGTATGGTCTGGTCACTGCACAATGCCGTGGTGGTCAGCGCACGAGCTGTGCCAGTTCCCCCTTCTTGTAGCGTTCGGCCATCTTGTCGAGCGGGATCGGCTTGATCTTGCTGGCCTGTCCGGCGGCGCCGAAGGCTTCGAGGCGGGCCACGACGATCTTGCGCGCGGCTTCGCGGGCCGGCTTCAAGTAATCCCGCGGATCGAACTTGCCGGGGTTCTCGGCAAAGTAGCGACGGATGGCGCCGGTCATGGCCAGGCGGATGTCGGTGTCGATATTCACCTTGCGCACGCCGTGCTTGATGCCGGTGACGATTTCCTCGACCGGCACGCCGTAGGTTTCCTTCATGTCGCCGCCGAACTCACGGATCTCGGCCAGCAACTCCTGCGGCACCGACGACGAGCCGTGCATCACGAGGTGGCAGTTGGGAATGCGCGCATGGATCTCCTTGATGCGGTCGATGGCCAGGATGTCGCCGGTCGGCTTCTTGGTGAACTTGT
>CAZCJW010000302.1:1367-3153 GCA_964499185.1 uncultured Propionivibrio sp. | reverse complement strand
GGGTGAGGGTCCGGGGGGCAAGAGATGCATTCGCATTCGATGCGCTTGTCCACTGTAGAGGCAAAGGTTGAATACTCAACCACTCCCGCCGACTTGCACGGGTAGTCCGACAAACCCTTCCGCTGTCGCGCAGTCTGTACCCGACACCGGGTCATCTGCATCACCAAGGCGCCATCGGGCTCAAAGAATACTTTCTGTTCGTTGATAACACCGTACATGCGGTACAGGAAGGTCTCCGCCAATGCATCAAGACCTCCCGAATCGGGCAGGTTTCGCATGTCCTTGATTCTTGCCGCTTCGAGCGGCGAAAAACTCGCCCAGCACCCATCGTTCACCGCCTTGGCGGCGGTCATGCCCTCCCGGGTTTCAACGGCCTGGAACCATACACCGTCCAAGGCCAGCCAGTTGACTGCCATGACCTCGAGCAATCTGGACAGCTTGTCGCTGCCCAATTCCGTCAGCGCCCTGGGTAATCCGTTTGCGTCTTTATCTGTACCCAGTGTCGTGCATAGTCGATCAACAAAAATTGCAGTCGCTCGGTTGCCGGCATCTTTTTCCATCTCAAGCGCCTTGTCGATGCCGAATTTCTCAATGGCGCCGGCAAACCACAACCCATAGTGCACAGCCATGCGGCGACCTGCGTCAATTACAGCGTGAGCCAAGTCTTTAGTGTTGTCTTCCACGATGAAACCGCCTCCTTTGGATGCGTTAGTTGAATGAATAATGCTGACTCTGCGCCAGAAGCTACTGAAGCTGTGACAGTCCGTGTTCGCTTACCGATAATCGTCGGGGTTGGCCGAATCGGTCGGGCGCTGCAAGACTTTCCTGAACGCTTCGCTCATCGGCAAGTTCAGGTTGATTCCCTGACCGGGAATCGGTTGCTGAAACCACTTCCGGTAGATTCCGGCGAACTCGTCGCTACGGAACAAGGCAACGATGGCTTCATCCACGACCCGTTTGAAAGCGGGGTCATCCTTGTTGAGCATGATGCCGTAGGGCTCGACAGACAGGGTTTCCTGCGAGATCAGGTAGTTTTCTGGCTCTGGCGTATTGGCGATGAAGCTGCGCAACAGTACATCGTCCATGGCATAGGCCTGGGCGCGGCCGCTGGCCACCATCAGGAACGAATCGGTGTCGTCGCGTCCGGCCAGAATCTCCATGCCGAGTTGCCGCGATCGATTCAGTTCGTTGAGGTAGCGCATGCTGGTGGTGCCGATGGTGGTGACGACGGCCTTCCGGCGCATGTCGTCGATACGCATGACTGGCGCCTGGCGTTTGGAAACCAGGCGGCTTTCGGTGACGAAGGTGGTGACCGAGAACGCCACGCTCTTCTGCCGTTCCGGGGTGTTGGTGGTGACGCCGCACTCCAGGTCGATCGTGCCGTTGGCCACGAGAGGGACGCGTGTGGCGGGCGTCATCGGAACCAGGCGGATGGCGAGGGTGTTGAGCCTTAATTGCGTGCGGAGCGCCGCGACGACCTTGTTGCAGATGTCCATCGAATAGCCGACCGGTTGATGGTTCTCGTCGAGGTAGGAGAAAGGTACCGAGCCTTCGCGGTATCCGACGGAAATGACGCCCGTGGCCCTGATTTTCTTCAGCGTGACGGAATCCAGCGCACCGGATGCCTCGGAGGAGAGTGCGTGTCCGGTGCACATCCAGAAGAGGCATGCGAGAACGACCCGGAAGCGGGTGGATGCGCCGGGAACTGCCCGGGAAGGAACGGATACAGAATTGCCGGTCATGGCGGAGTCCCGCGTAGGTCAACAGGTCGGATCCTTGGGGAAGA
>CAZCJW010000302.1:0-1267 GCA_964499185.1 uncultured Propionivibrio sp. | reverse complement strand
ATTCATCCGGCGCGGTTTGGCGCACAATAGACCCCGAGCCTCCGGCCGGTGAGTGCGACGAGATGATGGCTCTTTTCGCGAGACTTTAACCATGACACAACGTCGAATTCCCGCCGTCTATATGCGCGGCGGAACCAGCAAAGGTGTTTTCTTCCGGGCCGACGACCTGCCAATTGATCCGGCAGAGCGTGACCGCCTGTTGCTGCGCGTGATCGGCAGTCCCGATCCCTACGGTAAACACATTGACGGAATGGGCGGCGCGACCTCCAGCACCAGCAAGGTGGTGCTCATTTCGAAATCCAGCCGTCCCGATTGCGATGTCGATTACTTGTACGGTGGCCTCGCGGTGGATCAGCCGAGCATCGACTGGAGCGGCAATTGCGGCAATCTGACTGCTGCCGTCGGGCCGTTTGCCATCAGCAGCGGACTGGTCGCCGCGCCGGAGGAAGGCTGGGCCAGCGTGTGCATCTGGCAGGCGAATATCGGCAAGAAGATCATCGCCCACGTGCCGATGCGCAATGGTGACGTGCAGGAGGAGGGCGATTTCATGCTCGACGGTGTGGCCTTTCCGTCGGCCGAGATCAAACTGGAATTTGTTGATCCCGGCGCCGATGAGGCGGAAGAGGGCGGCGGCGCGATGTTCCCGGCCGGACGCGTTACCGATTGGCTGGATGTCCCGGGCGTTGGCCGCATCGAGGCGACGCTGATCAATGCCGGCCTGCCGACGATATTTGTCGCAGCGGAAAGCCTGGGTTTCAGCGGTACCGAACTGCAGCCCAACATCAATCCCTTTCCTGAAATTCTGGCGCGCATCGAGAAGATTCGACGCCACGGCGCCGTCGCCATGGGCCTGGCGGCGACTTCCGATGAGGCGGCGAAACGGGCGCATACGCCGAAACTCTCCTTTGTGGCGAGCCCTGCGGATTACACCGCTTCGGATGGCCGCTTGGTCAGGGCGGCGGAGATCGACTTGCTGGCCCGCGTGTTCTCGATGGGACCGCTACACCATGCCATGACGGGAACCGGCGCGGTGGCGATCGCCGCGGCCGTTGCTGTCCCGGGAACGATTCCGCACCGGCTGGCCCGGAAAACGCCCGACGGCTGGGTGCGTTTCGGCCATCCGTCGGGGACGCTCAACGTGGGCGCCGAGGCGAGAGAGGAAAATGGGCAGTGGGTCGTCAGCAAGGCCATGATGAGCCGTTCGGCGCGCCGCCTGATGCAAGGCTGGGTATTCGTTCCGGAATCCTGAGATGCCGTGAAAGACGCC
>CAZCJW010000301.1:0-3166 GCA_964499185.1 uncultured Propionivibrio sp. | reverse complement strand
ATCACCGCCGCCCAGGTCGGACGCCGACAGGGGGCCGAGCGCGCGGCGATCAACGCGCCGATGCAGGGTACCGCCGCCGATCTCATCAAGCTGGCGATGATCGCCGTACAGGGCTGGATCGACCGCGAGAAACTGAAGACGAAGCTGGTCATGCAGGTGCATGACGAACTGGTGCTGGAAGTGCCGGACGACGAACTCGTACGCGTGCGCGTTGAACTGCCGCCGTTGATGACCCAAGTCGCCGCTTTACGCGTACCGCTGGTCGTCGAAGTCGGCGTCGGCGCCAACTGGGACGAAGCGCATTGAGCGCTCTGGCGTGAAAAAGGGCGGGGATTTCCCGCCCTTTGCGTTTCCGGACGTTTGTCTGGCCTAGACCCGGAAGCGACGGATCTGCCCCTGCAATCCCTGGGCAATTTGCTCCAACTGCGTCGCGGTATCCGCCGTGCTGCGGATCGTCGCCGTCGTTTCCTCGACCATCTGGGCGATCTGCTCGACGCGTTGCGCAATCGAGGTGCTGGCGCTGCCCTGCTCCTGCGTAGCCTCGGCGACTTCCCGTATGCGCTGCAGCGTGCGTCCGGCACCGCTTTCGATAGCCTGCAGCGATTCGGTGGCGGAGCCAGCCAGTTGGACACCCTGCTCGACTTCGGGCAACGCCTCGTTCATCGCGCCGACGGCACCCACGGTATCGCCCTGGATGCCGGCGATCATCTGTTCGATCTCCGTTGTGGCGGACGATGTTCGTTCCGCCAGCTTGCGGACTTCATCGGCCACGACCGCAAAGCCGCGCCCCTGCTCGCCGGCGCGTGCCGCTTCGATCGCCGCGTTGAGGGCGAGCAGGTTGGTCTGCCCGGCGATGTCCTTGATGACGTTGGCGATCGTCGAAATCTGCATGGCGCGCCCTTCCAGCGCACGAATCCGCTCCGAGGCATCGGTAACGGTGGCGGCGATTTTCTGAATGGCTGCGGTGGCCTGTTTGACCCGTCCGCTGCCTTCGCTGGCCAGATTCATCGCCTCGCGGGAATCGTTTTCCGTCTCGCGGGCGCTGTCCGAAATATGCGTCGAGCTGACGGTCAACTCCTCGATGGCCGCTGCCATTGCCGAAGTCGCGTCCGCCTGCTGACCCGCCGCGGCAGATACTTCGCTGGAGGCGCGACTGATATGTTCCGCGTTGTCAACCAATTGCGTCGCGCTCGTATTGATTTCCTGTACCAGAGTGCGCAACGCTGCCACCATGGTCCCCAGCGCGTGCAGCAGGCTGCCGGGCAACGCCGTATTGACCGACGCGGTCAGATCTCCGTCAGCCACGCGCTGCATGACCGCCACGGCCTCGGTCGGCTCGCCGCCCAGTTGCCTCAGCACACCGGAGGCGATCCGCCAGCCAACGATGATCAGCAGGATCACGAGGACGGCGGAAACGCTGCCGAGCACAATCGCGGTGCGGCGGAACTGGGTGTCGATATCATCGATGTAAACGCCAGTTCCGACCACCCATCCCCACGGCTTGAACAGCGTTGCGTAGCCGAGTTTCGGTTCCGGTTTCTGTTGTCCGGCGCGCGGAAACCAGTATTCGACGAAGCCGCCGCCGTTCTTGGCGGCGGCGACAAGTTCCTGAATCAGCAGCTTGCCATTGGCGTCCTTCATGTCCGCCTTGTTCTGGCCTTCGAACTCGATCCGCGGAGGAAGCAGCACGTAGGTGTGATTGGTGTCGAGGATGAAGTAGTAGTCGTTGGCGCCATAGCGCACGTTGCGCAGGCTTTCCTTGGCGGCCTGCATGGCATCCTGGTCGGAGAGCTTGCCGCCCTGCGCGAGCTTGTGATGGTGCTCGAGGATGCCCAAGCTGACTTCGATGAGGTTCTTGGTCTTCTCCTTGCGGTCTTCGAGCATCCCGCTCTTGAGCTGCAGCAAGGCGATGACGCAGAGTACGAGTAGTCCGACCAGCGTCAGACCGATGAGCAACTGCATGCGTGTGGAAACGCGCCAGGAATTGAGCCCGCCCATTTTTATCCCCCAGTGACTTTGGTTTTTCGGCACCTACCTTATCCATTAAATCCCGGGCGACGACGATAAGCAACCCACCGATGAAGGAATTTCAGCCAGGCGGCTGATAGCGGATGCAGTTCCTCAACAGGTGACGTCCGGACAGTGTGGCGCCATCAGCCGATGTGCAGGGCGAGGTTGCTCCTGGCCTTGCCGCTGCAGGCCAGCACGTAGCCAGCGGCGACTTCCTCCGGGGTAAGCGGTAGCGAACTGGATGTCTCCACTTCGCCCTCGACGATCCGGCACTTGCAGGAACCGCATACGCCGGTGCGGCAGGCACCAATGATCGGCAGGCCTTCGCGTTCGAGCACGTCGAGCAACAGTTCGCCCACGGCGATATCGGCGCTCCTGCCGAAGGCCGGGACGTGCAGGCTGAACCGCTCGCCGTCGGTCGGTTTATCTGTTCGTACGGGGGCGAAGTTTTCGCGGTGGATCGAGGCGGCGCCCAGGCCGGCAGCAGCCAGCCAGTTGCTCACATCGTCCATATACCCTTCCTGACCGCACAGGTAGGCCCGGAGGTTTTTCCGGTCCGGCAGCAACGCCCAAAGGCGCTGGCCGTCGAGGCGGCCGTGATGGCACGGCATGCGCCCCTGCGGGCGGGTCAGGAAGAGATGCAGCTTCAGGTTGGGATGTTCGGCCACCAGCCGCTGGAGTTCGTCGCGGAAGATGAATTCGTCCTCGCTGCGTGCACTGTGAAAGAAATGAATGTCAATCGCCGCATGGGTTTCCAGCAGCCAGCGCGTCATCGACATCATCGGCGTGATGCCGCAGCCGGCGGAGAACAAGGCGAGGCGGGCCGGAACATCGCCGGCGTGCAGCGCGAAATCGCCGGCCGGCGCCAACGCGGGCAGTTCATGCCCGGCATGGATGTTGTCGAGCAGCCAGTTCGACACCAGCCCGCCGGCCACACGCTTGACCGTGATCGACAGGGTTTCCGGTCGCGACGGGCTTGACGAAATCGAGTACGCGCGCCAATGCGTCTTGCCGGCGATCGTGACGCCGATGGAGATGAATTGCCCGGGCAGGAAATGGAAAAACCGGCCCGAGGGCGCGTCGAACACGAAAGTCGCCGTATCGTGGGTTTCTTCGATGCGCTGCAGGCAGGCGAGGGGCGATTCACCCTGCCAGA
>CAZCJW010000300.1:0-3177 GCA_964499185.1 uncultured Propionivibrio sp. | reverse complement strand
GGCGGGTTTTTTCAGCGTGGTCGAAATAATCAAGCACGTCCAATATTCGAAGCCTGCTTACCCTTTGGACCCTGTGTTACATCAAATGAAACTTTTTCGCCCTCTTTGAGGGTCTTGAAGCCGCTCATGGTTATCGCCGAAAAATGGGCGAAGAGATCTTCGCTGCCATCGTCCGGAGTAATGAAACCGAAACCCTTGGCGTCATTGAACCACTTAACTGTACCAGTTGCCATATTGCTACTTCCTTAAAAAAGACTAGATCCGGGCCAAGCCCGACTTTCATGCCTGGTCATCAACTGCTTTTTAGTCCCAAGACATGGAGCCTTTGTACGCTAGTTTTATCGGATGCGTCAAGCATTTTGCCGACAGACTGCGGAAAACCGTGATTATTTTGCAAAAAATGCTGCAAACGTTACGCCAAAACAATGGTTTTCGCATCCGGCAAGACTGGTTAGAATTGGCTCATGGCAAAACCGCATCAGCAAGAAAATTCAGTACTGGAAGCGCAACGGAACAAACTCGTACCTCCGCCGCTTTATACCGTATTGCTGCTCAACGACGATTTCACCCCCATGGACTTTGTGGTATTGGTGTTGCAAAAGTTTTTTTCAAAGAACCGAGAACAAGCAACGCAAATCATGCTCAAAGTTCACATGGAAGGACGCGGTGTGTGCGGAGTTTATCCGCGCGATGTCGCGGCTACCAAGGTCGAGCAAGTGTTGAGCTTTGCAAGGGAGAGCCAGCATCCGCTGGCGTGCATAATGGAGGAGAATTGAATGATCGCGCAAGAACTTGAAGTAAGTCTGCATATGGCCTTTGTCGAAGCGAGACAGAAGCGCCACGAGTTCATCACGGTTGAACACCTCCTGCTCGCACTGCTTGACAATCCCTCCGCTGCCGAAACGCTGCGTGCCTGTGGTGGCAACATAGAACTGCTGAGAAAAGATCTCGGCCGTTTCATTGAGGAACATACGCCGTCGATCGAAGGCAAGGACGATATCGACACCCAGCCGACTCTCGGATTCCAGCGAGTGATCCAGCGCGCCATCTTGCACGTCCAGTCTTCCGGAAAGAAAGAAGTCAACGGCGCCAATGTGCTGGTCGCCATTTTCGGCGAGAAAGACTCGCACGCCGTCTATTACCTCCAGAAGCAGAACATTACTCGCCTGGATGTCGTCAACTTTATCTCGCACGGGATTAGCAAGGTGCCGCAACAACCGACGCGCAGCGAACCGGAAGGGGAAGCCGAGGGCGAGCAACAACCTGCACCCGGATCGCTTGAAAACTACACCATCAATCTCAACACCCTGGCGTTGCAGGGCAAGATCGACCCGCTGATTGGGCGGGCCGCCGAACTCGAGCGGGTAATACAAACCCTTTGCCGGCGGCGCAAGAACAACCCGCTGCTGGTCGGCGAGGCAGGCGTCGGCAAGACGGCAATCGCCGAGGGGCTGGCGCGGCGGATCGTGGAAAATGATGTGCCCGAGATTCTGGCCACCGCCAAGGTTTACGCGCTTGACATGGGCGCTCTGCTGGCGGGGACCAAGTACCGCGGAGATTTCGAGCAACGGCTGAAAGGAGTCATCAAGCAGCTGAGCGAGAATCCCAGCGCCATCCTCTTCATCGACGAAATCCACACGCTGATCGGCGCGGGATCGGCCTCAGGTGGAACGCTCGACGCATCCAATCTGCTGAAGCCGGCGCTGTCCAATGGTCAACTCAAGTGTATTGGCGCGACGACCTACAACGAATTCCGTGTGATCTTCGAGAAGGACCATGCGCTGTCGCGCCGCTTCCAGAAAATCGATGTCAACGAACCGTCAGTGAACGACACCATAGAGATTCTCAAGGGGCTGAAATCACGCTTCGAATCGCACCACGGCATCAAGTATTCGGCGGCAGCGATTACCTCTGCGGTGGACCTGTCGGTGCGTTTCATCACCGACCGTCATCTGCCGGACAAGGCCATCGATGTCATTGACGAGGCAGGTGCCGCTCAGCGCATTCTCCCTAAATCGAGGCAGAAAAAAATAATCGGCAAGCAGGACATCGAAGAGATCATCGCCAAGATTGCCCGCGTTCCCTCGGCCCAGGTTTCTTCAGACGACCGCAACGCACTGAAGAACCTCGACCGCGACCTGAAGGCCGTAGTCTTCGGCCAGGATCCGGCCATCGACGCCCTGGCGCGCGCCATCAAGATGGCCCGCTCCGGTTTGGGGACACCGGGCAAGCCCATCGGCAGTTTCCTGTTTTCCGGCCCGACCGGTGTCGGGAAAACAGAGGTTGCCCGGCAACTCGCCTATTGCATGGGTGTGGAGTTGCTGCGTTTCGACATGTCCGAATACCTTGAGCGGCACGCCGTTTCGCGCCTCATTGGAGCGCCCCCGGGGTACGTCGGCTTTGACCAGGGCGGACAACTCACTGAGGCAGTGACCAAGAAGCCGTATTGTGTGCTGTTGCTCGACGAAATCGAGAAAGCACATCCGGACATCTACAACATCCTGTTGCAGGTGATGGACCACGGCACACTGACCGACAATAACGGGCGCAAGACGGATTTCCGTAATGTGGTGATCATCATGACGACCAACGCGGGCCAGGAAGCCATCCAGAAATCGACCATGGGCTTCACCAGCACCCGCCAGGCCGGCGACGAAATGGGCGAGATCAAGCGCCTGTTCACCCCGGAATTCCGCAACCGCCTGGATGCCACCATCTCCTTCAAGCCACTCGACCACGACGTCATCCTGCGCGTCGTTGACAAATTCCTGATGCAGCTTGAAGAGCAACTGCACGAGAAGAAGGTCGAGGCCGTTTTTACAGATCGGCTCAAGGAACACTTGGCATCCAAGGGGTTCGATCCGCTAATGGGCGCCCGGCCGATGTCAAGATTGATACAGGACACGATCCGCGCTGCACTTGCCGACGAGTTGTTGTTCGGCAAACTGGCCAGCGGCGGACATGTCACGGTCGACGTGGACGGCGAAGGCAAGGTACGTCTGGCATTTGCAGAAGAAGTGGAAACGATCAGTTGAACGTGATCCACCGCTGGTAGCACGGTGGAACAGCTGGCCGGAAGGGTCACGCCCTCACGACGCTTGCCAGACCGAGCAGGAGCAATAACAGCATCCACAACAGCAACGCGCGCCAGACCAAGCCAACCGCGCTTTGCATATA
>CAZCJW010000299.1:0-3200 GCA_964499185.1 uncultured Propionivibrio sp. | reverse complement strand
CGCAGACGGGCCACCAGCCAGAGCACCACTGGCGTCTTGCCGCTTCCGCCAACCGTCAGATTGCCTACCACGACGACAGGGACAGGCAACCGGAACGACGGCACCGCCCGCAGACGATACAAGACGCGCCGCAGCGCAACGACGCCACCGAACAGACAGGACAGGGGCAACAGGGGCAACAGGATGGGCGCCAGACGTTTCCGGTTCCACAAACGCGGCAGGCATTGCGCTAGGCCATCGCGGCTCATTGGCCAGTGCCCCGATCAACGAGGTGATTGCGTAGCGAACGAGATGTGTGGATACCCAGCCGCCTGGGCCGCCTGCATGATATCAACAACGCTCTGATGCGTTGCCTTGGCATCGGCATTGATCACGATAATGGGATCCTGCCGGTCACCTGCAGCGCGCCGCAAGGCTTCGCTGATCGATCGGACATCCATCGCAGCCAGCGGCGTCTTGTTGACCAGCACCTGCCCGGTGGCGGTCACGGCGACGCTCACTTCGTTCGGCTGCTCGGCCTGCTTGCTTGCATCCGCCGTCGGCAGATTGATCTCCAGCCCGGAGAATTTCGCATAGGTCGTCGTGAGCATCAGAAAGATGATGATCACCAGCAGCACGTCGATCAGTGGAATCAGGTTGATTTCCGGCTCGTCGTACCCACGGCCGCGCTGAAAGTTCATGGCCGCATCCTCATGCCTTGCGTTCACCGTGCAGGACTTCGACAAGGCGCACCGCCTGCTGCTGCATGTCAATCACGAAACTATTCACCAGCGCCCGAAAATGCCTCCAGAAGATCATGCTAGGGATGGCGATCAGCAAACCGAAACCGGTGTTGTACAAGGCCACCGAAATGCCGTGCGCCAGTTGTACCGGGTTGCTTCCCGTGGGCGCCTGCGAGCTGAATATTTCGATCATCCCGACCACGGTGCCGAACAGGCCCATCAGCGGGCTGATCGAGGCAATCGTTCCGAGCGTGGTTAGGTAACGCTCAAGCTCGTGGGCGACCACACCGCCTGTTTCCTCGATCGCTTCGCGCATGACTTCACGCGTGCTGCCGACATTGCGCAGACCAGCCGCCAACACTCGTCCCAAGGGCGACTGGGTTTCGAGCGAAGAGACGGTTGACTCATTCACCCCTTGCTGGCGGTATTCGGCAATAACTCTTTGGAGCAACCCCGCCGGCAGCACCTTCGTCCGACGCAAGGCCCCCAATCGCTCGATAATCAGTGCGACGGCAACAATCGACGCGAACAGCAAGGGCCAGATCGGCCAACCGGCAGCCAGAATGATCGAGAACACACTATCCCCCTCAGGATGATTCAAGCATCGAACTTTAGCCTGTGCCGTCGCCAGCGGCAAGCCCTTAACTTTGGGAATGACAAAACCCTTGTCCACAAAATCTGTGGATAACTTTGTGGATCAATTCCGCAAACGACTTCTAAGCTCCCTTTCCGAAAGGGTTTTTCACACTTTGCAGAAAAAAGCGGCAAATCACGTTTATCATTTAAAATCATGTGCTTAAGGGAAAACCCTTGCCGCTCAAGGCTTTCAGGGCGACTGTTCGCCGCGAACCCAGTAGAGATGTGCATGATTTGACAAGGATGTAGAATTGATGCATGACTGAGCCCCCGTCCTTTGATGCAGGCCTTGTCGCGCCTGTGCCGGTTCTTACCGTTTCGCTCCTCAACCGTCTGGCACGCGAACGCCTGGAATCGGCATTCCCGCTATGCTGGGTTGCCGGCGAGATCTCCAACTTAACCATTGCCGCTTCCGGCCATGCTTACTTCTCGCTCAAGGACGGCAATGCCCAGGCACGCTGCGTGATGTTCCGCAATCGCGTCCAGTTGCTGGGATGGCGCCTGGAAAACGGACAGCACGTCGAGGCACGCGTCCTGGTCACTCTTTACGAGGCGCGCGGCGACTTCCAGCTCAATGTAGAAACGGCACGCCAGGCCGGTCTCGGAAATCTTTACGAGCAGTATCTGCGTCTCAAGGACAGGCTCGAACGCGAAGGACTTTTCGCCAGCGAAATCAAGCGCCCTCTCCCCTGCTTCCCGCGCCGGATAGGCGTCGTCACCTCGCCACAAGGCGCGGCCTTGCGCGATGTGCTGACGACGCTGACGCGCCGCGCGCCGCATGTCAGCATCGTGATCTACCCGACACTGGTCCAGGGCGATACAGCATCCGGCCAGATAGCCTCTGCAATTGGGCTTGCCAGCGAGCGTCATGAATGCGATCTCCTGATCCTCTGCCGGGGCGGTGGCAGCCTGGAAGACCTCTGGTCCTTCAACGCCGAATCCGTCGCCCGGGCCATCCGGGCTTGCACCATCCCCGTCATCACGGGCATCGGCCATGAAACCGACTTTTCCATCGCCGACTTTGCTGCCGATCGGCGAGCCGCCACGCCGACCGCGGCGGCAGAACTGGCGGCACCGGAACGTCGCGCGTTGGAAACGAGTCTTTCCGACCTGCACCGCTCGATGAAACGCTCGTGCGAACGCGTGTTGGAAAGGTATGGCCAACAACTGGACATGCTGTCCCGACGCTTGATCCACCCGGGACAGTGGCTGGTTCAGCAACGCGAATTCCTGGCGACCTGTCAGCGGCGCCTGACAGCCGCACTCAGTCAATCCAGCGCCCGCGGCAACCTCGAACTGGCACGACTCAGCCAGCGCCTTCGCCTGGCCCGACCAGACACTACGAAGCGGCGCGGGCGGATGGAAATGTTGGAAGAGAGAATGCGCAACGCTTGGTTCGCCGCCCAAGGCCAGCGCGAGGCAAAACTCGCCCGTGCCGATGTGAGCCTGGCCCACCTCAATCCGATCGGCGTACTGGCACGCGGCTACAGCATCGTCACCGATGCCTCGGGCACGATTCTCAGGAGCAGCAGTACACTGGAACCAAATGATTGCATCACTGTCTCTTTTCACG
Source organism: uncultured Propionivibrio sp. (assembly GCA_964499185.1). Taxonomy (GTDB): domain Bacteria; phylum Pseudomonadota; class Gammaproteobacteria; order Burkholderiales; family Rhodocyclaceae; genus Propionivibrio. The sequence goes on along the minus strand of CAZCJW010000299.1, from coordinate 269 downwards.
CAGGCCGCGCGGAGGCTCTGATTACTTCGGTGCAGCACTGAATGCAGAAAGCTGCTGGTTGATACTTCCGGCAGAGAGAAGACCAATACCAATACCCCAAAGCCGCTCTCACTCAATCAAGGAGAAATGATGGAACACCAACTGCCACAACTTCCTTTTGCCCTGGATGCCCTTGCCCCCCACATCTCCAAGGAAACGCTCGAATACCACTACGGCAAGCACCACCAGGCCTATGTCACCAACCTGAACAACCTGATCAAGGGCACCGA
>CAZCJW010000298.1:0-3200 GCA_964499185.1 uncultured Propionivibrio sp. | reverse complement strand
CTTCCTACACCGCGTCGAAGAGCGGCGTGAAGGGCATCACCATGCTGATGGCCAATGAATGGGCCAAGCACGGCATCAACGTCAACGCCATCGCCCCGGGCTACATGGCCACCGACAACACCACCCAGCTGCGCGCCGACGAAGCGCGCAGCGCCGAAATCCTCGGGCGCATCCCGGCCGGTCGCTGGGGTCTGCCGGAGGATCTGGGCGGCGCGGTGGTTTTCCTGTCGTCGAAGGCCGCCGATTACATCAATGGCTACACCGTGGCCGTCGATGGAGGGTGGCTGGCGCGCTGATAGCGCGTTAATGATTCCGGCGCGCCGGAATCAAGCAGGACTCGTGGTAGCCGGCAAAGGGCTTTGACCTTCAGCCGGCCACCACGATGGGAAAAATGGCCCTGAAGCCGCCGCCGACTGGCTCGAACGCCACCGTCAATGCCGCACGATCGGCGGCGCTCAAGCGGCGCCACAGAAAATCGCGGAAGTTCCCGGGGTCCCCGGCGACATAGACCTGCGTAGTCAGCAACTCACGTGTTCCCATCTTCACCTTGACATGGATATGCGGCGTTCGGCTGCCATAGGCAACCGGGCGGATGGTGCGAAAACGGTAGTGGCCGTCCGCGCCCACCGTGACCCGTCCAAACCCCTGAAACCGGCTGTCTGCCTTCCCGCCATCGCCGGGATGATGATAGTGGCCGGCGTGATCGCATTGCCAGATTTCGACCACGGCACCGGCCAGCGGATGGCCGGCGGGATCGGTGACGGCCCCTTCAAGCCACGCGCCCTGCCCTTCCGGGTAGTTCACGGCACCGTTGCGCAGCAGATCATGGTCGGAATCTTCGGGAAAGGCCACGGGATAAAACGGTCCTTCGGTTTGCGCCGGGGTGAGACGACGGTCGGTCGCCGCCTGGACGCGCATCCCCAGAAGCAACGCCGGTGCCGCCACCAGAAGCGCACCGACGACCTGGCGGCGAGATTGAACGTGGGCAGCCGTGACGCAAGGAGGAATGTGAGAGCGCATCGCTTGTCTCCATTTTCTGTCGTCGTTTGAAACTGCCGTCAGGCCAGAGTTCCAAGGCTTCTTTTCCATCCCTGCGAGCACAGGCAGCGCTGGCCAGGTCGATGAAGATTCTCGGAATCTGAATCCGGGTCAATGGAAATCCCGGCTGCTGGTCGGCAATCGCCCCAGCAACGCTGTGTGGTCAACCAATCGCTTGGCGATCAGGTGCACGACCTCGCCTTCCCGCTGCAGCACACCGAGCACGCCGAGAAGGCGCGCGCCGAGCACCTCTCGCCGCTGCTTGTCGACGAGATGCGGATGGACGATGACGTTGGCTACTCCCGTCTCATCCTCCAGCGTCAGGAAGATGACGCCGGCTGCGGTGCCCGGACGCTGGCGGTTGGTGACGATGCCGGCGCAGCGGGCCGGGCAGTTGGGGCTCAGCCCTCGCAGTGCCTGGGCCGTCACGTAGCGACGCTGTTCGAGCGCCGCACGCAGCAGCGCGACCGGATGGCGGCCGAGCGTCAGGCCCAGCGTCGCGTAGTCGGCGACGATGTTCTCGCCCTCGCGGGGTTCCGGTAGCGGCGGCGGTTCTTCGCGCACCGGCGCCTCCAGCAATAGATCGCGCTGGACGGGAACATCGGCGACGGCCCAGGCGGCCTCGCGACGGTGCCCGGACAGCGAGGCCAGAGCGCCCGCTGCCGCCAGCGTATCGAGGTCGTCGCGGGCAAGCAACGCGCGGCGTGCGAGGTCGGCCACGTCGCGGAACGGGCGCGCGGCGGCGATGCGCATCCCTGCCTCTGCGCCCAGGCCTGCTACCAGGTGCAGGCCGAGGCGGACGGAAGGTGAATGCGCGTCCTCCCCTTCAACGCTTCCGTAGGCATACACCGGGAACACTCCGTCATCCCGGCGTAGGCCGAGATCCAGTTTGTGCTCCGAAAGCCTGGATTCCGGCGTACGCCGGAATGACGGGCCAAGTGTGCCCCCCTCTTCCAACCCTGTCTCCCACCTGCTCCGCTGCACGTCTGGCGGACGTACTTCGACACCGTGGCGACGCGCATCCTGCACCAGTTGCGAAGAAGAGTAGAAGCCCATCGGCTGGGCGTTGAGCAAGCCAGAGAGAAAGGCGGCCGGTTCGTGGCGCTTGAGCCATGCCGAGACGTAAACCAGCAGCGCGAAGCTCGCCGCATGCGACTCGGGGAAACCGTATTCGCCGAAGCCCTCGATCTGGCGGTAGATCGACTCGGCGAATTCGCGCGTGTAGCCGCGCCCGAGCATGCCGTCGATCAGGCGGTCGCGGAGATGCCCGACCCCCCCCTTGCGCTTCCACGCGGCCATCGAGCGACGTAGGTGATCGGCCTCGCCGGGCGTGAAGCCGGCGGCGACGACGGCCAGTTGCATCACCTGCTCCTGGAAGATCGGCACGCCGAGCGTGCGTTCGAGCACCGATTTCACCGCGTCCGAAGGATAGCTCACCGGCTCGATTTTCTGCCGACGCCGGAGATAGGGGTGCACCATGTCGCCCTGGATCGGGCCAGGGCGCACGATGGCCACCTCGATGACGAGGTCGTAGAAGCATTTGGGCTTGAGGCGCGGCAGCATGGCCATCTGCGCGCGCGACTCGATCTGGAAGACGCCGACCGTGTCGGCATGGCTGATCATGGTGTACACCGCCGGATCCTCGCGCGGGATGTCCTGCAGGCGGAAGCGATGGCCGATCCGTTGCGAGATGCCGTCGAGCGCACGGCGGATCGCCGTGAGCATGCCGAGTGCCAGCACGTCGACCTTCATCAGTCCAAGCGCATCGATGTCGTCCTTGTCCCACTGGATGATGCTGCGCCCGTCCATTGCCGCATTCTCGATCGGCACCAGCCGGTCCAGGCGGCCGCGGCTGATGACGAAACCGCCGACATGCTGCGACAGGTGGCGCGGAAAGCGGTGCAATTGTTCGGCCAGGATCAACCATTTTTCCACGCGCGGGCTGCATGGATCGAGGCCGACGGCAGTGAAGCGTTCGGGCAGTTGCTCGCGTTTTTCCCACCACGCCAAGGAGGACGTCAGCGCGTTGATGCGGTCGATGTCGATGCCAAGCGCCCGTCCGACGTCGCGCAGCGACGAGCGCGTGCGGTAGCTGATCACCGTGGCCGTCAGCGCGGCGCGCTCGCGGCCGTACTTGCCGTAGATGTACTGGATGACCTCCT
>CAZCJW010000297.1:0-3209 GCA_964499185.1 uncultured Propionivibrio sp. | reverse complement strand
ACGCGCGGCGCCTGCACGACGTGCTGCCGCGTTTCGACAAGGACCTGCTCATCGTCATGCGCGTGTATTTCGAAAAGCCGCGCACCACGGTCGGCTGGAAGGGGCTGATCAACGACCCGCGCATGGACAACAGCTTCCGCATCAATGAAGGGTTGCGCCTGGCGCGTTCGCTGCTGCTCGAGATCAACGAAATGGGGTTGCCCTGCGCGACCGAGTTTCTCGACACCATCACCCCGCAATACACGGCCGACCTGATCGCCTGGGGCGCCATCGGTGCGCGCACCACCGAATCGCAGGTGCATCGCGAGCTGGCGTCCGGGCTATCCTGCCCTGTCGGTTTCAAGAACGGCACCGACGGCAATGTGCGCATCGCCGTCGATGCCATCCGCGCCGCCCGTTCGCCGCACCACTTCCTCTCGGTGACCAAAGGCGGGCATTCGGCCATCGTATCGACGAGCGGCAATGAAGATTGCCATGTCATCCTGCGCGGCGGCCAGGAAACCAACTACGATGCCGTGCACGTCGAAGCGGCGGCCGGCGAGATTGCCTCGGCCGGTCTGGCGGCGCGCATCATGATCGACCTGTCGCATGCCAACAGCAATCGCGATTTCCGACGCCAGCTAGATGTCGCCCGCGATGTCGCGGCGCAACTCGCCACCGGCGAGGACCGGATCATCGGGGTAATGGTCGAGTCGCACCTCGTCGAAGGGCGGCAGAACATCGAGCCTGGAAAATCGCTCGAGCGCGGCAAGAGCGTGACCGACGCCTGCCTCGGCTGGGAGGATTCCGTGGCGCTGCTGGAAATCCTTGCCCAAGGAGTGCGTGAGCGCCGGCTGGCTGTTGCTGGCCGCTAGGACCGACGCTTTACCCGCCGATGATCGGCTTGTCGCTGTCCGCCCGTCGCTTGGCCTCAAGCCGGGCGTCGAACTTCTCCTTGCTGATGATGAACCGCTCGTGCCGGCCTGTGGCAATCCGGTCCTTGCCATCGTGAGCCTGTACGGCGAAGACGAGTTTCTTGCCCTCCACGGCGACTAGTTCGACAGTGGCAGTGACGGTGAAGCCGACCGGCGTCGCCGCTTCGTGGCTAATGTCGATGTGCGTGCCGACCGTTTGCTCCTGCGGCCAGTCGATGTGCGGATTGATGGCTTTGATGCAGGTCCATTCGAGCAGTCCGACGAGGAATCCGGTGGCAAAAACCTCCGGCATGATGCTGAACTCCTCGGCTTCGGGATAGAGCGCCGGAACTGTCTTGCTTTGGGGGATGGTGAATGTCTGCTGGATTGTGATGCCAGGCTTCAAGGAATCTTTCATCGGCTTGCCTTGTTGTAAAAAGGAGGATTATCGATCAAGTGCGGTTTGCATGGCACGCGACAAGGGCTGCGCAGAATGGGCCGATTACTTCAAAAGCATATTCGGTGTGGCGGCGAGCCTTGTTATGGGCTTGATTCTATTACCAGTACAAAGCCTATCGACTTTTCCGATTTTCTGGTTATAATCTCGCTCTTTTTTCTGAATTCGGAAGAAAACCTATGGTAGTCATTCGTCTTGCCCGTGGTGGCGCAAAGAAGCGTCCTTTCTACAGCCTGGTCGTGGCCGATTCCCGCTCGCGCCGTGACGGGCGTTTTATCGAACGCATCGGATTCTATAATCCCGTGGCGGCCGCTAACGAAGAGGGGTTGCGCGTTGCGACCGACCGTTTGGCTTTCTGGCAGCAGCAAGGCGCCAAACTCTCGCCGACCGTTGCCCGTCTTGTCAAGCAGTCCAGCGCCAAGGCTGCGGCCTGATCCGTTGTCGCAGGAAGCATCCGGGGCGCAAGCGCCCTCTGATATCGTTGTTCTGGGCAAGATCGTCGACGCATACTCAATGAACGGTGCGGTAAAGATTCACCCTTTCGCCGATGATCCTGGCGCGTGGGCATCGATGACGCACTGGTGGCTTGGCAATGAAGGTGACCCGCCTCCGCAATGGCGCCGGGTGAAACTGATCAAGTGCCGCGAACATTCAGGCGTATTGGTTGCTTCCATCGAGGGGTTTTCGGACCGTACCGCTGCAGAACAAATGCGGGGTGTTTTTGTGGGAGCGCCGAGATGTGCGCTGCCTGCAACGCGGAAGGACGAATATTATTGGGCTGATCTGATCGGGTTGGATGTCGTCAACCTGCGCGATCAAAACCTCGGGAAGGTGCTCGGTCTGATCGAAACCCCTGCCAACGATGTTCTGCGTGTGGGCGATGGGGAAAACACGGAACGGTTGTTGCCTTTCGTGGCGGCGGTTGTGGTGGATGTGGATTTGTCGGCGCGGCGCGTTCGCGTTGATTGGGAAGCGGACTGGTGAGCCTGCGGGGAGATGCTCATTCCGTAGAGGCACCGTTTGTTGCCGATGTGGTAACGCTGTTTCCCGAGATGTTTGTGGCCGTAACGCAGTCCGGAGTTACGCGTCGGGCGTTGGTTGAAGGGCGTTGGAGCCTGGCATGTACAAACCCGCGCGATTTTGCGACGGACAATTATCGTACCGTGGATGACCGACCTTATGGTGGCGGGCCCGGTATGGTGATGATGCCAGGGCCGCTGGAGGCTGCAATAATGGCGGCCAAGGCGAGGCAGGCGGCAGTCGGTGTGGTGAAGAGCCGAGTGGTTTACCTGTCGCCGCAAGGTGTGCCGCTGACGCATCAGCGGGTGATGCGTCTGGTGCAGGATGTGTCTGGCAGAGAAGGATTGGTGTTGCTCTGCGGACGATACGAAGGTGTCGACGAGCGCTTGATCGAGCGCTGTGTCGATGAGGAATTGTCGATTGGGGATTTCGTGCTTTCGGGCGGGGAAATCCCGGCAATGGCGTTACTGGATGCTGTTGTCAGGCAGTTGCCGGGCGTGCTGAATGACGCCGAATCGGCAATACAGGATTCGTTTGTTGCGGGGTTGCTGGATTGCCCGCACTATACGCGGCCGGAGGATTACGAAGGCCTGCGGGTGCCGGATGTGCTGTTGTCCGGGCATCACGAAGCAATCCGCCGTTGGCGCCTTGAACAGGCGCTGGGGCGGACGTGGCAGCGGCGGCCGGATTTGCTGGCGGCGCGGCCGTTGTCGAAAGAGGAAACGCAACTCCTGGGGCTGTTTCAGGAGCAATGCGGTCAGGAAACCAAAAAGGAGTTTTAGAATGAATCTGATAGCGCAACTTGAGCAAGAAGAAATCGCCCGTCTGGGCAAAACCAT
>CAZCJW010000296.1:0-3216 GCA_964499185.1 uncultured Propionivibrio sp. | reverse complement strand
CGGCGCAGCGAGATCGAGCGTTCGCTGGCCGGCAAGATGCGCGGAAACTTCTTCAGCATCAATCTGGAAGCGCTCAGGCAGTCCTTGGAGCAGCTGCCGTGGGTGCGGCGTGCCGACGTGCGGCGGCACTGGCCGGCGCGTATCGAGGTGAGCATCGAGGAGCATGTTCCCGTGGCGTTCTGGGGCGTGGCGACCGGGCAACTGGTGAATTCGCACGGGGAAATCTTTGCGGCCGGAATGACGGTGCCGCCGGCCGAGGCCATGCCGGTACTGCTGGGGCCGACAGGCTTCGTTCCGGAGATGCTTGGCTACTACCAGCAGGCCGTCGAGTTACTCAAGCCGATCGGGCGTGTTCCGCGAACCTTGAATGTGTCGCCGCGTCTGGCGCTGCAGTTGAAACTGGACGACGGAATGACCGTCGAGCTCGGGCGGCAGCAAGCCAAGGCCCCTGTGCGCGAGCGGCTGGAGCGGTTTGTCGAGCATTACCCGAGCGTTCTGACGGCAGCCAGGAGTCGGCCGGATGTCGTGGATATGCGGTATCCAAAGGGGTTCGCGCTGAGAGTCAATGCACTGGCCGTCGCGCCGGAAAGTGAAAGCAAAGGGAAACCATGAGCAGGGAAAGCAAGGAAATCATCGTTGGACTGGATATCGGCACAACCAAGGTTGTAGCGCTGGTGGCGGAAGTCAGCCCCGACGACCGGCTCAACATCATCGGCATGGGATCGCAGGACTCGCGCGGACTGAAGAAGGGCGTGGTGGTCAACATCGAGGACACGGTGGCGACGATTTCGCGCGTAATCCAGGAAGTCGAGCTGATGGCCGACTGCAAGGTCAAGGACGTGTATACCGGTATTGCCGGCAGCCACATCCGCAGCTTCAACTCGAACGGAATGGTGGCGATCAAGGACAAGGAAGTGACCACCATGGACGTCGAGCGCGTGATCGAGACGGCGCGTGCCATGCCGATCCCCGCCGACCAGGAAATCCTGCACATCCTGACCCAGGAATTCATCATCGATGACCAGGACGGGATCCGCGAGCCGATCGGCATGAGCGGTTTCCGGCTGGAGGTTAAGGTGCATATCGTCACCGGTGCTGTGTCGGCCGCGCAGAATATCGTGAAATGCGTGCGCCGCTGCGGGCTGGAAGTAAACGATCTCGTACTGCAGCCGCTGGCCTCGAGCTATGCCGTGTTGTCCGAGGACGAGAAGGATCTCGGCGTGTGCCTGATCGACATCGGTGGAGGTACGACCGATCTCGCGGTGTGGACGCAGGGCGCCATTCGCCATACCTCGGTGATTCCAATCGCGGGCGACCAGATTACCAACGACATTGCCATGGCGCTGCGCACGCCGACCCGCGAGGCGGAGGACATCAAGTGCAAGTTCGGTTGCGCGCTGTCGGATCTCGCCGATCCCGAAGACGTGCTCGACGTGGCCGGGGTTGACGACCGGCCTTCGCGCAAGCTGTCGCGCCGGGCGCTGGCCGACGTCATCCAGCCGCGCGTCGAGGAGCTGTTCGAGCTGATCCAGGCGGAACTGCGCCGTTCCGGCTTCGAGGAAGTGCTGTCGTCGGGCATCGTGCTGACCGGCGGCTCGTCGGTCATGCCGGGCATGATCGAACTGGGCGAAGAGGTTTTTCACATGCCGGTGCGCCTGGGAATTCCCAAGTACACGGGGGCACTCGCCGATGTCATCCAGTCGCCGCGTTTTGCCACGTCTTACGGACTGTTGTTGGAGGCGCTGACGCAACGGAAGCGCGGGCTGAAAGTGCGCGAGACGCGCGACGTGAAACAGATATTCGGACGCATGAAATCCTGGTTCGAAAAGAATTTTTGATCGGTTTAATTTAGTTTTTTGCAGAGGAGAGAGGCCATGACCATGTTTGAAATCATCGAGAAAGAGGAACTTGCCAGCGATTCCGATACGGTAATCAAGGTGATCGGCGTCGGCGGTGCCGGCGGCAACGCGGTCGATCACATGATCCGCGAAGGAGTGATGGGCGTCGAGTTCGTCGCCGCCAACACCGATGCGCAGGCATTGAAGCGCAGCGTCGCGCATAAGAAGCTGCGTCTGGGCAAGACGGGGCTGGGCGCGGGCGCGAAACCCGAAGTCGGTCGCAATGCGGCCGTCGAGGAGCGCGAGCACATCGCCGAAGCCCTCAAGGGGGCGCACATGGCCTTCATTACGGCCGGCATGGGCGGCGGCACGGGTACCGGCGCGGCGCCGATCGTTGCCGAAGTGGCGCGCGAAATGGGCATCCTGACGGTGGCCGTGGTAACCAAGCCGTTCGCCTTCGAGGGCAAGCGCGCGAAGATCGCCGAAGCCGGCATCGCGGAATTGCAGAAGAACGTCGACTCGCTGATCGTCATCCTCAACGACAAGTTGATGGACGTGCTGGGCGACGATGTGTCCATGGATGAAGCCTTCAAGGCGGCCGATAACGTCCTGCGCAACGCCGTGGGCGGCATCGCCGAGATCATCAACTTCCCTGGGCTGGTCAACGTTGACTTCGAAGACGTGCGCACGGTCATGGGCGAGATGGGTATGGCCATGATGGGCTCGGCCTACGCTTCCGGCGTCGACCGCGCCCGCATTGCCGCCGAGCAGGCCGTTGCTTCGCCGCTGCTCGAAGGCGTCAATCTTTCCGGAGCCAAAGGCGTTCTGGTCAACATCACCTCGTCGCGCAGCCTGAAGATGAAGGAAGTGAACGAAGTCATGAACACCGTCCGCGAATTCGCGGCAGATGACGCACATATCATCTTTGGTGCGGTCTACGATGAGGGTATGGGCGACGAACTGCGGGTGACCGTGGTGGCGACCGGCCTCGGCCAGGTTCAAGCCAAGCGCCAGCCGTTCGAGGTGATCAATACGCCGGTTATGCAGGCAACGGGGACGGACGGTGCATTCGCCCAAGGGGGCGGCATCGACTACAGCCAACTCGACGTACCGGCAGTCGTGCGCAAGGGACGTAGCAGCACGACCGTCGAGGCGTTGGCCAACAGCGGCGTAGACCGCTATGACATTCCGGCCTTTCTGCGCAAGCAAGCTGACTGATGTAAAGAAGTTGTAACACTTTCTCTCTCTGCAAAAAGGGGGTTGGCGGGTTGTGCTACAATCCGCCAATTCCCAGCTTTTTCAAACACATGCTTAAACAGCGCACTCTCAAGTCGGTGATCCGGGCGTCCGGTGTGGGCCTGCATTCGGGCGTCAAGGT
>CAZCJW010000295.1:0-3232 GCA_964499185.1 uncultured Propionivibrio sp. | reverse complement strand
CCCTCGACATATGCCCGCCCGGCATGCCGTAATTCTGGCCAGTAGTCGCGTTTGGCCAGCAATTTCAAGATCGTTTCGGCCAGCGAGTTGGCATTTCCAGCACGGAACAGCATGCCCGTTTCGCCATCGCGAATCAGTTCGCGATGCCCGCCCACATCGGAGGCCACCAGCAACCTGCCCTGCGCCATCGCTTCGAGCGGTTTCAATGGAGTTACCAGTTCGGTCAGGCGCATGGAGTGGCGTGGATAGGCCAGCACATCGATCAGGTCGTAATAGCGTTGCACCTCCTGGTGCGGCACGCGGCCTGTAAAGACGATCTTGTCAGCTATCCCCAACCGTTCTGCCTGCTCCTTGAGTGCGGCTTCCTGCGGGCCTCCACCGACGAGCAGCAAGCGGATATCCGGCAGTTGGGAAAGAATCTTCGGGAATGCATCGAGCAGCAGATCCAGCCCTTCATACGCATAGAACGAACCAATGAAGCCGATCAGTGTGCACGACGACAACCCAAGCTTTTCCTTCAGCGATTCGTCCTGCTGGCCGCCAGGATCGAACGATTCGATGTCAACTGCGTTGGGTATTACCGTCACCTTTTCTGCCGGAATCCCGCGGGCGACGATATCCGCCCGCAGCCCTTCGCAAATCGTGGTGACATGATCCACTCGACGCAGCGCCCACGTTTCCAGATTCCGCGTCATCCGATAGCGAAGGCTACCTTCCGTGGTTGTCCCGTGATCGACAGCGGCATCTTCCCAGAAAGCACGAATCTCGTAGACCACCGGCAGGCCAAGGCATTGCCCCACGCGCAGGGCCGGAATGGCATTGAGGACGGGCGAATGGGCATGCAGGATGTCCGGCTTGACGGATTGGGCGATTTCCAGCAATCGCGTTTCGAGCTGCTTCATCAACTTGATTTCGCCGAGTACCGGCTTGCTCGCGAAAGTACCGGTGGCCGCTTCGGTGCGGTAGAAGTGCCAGCCATCCACCTCCTCTTCCGCGACCTGGCAATTGACGTGCTTTGGCGAAGTCAAATGGAACGTTTCCCAGCCGAGCTTGCGCTGCTCGCGCAGGATTGACAGCGTGCGGAAGGTATAGCCGCTGTGCAGCGGGATCGAGTGATCGAGGATGTGCAGGATTCTATGAGCCATGGCGTACTGGGTCGATCATGTAGCAAAGCCCTCGTCATTCCGGCGAAGGCCGGAATCTAGGGATTCGTGGAGCACTCTGGATCCCGGCCTGCGCCGGGATGACGGCGAATAGGAAACTGGGCGGGGAACGGTCGTAGCCTCCCCTCCGCCAACCCGTTGCCAGACATTCCGGCCCAGGATTACGGAGCACACGCTGGGTCGCGGCTTACGCAGGGACGACGGGTTAACCGGAGTGGGTGTCAATACTTTCATGTCAACTCGCCTCAAGCCCCGGCCGCCACTGGTAGCGGACTCTCGTCAAGCACATTGCGCAGGAATGCTTCAAACATCAGCAAGGTCCACAAGGAGGCACTGTAGTCGCGCGCTCCCGAATGATGCGCGTCGACAAGGTGTTGCAGGTAATCCCGATTAAACCAGCCGGTATCGGCCAAGCGCGATCCAAGCATGGCTTCCCTGACGCGCTCCTTGAGCGGCCCCCGGAACCAGCGCGCCAGCGGCACGGCAAAGCCCATTTTTGGACGATAGAGCACGTCATCGGGCAAGAGCGGCTCCATGGCCGTTTTGAGCAAATACTTGCCCTCATTGCCTCTCATCTTGAACGATGATGGCAAGGTAGCCAGCCATTCCACCAGGCAATGATCCATCAATGGTTCGCGCACTTCGAGAGAATGCGCCATGCTGGCACGATCGACCTTGGTGTTGATATCCCCCACCAGATAGGTCTTGAGGTCGAGATACTGGATCAGGGCCAGCGGATCCTCGGTTCCAGCGCGTCCGGCGTGGTACTCGAACACCTGCTGCGCGCTGTAACCAGCGATTTCACGCTTGAACCGATCGCTGAACAATTGTTCGCGCATCGGGTTGCGCAAGATCGACACCGAGTGGAAATACGCTTCCACGGGAGTCCGCGCCATGCCTTCGAACGTTGTCTTGGCGCGAAACATGCGCGGCGCCCAGTCGGCCTTGGGATACGCACGGCCAAGTAGCCCGAAGAGCGGACGGCGCAGGCCAAGCGGCAAGGCTGAACGTAACTTCTCTTCCATCAGGTGCAGCTTGTAGCGCCGGTAGCCGCCGAAGCTCTCGTCGCCACCATCCCCTGACAAGGCCACGGTCACGTGCTTGCGCGCCAACTGGCAAACGCGGTACGTGGGAATCGCCGAACTGTCTGCATACGGTTCGTCGTAAAGCCTCGCCAATGTGTCGATCAGGTCGAAGTCGTCGCTCTCGACGGTATCGACGAAATGGTTGGTCTTGTAGCGGTCCGCCACTTTTTTTGCAAACGCGGCTTCATTGAACGCGGGATCGGCAAAGGCAATCGAGCACGTATTCACCGGATCGTCCGACAAACCGGCCATCAAAGCCACTACGGCGCTGGAATCGACACCGCCGGAAAGAAAGGCTCCCAGCGGCACCTCGGACATAAGGCGCAGGCGGATCGATTCCCGAAGGCGCGAGGTGAGTTCTTCACGGGCTTGCGCTTCGTCGATCTTGCTATCGAGAGTAAAGCGCACATCCCAGTATTCACGGGGCTCGCCGACAGCTTCTCCGCGTTTGACGAGCAAAGTGCTGGCTGGTGGGAGTTTACGCGCCTGCTTGAAAATGCAGCGCGGCTCCGCCACGTAGCCAAGCGCGAAGTATTCCTCGACCGCCAGCGGATCGATGTCCTTGGGCAACCCGCCGTGCGCGAGCATTGACTTCAGTTCCGAGCCGAACAACAGCGTACCGTCAGCCAGTTGCGCGTAATGCAACGGCTTGACGCCCAGCCTGTCGCGGGCCAGGAAGAGGCAATCCCGGTTGCGGTCCCAAAGGGCGAACGCGAACATGCCGCGAAAACGTTTAACACATTCTTCACCCCACGCTTCCCAGGCATGGACGATGACTTCGGTGTCGCTGCGGGTGTGGAACACATGTCCGAGCGCCTGCAGTTCCGGGATGAGATCCTGATAGTTATAGATTTCGCCGTTGAAGACGACACAGACACTTTGATCTTCGTTGTACAGCGGTTGCTGGCCAGTGGCAAGGTCGATGATCGACAGGCGGCGGTGGCCCAGTCCGACGCCCGGCTCAATATGCAGGCCACCCTCCAC
>CAZCJW010000294.1:0-3234 GCA_964499185.1 uncultured Propionivibrio sp. | reverse complement strand
CGTTGCGCTGCAGCAGGCCATTTTGGTCGGTGTCGAGAACGGTGTCCTGGCCGTCCCCCGTGCGGAAACGGTAGAAGTCGAGACCGGTACCGCCTTCGAGGTTGTCGTTGCCCATCCGCCCGTCGAGCAGATCGAGACCGCCCATGCCGTAAAGGTGGTCGGCGAGTTTGCCGCCCTCAAGAATATCCAGCGTCTTGCCGCCGAACAGGACGTATTGGCTCTCCTTGCTGTCGGGCGGCTCGGCGCTGTGGCTCACGCTGTTCTGCACGATGATTTTCTGGCCGCTGTCGAGTTGCTTGTAAATGCGCTGGTCGGTGGTGTTGAGGCCGATGCTGCCATCCTGGAGAATCTGCTGGTTCCCGATCGTGGATTGCAGCCAGTAATTGAGAAAGGCGCTGCGGTCGGCGTACCAGGCGTCGCTGTAGGTGGCCTTGCCCGCGGCGCGGTCTGCTTCGCTGAGCTGCTTGTCGGCATCCCACGCGGCGGCCGTATCGCCCCAGGCGCCCTTGAGGGTCGCTTCCAGATCGAGACCAGAACCGGTCTGCACGCCGAGAGTAAACGGACTGAGGGTGACGAGCGCGGCGAAGGCGGTAAAGTCGGTGCGGGCGTTGTCCTTGAGCGCGGCGGCCTGCGCGGGGGTCAGCGGGGTGAGCGTAAGTTTGCCGTTGAGGGTTCCGTAGGTGCCACTGTTGAGCAGACCATCGAGCGCTTCGTAGAAACTCTCGCGTCCGCTGAATGTGACCCACTGGTTGTCGTCGTCGGCGTGGGTGGCGTCGTTGATGTTGGCCCAGGTGTTGCCGGTCGGGTCGCCGCGCAGCGCGTTCCAGGCCTCCGGACCCAGCACCAGCGCGCCCAGGGCATTGAGGATGTTCTCCAGGGCGTCGCCTTCGGCACGGCCTTGGCCGTTAAGCACGCTGTCGGCTTTGAATGATGAGGCGGCGAGCAGGATTTGCTGCACCGTGTTGCGTGCTATGTCGGTATTGCGCTGTCCTTCCGGCAGGAGGTTGAGCAACGCGTTCTGGACGTTCAGCGAGTCAACGATCAGCGTCAGGCTGTGCGTGTCGGCGAAGCTGTTGAGGCTAAAATTGTTTTGCAGCAGGTTGAGTTCGAAGCCGGTTAGCCCGCGAACAAGGTTTTCTATAAAGTCGCCCCGCGTCAAGGGTTGGTCTTCAATAAAAAGTTCGGCAGACGCGCCGTAATGCACCCCCGAATTGGCCACCGCCGACCAGGGATACTGTGTGCTTCCCATTCCGACGAGATCAGTCTGGTTAGTCAGCGCCGGACTACCTGGCGTCTTGCTTAGCACGCTGAGCACGGAATCCGTCCGCTGCCCGGCAAGATAAACCGCGAGCCGGTAATCGAGCGTTTCGGAGAGGATTTTGTCGGCGTCAACCGGCTTCAAGTTCGGAGTACTGTCTCCGGACACAAAGCCATTGATGCGCGCCGCTTCCGTTTGCAGTTTGATGATGTCTTTCAGGGCCTTTTCCAGTGGATCGCTTTCTATCCGGAAAAGATTCTCATGGAGAGTGCCGGCATAAGTTGCACCGAGCACTTCGAGCGCGTCCAGCCCTTGCTGGGCGGTCCAAATCTTGTCGATGACGAGGTTCTGACGCAGGGTGTCGTAGAACGACGCCAGATCGCCCAGCGTGAAATTAAGTTCGCCCTTGATCTGGCTCGGGTCGTTTTTCAAGCCAATGAAATAGTCGACCGCCTCCCGCAATTTCCCGGAAAGAACTTCACCGACCCCGGCGCCGTTGAAGGTGACAACCTGCCCGCCGTTGAGTTCGCTCTGGTGCAGCAGGTTGAACACCGTCGCCAGATGACCGCCCAGGCTGTAGCCGGTGACGTCGACCTTGGCGCCTGCGGGAATCTGGCTCTTGATGCTGGCGTACCATGCCTCCATCTCGGCGATCTGCCCCCACGCCCAGCCGGTGTCGAAGACTTCCAACGTGTTCGTCGATGCGCTGTCGCGGATCGCGTCGTCGATGAACTCCGTACTGCGGAAACTGATGACGAGTTCGCCGGCCTTTGCTCCTGTGGCGGGATCGTCCTGGATGCATTTGAAAAGGGTGCCGCTGAAACCGGTCGTGGTGTTCTTGCACTGATCAACCGCTATCCAGTGCGCGGCAAAGTCGGCCGCCTGTATCTCGGTAAAGTAGGAGGCGTGGTTGTTGCCGGCTCTGAGGGCGTCGATGATATCCGCTGTCGATGTCGCCAGAATCCCGGTGTCTTCGTCTCGGATGAACGCCTCCGCGGCCATCTGGAGGTTGGCATATTTGAGGTAATCGGAAATCGTCGGCATGTCATTTCTCCATCTTGGGCTTGAGGACTTTTTCTACGAAGTCTTCGGTTTGATGTCTTTGAGCAGCAGAACCATGACCATTGGGTAGAAGGTTCGGATTTGAAAAGAAGCTCGGGCATGCATTGTTCGCCGCCAACAGCCACGGCGCTCTTCCCCCCGAGTTATTGCCCTGGCCGCGATCCATCATGTAGCCGATACGCTCGGCCATTACTTCGTTGGTCTTGAGGTCGATCACTTTCAATGAACTGCCGGCAATCCAGTAGTCGCGCTCCTCGCGCGTCGAAATGTCGTCGTAGGTGACGCCGTAGCGCGGCGCGGGGTCGGGGGCGAGGATTCGGTCGAGAACAAAGCGCATGTAACCCTTGAGATAGCTCTTGTTGGTCTGCCATGGCTCTTCAATGCGCCCTGTATACCGATACCGCTGGCCGTCTTTCGGGTCGACAGCGTCGACGTAGAGGTAGCCGTAACGGTTGGGCGAGCCAGGAGCAAATTGGGCTTGACGGGTTTCGAATCCACGCGCAAAACTTTGGATATAGCCTTCACCGCCCAGATCGCGCCCATACGGATCATCCATCCGGTACTGATCGCCGCGATTGATGCCCTTGGGCCGAAGCTTGAGCAGGAAGACCCCCTCGACGTTCTCCGCCGTTTTGTAAATGAACTCCCCGGCTTTCTGGCACCGTTCCTGGAACATCGCTTCGGCTTTCGCCAGCCGCGCCTTGGCGCTTTCCGCCAGCGCACTCGTGGAGATCAACAGCGCGGCAAGCGCTATGGCGAACAGGTTCTTGGTTTTCATGCGGCGATCCTCCATTGAATGTCGTTTGCAATAGTGCCATAGGCATAGTTTGATGACTGAGACATTTCTGGCACAACCAGCCGGTCGGTGACGGCGCTGCCCCACAGGGTGTCGTCGCCGGCCGCGCCGTCCACAT
>CAZCJW010000293.1:0-3254 GCA_964499185.1 uncultured Propionivibrio sp. | reverse complement strand
CAGGAAATGCTTCATGCGATGATTCCGTCAGAACTTGAACCCGCGGTGGAGGGCGACGACACCCATCGTCAGGTTGAAATAGTCGACGTTTTCGAATCCCGCCTGCGCCATCATCGCCTTGAGCGTGTCCTGGTCAGGATGGACGCGGATCGATTCGGCCAGGTAACGGTAACTGTCCGCATCCTTGGTGACCAGTTCGCCGACACGCGGGATGATCTTGAACGAGTAGAAATCGTAAAGAGGAGCCAGCGGTTTCCACACGTGCGAGAACTCGAGGACCAGCAGCCGCCCCCCGGGGCGCAGGACACGGAACATCTCGCGCAGCGCACAATCCTTGTGCGTCATGTTGCGCAGACCGAAGGCGACGGTGACGCAATCGAAATAGTCGTCCGGGAACGGCAGTTTCTCCGCGTCGCACTGCGCGACGGGAAGGAGAAAACCCTTGTCGGCGAGACGGTCGCGGCCATTGGTCAACATGGCATTGTTGATGTCGGTCAGCCAGACCTGGCCGCTCTTGCCGACGCGGCGCGCGAAAGCCAGCGACAGGTCGCCGGTGCCGCCTGCGACGTCGAGAACGCGCGAGCCTTCGCGGACGCCGCTGCGATCGATGGTGAAGGCCTTCCACAACCGGTGCAGACCGCCCGACATGAGGTCGTTCATCAAGTCGTAGCGCTGGGCGACGGAGTCGAAGACGCCGGCCACGCGCCGGGCCTTCTCGGCCTCGGCGACCTGTTCAAAGCCGAAATGGGTCTGGTTCTGGTCAGTCATGGGGGCTGTCAAATGAGGGTGGAAGCCAAAAGAATCAACGCTTGATGCCGCAACTCGGCGCAGGCGCGGGAGGCAGTTCCGGGCACTCGGCGGGATCCCGGCTGGCGCCGGCGTCCTTGAGCTTGTCCAGATAGGCCTGCCACAATTCGTCGCGATGGCTGCCCAGCCCGTGCAGGATGTCCCAGGAATACAGCCCGCTATCGTGACCGTCGGAGAATACGGGGCGGATCGCATAGTTGCCGACCGGCTCGATGCGGAGGATGTCGACATCGCGCTTGCCGATCTGCAGCTTTTCCTCGCCAATGCCGTGGCCGCGCACCTCGGCGGAGGGCGAAAAGACGCGCAGGAACTCGTAGCTGAGCTTGAATCGGTCGCCGTTGTCGAAGGAGATTTCGAGAACGCGGGATTTCTGGTGCTGCTTGATTTCGGTCGGGGTAGGAGTTTCGGGACGCAGTCCAGCCATGATCGGATTCGCAGAAAGGGGAGGCGCTATCATAGCGCAAAGTCACAGCCCCTTCTTTTGCAGCCGCCTTGCCGGATCGAGCTTTTGTCATCAAACTGTAATCCGTCCTTAATAAACTGGGAGAGTCGAAATTTCCGAAGGACCGATTGCCATGCCCGCCACGATCCTGGTCGTAGAAGACGAGCCCGCCATTCAGGAACTGATCTCCGCCGCGCTCCAGCATGCCGGCCATCGCGTGATGCGCGCCTATTCGGCGGAAGAAGCCGTGCCGCTGGTCAATGGCACCCTGCCGGACGTCGTCCTGCTCGACTGGATGTTGCCGGGAACGAGCGGGATCGAGTTCGCCCGCCGTTTGCGCGGCGATGAGCGGACACGGGATTTGCCGGTGATCATGCTGACCGCGCGCGGCGAGGAGCAGGACAAGGTGGCAGGCCTGGAGGCCGGGGCCGATGACTATCTGACCAAGCCGTTTTCACCTCGCGAACTGGTCGCCCGGATCAAGGCCGTGCTGCGCCGACGTGCGCCGCAGATGACCGAAGACTGCGTCGAGGTCGAAGGTTTGCGGATCGATCCGGTGACGCACCGGGTGACCGCCAACGGGCAGACGCTCGATCTCGGACCGACCGAATTCCGCCTGCTGCACTTCTTCATGACCCATCAGGAGCGGGTCTTCAATCGCACCATGCTGCTCGACCAGGTCTGGGGCGACCATGTATTCGTTGAAGAGCGTACCGTCGACGTGCATATTCGGCGCCTGCGGGCCGTTCTGGAATCGACAGGCCATGATCGTTTGATCCAGACCGTGCGCGGCAGTGGTTACCGCTTTTCCGCGATGCCAGGCTGAATCAGTACCTTCCTCCGCAATGAAATCGATCTGGATACGGACGTTCTGGATTCTGGTCGGGCTCGCCGGCCTGGTCTATCTGCCTGCCCTGCTGTTGTACGGGCCGACGGCAGGAGCGTTGTCCCTGTGTGTCGGGATTCTGCTCTTGCTGGCGTGGCATCTCTATCATCTCGGCCTGTTGCTGGATTGGCAGGAGGGTGCGCTGGACAGACCTCTGCCCCGGGGGCATGGCGTCTGGGATGCGGCATTTGCCGGCCTGCACCGCCGGGTGCGGATTCGCGTCGGACAGCAGCAGTCCCTGGCCGAAACCCTCGATCGCTTCATGCGCGCTTTCCAGGCCTTGCCGGATGGGGTGATCGCCTTCGACCGGCATCAGCACATCGAATGGATCAACGACCGTGCAGCCGTTCATTTTGCGCTTTCGTCGGCGAGTGATCGTGGCCAGGCGCTGACCAACCTGATTCGCCAGCCGGATTTCGTTGCCTATCTAGAAAGCCGGTGCTTCGATGAGCCGTTGATTTACCGCGGCGGGCGTGTCCCGGGGCTGATTTTGATGCTTCAGGTCATCCCCTACGGCGAGGATCACAGCCTGCTGGTTTCCCGTGACATTACCCAGATCGAGCGCATGGAAAACATGCGCCGCGATTTCATCGCCAACGTCTCGCATGAGTTGCGGACGCCCCTGACTGTCGTCGCCGGCTTCTCCGAAATGCTCTCCGAGAACTACGAGGATTACGGCGCCGCCGAAATCAAGCACTATCTTTCGCTGATCTGCGAGCAGAACGGGCGCATGCAGCGCCTGATCCAGGATCTCCTGACACTCTCGTCGCTCGAATCCGGCGCACCGCTCGGCAACGAGGAGCAGGTCGAGGTCGAACCGATGCTGCGCAGCATCCAGGCCGAGGCCCAGGCCTTGTCGGGCGGAAAACATGTCATCACGCTTGCGGTTGAGGTGCCGTCGGTACTTGCCGGCTGTGCGAACGAACTGCGCAGCGCCTTTGGCAACCTGGTCGGCAACGCGGTTCGCTATACGCCGGCCGGGGGGCGAATCGATCTGTGCTGGCGTGTGTTTGACGGCTGCGGTGTTTTTTCGGTGTCCGATACCGGCATCGGCATAGCCGCACAGCATCTGCCTCGTCTGACGGAGCGTTTCTATCGTGTCGATAGGAGCCGTTCGCG
>CAZCJW010000292.1:0-3255 GCA_964499185.1 uncultured Propionivibrio sp. | reverse complement strand
CGATCCGGACCTCGGGCCTGGCTGCCCGGGTGACGATGTATACGACGGTCTGGGGAGCCGAGGCCGCCGCGGTGGGTATTAAGAACCGCGGAGATCTGGTCGTCTACCCCCTACAGACATTGCACGCCCAACTCGGTTAATATCCTTCCTATTTTCTGCCGCCGGATCTGCACGTTTGCGTGAACCGGCGGTTTTGTTTTCTGGTAAAGAACGATGAACAAGATACCTCTGACAATTGCCGGCGCCGAGAAACTCCGGGCCGAATTGCAACACCTCAAGTCGGTCGAGCGCCCGAACGTGATTGCCGCGATTGCCGAAGCCCGCTCGTATGGCGATCTTTCCGAGAATGCCGAATACGATGCGGCCAAGGAACGCCAGGCCTTTATCGAAGGGCGGATCAAGGAAGTGGAGATGAAGCTGTCGAATGCCCAGATCATCGATCCGCAACTGCTCGATGCCGATGGCCGTTGCGTCTTCGGGGCGACGGTCGATCTGGAAGATCAGGATACCGGTGACCAGGTGACCTACCAGATCGTCGGTGAGGACGAAGCCGATATCAAGGTGGGGAAAATTTCCGTCAATTCACCGATCGCCCGTGCCCTGATCGGTAAATATGCCGGGGATGTGGCCCAGGTGCAGGCACCCGGTGGCTTGCGCGAATACGAAGTGCTGGATGTGCGGTACGAGTGATCCGGTGTGAAATATGAAAAGTGAAACGTGGAGCCGTCCTGTTTTCACCTTTCATGTTTCAAGGCCGTCAAGACTGATGGCTTCGTTTCGTCTTGCGCGGTTCCGCACGGCGGCGAAGAGATGGGCGAGGTTTCGCGGGGTCAGCCTCCTCGGGGGCCGGGCGCCATACGACCAGCAGTTTGCCGATGTGCTGTACCGGTGCCGCCTCGAGTTGATCACAGATTTCGCGCAGGTAGCGGTCGCGTTCGTCACGATCATCGTTGTACACGCGAATCTTGATTAGTTCATGGCTGTTCAGGCAAACGCCAATCTCTTTCAGCACCGTTTCGGTCAGGCCGTTCTGGCTGATCGACACGACGGGATTCAGCGAATGGGCACGGGAGCGCAGGGAGCGCCGCTGGGCGGCTGTGATTTCGAGCATCGGATGTAACCTTTCAAAACGCCCATTTTACAGGGTTTGGCACGAGTACGATGAAACGAACCAGAACAAGCAAGGCGTGGATGCATGAACACGTCACCGACCCGTACGTGCAGCGTGCCAAGGCGGAGGGATTTCGGTCGCGCGCTTCGTTCAAACTGATGGAAATTGACGACCGCGATCATCTGATTCGACCCGGTGAGGTCGTTGTCGATCTCGGGGCCGCTCCGGGAGGGTGGTCGCAGGTGGCGGCGCAGCGCATGAAGGGACACGGACGCGTGGTGGCGCTCGATCTGCTGGAAATGGACGGATTGCACGGTGTCCAGTTCATCCAGGGGGATTTCCGCGAAGAAAGCGTGCTACATCAACTGGAAGAATTGCTCGCTGGAGATCGCGTCGGGCTTGTTCTTTCGGACATGGCCCCCAATATATCCGGTGTGCCCGTTTCCGATCAGGCGCGGATCATCCACCTGGCCGAACTCGGACTGGACTTTTGTCGCCATTGGCTGAAACCGGAAGGCGCTTTTCTGGTCAAAGTTTTCCAGGGTTATGGTTATGAGGACTTCGTGCGCGAGATGAAGCAGGTTTTCAGGACGGTGACGACGCGCAAGCCGGATGCGTCCCGGGACCGTAGTGCCGAAGTTTATTTGCTGGGCAAAGGGCTTAAAGAAGGTCGGGTGCCCGATCTGACGGAACGGTCCGAGAAGGTTTAGAATGGCGGCTTTGTGAAGTGCATCCTTCCCCGGTCTTTCCGGGGAGTAACGAGGAAGAGGTACGGCATTGAATAACATGTTCAAGAATCTGGCGGTCTGGCTGGTGATTGGTCTGGTGCTGATGACCGTCTTCAACCAGTTCAATACCCGACAGGTCACCCAGGCATCGATGGAATACTCCCAGTTCATGGAGGAGGTCGGACGCGGGTCGATTAGCAAGGTTGTCATCGAAGGGCGTGTGCTCAAGGCGACAACAAGCGACGGACGCAAGCTGACGACGTATGCGCCGCCGGATCTGTGGATGGTTTCCGACTTGCTCAAGCATGGCGTCAAGGTCGAGGCCCGGCCGGAAGAAGAACAGTCCTTCCTGATGAACATTTTCATCAGTTGGTTCCCGATGCTGCTGCTGATCGGTGTTTGGGTGTTCTTCATGCGTCAGATGCAGGGGGGCGGCAAGGGTGGCGCGTTCTCGTTCGGCAAGAGCAAAGCGCGTTTGCTCGACGAATCGACCAACAACATTACCTTTGCCGATGTTGCCGGATGTGATGAAGCCAAGGAAGAAGTTTCGGAACTCGTCGATTTTCTGCGCGACCCGACCAAGTTTCAGAAGCTGGGCGGACGTATTCCGAAAGGTGTGCTGCTGGTAGGCAACCCCGGGACCGGCAAGACGCTGCTGGCCAAGGCCATTGCGGGCGAGGCGAAAGTGCCGTTTTTCTCCATTTCCGGTTCCGATTTCGTGGAAATGTTCGTCGGCGTTGGCGCGGCGCGCGTTCGCGACATGTTCGAAAACGCCAAGAAGCACGCGCCGTGTATCATCTTCATCGATGAACTCGATGCCGTCGGGCGTCAGCGTGGTGCTGGCCTCGGGGGTGGGAACGACGAGCGCGAGCAGACCCTGAACCAGATGCTCGTCGAGATGGACGGTTTCGAGGCGAGTTCGGGCGTGATCGTCATCGCGGCGACCAACCGGCCGGACGTGCTCGACCCGGCGCTGATGCGGCCGGGGCGTTTCGACCGCCAGGTCGTGGTGCCACTGCCGGACATCCGTGGCCGCGAACAGATTCTCAACGTGCACATGCGCAAGGTTCCGCTGTCGCCCGACGTCAAGGCCGACATCATCGCTCGCGGAACGCCGGGCATGTCGGGTGCCGATCTGGCCAATCTGGTCAATGAAGCCGCCTTGTTTGCCGCCCGAGGTGGCAAGCGTCTGGTCGACATGGAGGACTTCGAAAAAGCCAAGGACAAGATCCTGATGGGCGCCGAGCGCCGCAGCATGGTCATGAACGATGAGGAAAAACGCAACACGGCGTATCACGAGTCGGGCCATGCCGTTGTTGCCAAGCTGGTGCCGAAGTCCGATCCGGTGCACAAGGTCACGATCATTCCGCGCGGTCGGGCGCTTGGTCTGACCATGCAATTGCCGGAAGAAGATCG